>CAZNTU010000025.1:0-39123 GCA_964575975.1 uncultured Desulfobacteraceae bacterium
CGCCACCCTGGGTTGGCGATGCTCTCCGGGACCCTTACCCTGAAAGGGTTGCATAGTTTGCGTGTAAGGATGAAACGAAAAACTTGCTCGCTGTCCCGTGAGAAGAATTCCGCCAGCGCCCTAAAACCATCTTGCTACCGAAACGCATGAAAAAATGGACACGGAACAAATAAAAAACACACTCGAAAAGATTTACCAAAGCCACCGCATCGTATTCTGGTACGACGCCGAAAAGGAGTTCGACGACATTCTGGAGTCCATCGGACTCGACGACGTTTCCGTCTTGCGACTGGACGGCTTCGGGTCGCTGGAACTCAAAATCAGGCTGGAGCAAGAAGACCCGACCGGAAAATACCTCCTGTACGCCCCCTGTGCCGAACCCGCCCCGGACGAGGACTGGCTTCTCGACATCCGGCTTTACAGCCAAACCTTCCACGCCGATCAGGCTTCCATTCTATTGAACGAACTGACTCTCGAAAGGCAGAGCCTGCGTCCGCACATCAAAAAACGGAAAGACTTTTTCAAAAGCCAGGACCGATTGAACCGTTTGAAAAAATGGATCGTGTCCGGGGACGGAGAGGACGAGATCGACATCAAGATGCTCGCCGTTCTGACGCGAGCGGGACATCCCGACATGTTTTCCGTCCTGACGAGCCTTCTCGCGGATTTTTGTTCGCGGGACGATTTCGACGAGGACGAACCTCCCAAGTCGTGGACGGACATTGAAAAGTTCGGGCTGAAGACCGCGTTCTGGAAATTCGTGGCGAAAAGTTTCGGATACGCCAAGGAGGACTCTCCGAACCTGGCCGACTTTCTTCTAAGGCTGTTCGCGACCGATCTTGCCAACGGCATGGATGTCGCCCCTCCTCCATCGATTTCCCATTTCGTCACGGACAATTCCTCCGGGTCGATCAACTGCTCCGTCTTTCTTTCCCAGTGGCGAACCAACGCGGCGTTCTGCAAATACTACAACCGGATTTCGGAAATCGTCGCCAAGAAACTCAAAATCGACGAATTGCTGACGACGTTCGACTTCGAATCCCTTCTCGACGCGACGACGTTCGAATCCGTCGAAAGAAGAATCGTCAGCTCCATCAGGGACCATATTCAAAAAGACCCCGAGAAGGATTACCGGGTGGTCGGGGAAGCGATAAGGAAAAGACTGGACGGTTATTGGGCTACGACCGTCCTCGACCCCGATTCGAGCGTCAACCTCTACAGAACGGTCTATAAGGCGCTCGAATCCGCGATCAAGCTTTTCGAACTCCGGAGGAAATACGACTCGGGATTCGGCTACGCGTCCGCGAAGAAAATGTTCGAAGCGTACGCGTCCGATATTTTCCGGTTCGACCAAAGCTACCGGATATTCCACGAACTCGCGGACAAGGCGGACATGGCGGGATGGGACGTGCTGAAGTCCCTGAAGGAGACCGTGGAGAGTTGCTACGGCGGATGGTTCATCGACCGGCTGGCCTTGAGATGGGGGGATTTTCTGAAACATGGAGAATCGGGCGGCTTGATCGAAAACTGGAAATTGCCGTACGTCCCCAACCAATACGGCTTTTTCGACAAATACGTCGCTCCCGTCTTGAGACAAGGCTCCAGAAACCGGATATTCGTCGTCGTCAGCGACGCGTTTCGGTACGAGGCGGCGGAAGAACTGGCCGGAAAGATCAACGGCAAGTATCGCATGAAAGCCGATCTGGAGGCCATGCTGGGAATCGTCCCCGGCTATACCGCCTTGGGAATGGCGGCGCTTCTTCCCCATAAAACGATTTCCTTCAAGGACGACGCAAAAGCCGAAGTACTCGTGGACGGCAAGCCCTGCGGTTCCCTCGATCAACGGGCGGCCGTCCTGAACGAATACAACGGGACCGCCGTCAAATTCGAATCGTTCATCTCCATGACCAAGGACTCGGGCAGGGAATTCGTGAAACCGTACCAGATCGTCTACATCTACCACGACAAAATAGACGCGGTCGGAGACAAGGCGGTTTCGGAAAGCAGCTGCTTCCAGGCCGTGCGGGACGCCATCGACGAAATCTACGCCCTGGTCAAATTCATAATCAACAGCCTGAACGGAACAAAGGTCCTGGTCACGGCGGACCACGGGTTCGTCTATCAGGAAAAAGCGCCGGAACCCATAGACAAAAGCGCGCTGAAGATCGATCCGGGCAGCGCCGTCAAGACCCACAAAAGATTCGTGCTCGGAAAAAAACTCGGCCAGCCCGAAAATTCCTTCAAAGGAAACGTCAAAACGACCTGCAACGCGGACTCGGACCTGGAATTCATCACCCCGAAATCCACCAACCGATACAATTTCATCGGAGGGGCGAGATTTTTCCACGGGGGGACGATGCTTCAGGAAATCGCGGTCCCGGTTGTCGCGGTTGCCCAAATGAAGGGCAAGCATCTCGAAAAATCGGAAGTACACCAGGTCGGCGTCTCCCTTCTCGGTTCCTACAAGAAAATCGTGGTCAACCGGCCGATCTTCAAATTGATTCAAACCGACCCGGTTTCCGAGCGCACGAAACCGAGAACGTTGAAAATATCACTTCGGGACGGAAACGAACTCGTCAGCAACGAGGAGATGGTCACGTTCGACAGCGAGTCGTCCTCCATGGAGGACCGGCAAAAATCCGCAAGGCTCGTCCTGAAGTCCGGGACGTACGACAACAAGAAGGAATATTTCCTGATGATCCGCAATATCGACGACACGGAATTCGACAGTCTTCCCGTCCATATCGACATTGCGTTCGCAAACGATTTTTAAGGGTGGGGAATGGAAATCGAAGTCGGCACAGACGCATTGTTGAACATGAATTTCGCGGGCCGCGTCGTTCGAAAGGACCTGACGAAGCTTCTCAAGGAAGGGGCCAACGTTCCGGTGTACGTCCTGGAGTATCTTCTGGGAATGTACTGCGCGGTGGACGACGAGGAGGTCATCCGGGACGGGCTGAAAACCGTAAAGAACATTCTCTCCGAAAACTACGTGAGACCCGACGAGGCGGAAAAGATCAAATCCAAGATCAGGGAGTGCGGCAACTACAAGATCATCGACAGGGTGACGGTGAGACTCAACGACAAGAAGGACATCTACGAAGCCGCGCTGTCCAACCTCGGCGTCAGGGGAATCGAAATATCCAGCGCCGCAGTCAAAGACTACGAGAAGCTTCTCGTGGGCGGCATCTGGTGCATCCTGACCCTTCAATACCTCTACGAGGAAGGCTCGAAAAGCTCGCCGTTTATTCTTTCGGAACTGAAGCCGATTCAAATGCCCAACCTGGACCTGCAATCCGTTTTCGAGGGAAGAAGGGCCTTCACCGAGGAACAATGGATAGACGTGCTGCTGAGATCGACCGGCCTGGAGCCGGCCGCTTTCGAACCCCGGGTCAAATGGCACTTGGTCGCCCGTCTCGTGCCTCTGGTCGAGAACAACTACAACATTTGCGAACTCGGTCCCAGAGGAACGGGAAAGAGCCACATCTACAAGGAGATCAGCCCCAATTCCATCCTCGTTTCGGGGGGCCAGACCACCGTCGCCAACCTCTTCTACAACATGAGCACGCGAAAAGTGGGCCTGGTCGGCCTGTGGGACGTGGTCGCGTTCGACGAAGTGGCGGGAATCAATTTCAAGGACAAGGACGGCATCCAGATCATGAAGGATTTCATGGCGTCGGGGTCTTTTTCGAGAGGACGCGACGTCATAAACGCCAACGCCGCGATGGTGTTCGTCGGAAACATCAACCAAAGCGTGGATGTTCTGGTGAAGACGGGGCATCTGTTCGCGCCCTTTCCCGAGGAAATGATCGATTCCGCCTTTTTCGACAGGATGCACTGCTACCTGCCGGGGTGGGAAATCCCCAAGATGCGCCCGGAGTTTCTGACGAACCAATACGGCCTGATCGTCGATTTTCTCGCGGAATTTTTCAGGGAGATGCGAAAGAGAAGCTTCACGGACGCAATCGACCGGTATTTCAAGATCGGAAACAACTTGAACCAGCGGGACGTGATCGCGGTGAGAAAGACCGTTTCCGGCCTGTTGAAGCTTTTGTATCCTCACGGGGAGTTCGGCAAGGACGTGGTCGAAAGATGCTTCGTCTATGCGCTGGAGAGCCGGAGACGGGTGAAGGAACAGCTCAAGAAGATCGGGGGCATGGAATTCTACGACGTTCATTTCAGCTACATCGACAACGAAACGCTGGAGGAAAAATTCGTAAGCGTTCCGGAACACGGCGGCGCTTCGCTGATTCCCGAAGGTCCGATGAACCCGGGAACGATGCATACGGTCGCGTTGGGAACAAGCGGCCGACTGGGACTTTATCGATTAGAACTCCAGGCGACGGCGGGAACGGGCAAGCTTTCCGTCTCGGGATCGGGGGCGAACGCGAAGACGAAGGAGGCGATAAAGATCGCGTTCGACTATTTCAAGGCCAACGTTTCGAGAGTAAGCTCCATGAGCAGGGTCGGCGATCACGACTATCATCTTCACGTCGTGGAAATCCACAACACGGGAGCGGCGACGACCTTGACCCTGTACAGTTTCGTCGCCTTTTGCTCCGGTCTGACGGGCAGGCCGGTCAGGAGCCAGATGGTCGTCCTCGGAGACATGAGCTTGGGCGGAACCATCGTCCCTGCGACGAATCCGGGTCAAATTCTCCAGGTGGCGTTCGATTCCGGGGCGAAAAAAATCCTGATTCCCATGAGCAGCGTCGGCGACATCCAAACCATACCGGGGGAACTTTTCGCCAAGTTTCAGACCAGTTTCTATTCGGACCCGGTGGACGCGGTTTACAAGGCGTTGGGAGTTGAATAATAAAGTGCGATTTCGAATTTACGGAGACTGCGGCATATTGGTCGAATTCGGGGACAAAATCGATCCGGAGATCCATAGAAAAGTGCGTTCGGCGACCATTGCCCTCGAAAGAAACACGCCTGCCGGGGTGACGGAAGTCGTCCCTGCCTATCGTTCCTTGCTGGTCGTCTACGATCCCCGCTTGACCAGTGCCGCCGAATTGAAAGAGACCTTGATCCGTCTTGAAAGCGAGTCCGTGGACGAAGAGCCGTCCCCGCCGAAGGCGGTCGAAATACCCGTTTGCTACGGCGGAGAATACGGTCCCGACATCGAATTCGTGGCCAATTATCATGGGATTTCCGAGGAAAAAGTCGTCGCCGTCCATTCGTCTCCCGAATACCTGGTTTACATGCTCGGTTTCACGCCCGGTTTTCCGTTCCTGGGGGGACTTCCGGAAAATTTGCATACTCCCCGGTTGGAAAAGCCAAGAACGAGGGTCCCGGCCGGTTCGGTCGGAATCGCCAACGGCCAGACGGGCGTCTACCCGATCGAAAGCCCCGGGGGGTGGCGCTTGATAGGCCGCACTCCTCTCAAATTGTTCGACCCGGACAAAGCCGAACCCTTCTTGCTGGAAGCGGGCTGCTTCCTGAAATTCAAACCGATTTCCCCCGACGAGTTCGACGAAATGTCGAGGAGGCGGAAACAATGACGCCCTTTTTGAAAGTCGTCCATCCCGGCTCTTTCACCACAATTCAGGACAAGGGCAGGTATGGCTTTCGGCGATTCGGGACGCCACCGAGCGGCGCTCTCGACCGGTTCTCCTACGGCGCGGCGAACATGCTCGCAGGGGCGGAAGAAGGTTCCGCCGCGCTCGAACTCACCTTTTACGGTGGACAATACCGGATTCTGGCCCGCACCCGAATCGCCCTGGCCGGAGCGGAGATGGAAATCAGTCTGAACGGGAACAAGGTCGAAGGATGGCGGTCTTTCGAAGCGAATCCTGGAGACGATCTACGCATAGGGCAAGCGAAAAGCGGATGCAGGGCCTACCTTTCCGTCACGGGGGGTATCGACGCCCCCTTGGTCATGGGAAGCCGTTCGTGCTTCGCCGGAGCCAAAATCGGCGGCTTCTACGGGCGCGCCTTGAAACAGGGCGACGTCGTTTACATGGTCGAAGGAAAACCGGAAACGGAATCGAGAAGACTTCCCGACGAATACAGGCCCCGATACGAGCCGAAGGTCTCGCTTCGCGCGGTCGCAGGCCCTCAAGAGGAATATTTCGAGAAGAGCATGGAAACCTTTTTCGGGGAAGTCTACACGGTCGGCCACGAATCGAGCAGGCTGGGCTTGCGGCTGGAAGGTCCCCCCGTCCAAATCGCCGAAGGCAAGCCGAAGAGCATCGTTTCGGAACCGTCCTTGCCCGGAAGCGTCCAGATTCCCGAAAACGGCCTTCCCATCGTTTTGCTTTCCGAACAAACCGTGGGGGGCTACGCCAAGATCGCGACGGTGGTATCGGCCGACCTCGACCGAATCGCCCAACTGATGCCGGGGGACAAAGTCCGTTTCGAACGAGTCGATCTGGAGGAAGCCCATCTACTTTTTTTCGGATATTGCGAAAAACTGGAAAAAGTCGCGCGGTGTCTGGAACTCGTCCAAGACCGCTTTGAAGACAATCCGCCACGATCGGCGGAGGATTTCTGGAAAAGGGACCCGGAAGAGTTCTCGCAACGCATTGGCCGCTTGTTGATTCAGATATAAGGCCACTTTCGAAACGAGAAGACGAATTCGGCCACGGCTTGGCGGCCTGCGGACGCGAAGCGTCCTGGCACGCATTCCCACGCGAAGCGTGGGAACGAGATAGATTATTCGTCCCCTGTTTATTTTTTATTGAGACTTTTTGCTCGTAACTTAATAGGGACTTGTTAAAAAAATGCAGTCGATCGGCATCATAGAATCCAAACTTTTGATTCCCGTCGTTTCAAGCGCTGTTTTTCGAGAGCGCTTGCGTTTTCTGGCCGAGGAAATTCCCAAAAAGAAACTCGCCACCGTCATCGCGGGATCGGGCTACGGCAAAACAATCCTGGCCGCCCAACTGGTCGCTCGAACGGGAATGCCGACAGTATGGTACCGCATGGACGAATCCGACGGCGATCTTCCCACGTTCATACGGTACCTGAATCGAGGCTTTCAAAAACAGTTCGGGAATTTCAGCGACGCCGAGGTTCGGTTCCGGACAGAACCGGGTTTTTCGCAGCTGGGCCGCGAGGCTATACTGACGGCGTTTCTGGGCGAACTTGAAAAGAACGTGGACAAGGACGTTCTGATCGTTCTGGACGATTTCCACTTGGCGCAAACATCGGCGGAAATCAAGGACGGCCTGGATTATATTCTTCGGAGAATTTCTCCGCTTGTCCATATCGTTCTTCTGGGAAGAACCGACCCCGGCTTGCCGGTCTCCAAAATGAGACTTGCGGGGGAATTGCTGGAAATTTCCGAAAGCGACCTCGCGTTCGACATGGACGAGGCCCGCGCCCTTTTCGCGGATATCTTCTCTTTCGAGATCGAGGAGGACCTTCTGGTCGAAATCCATAAAAATTCCGAAGGATGGGTTTCCGGCCTCGTTCTTTTTTACCATTGCATGCGGAATTCTTCTTTGGAGAACGCCGGTGTCTTCGCCGACGGGAATCGGGAGCGGGCGCTTGTCCGCATTTTCGAATACCTGGAGGAAAACGCCTTTCGTGCGCTCCCGAGCGCCATCAAAGACTTTCTGACCCGGACATCCGTTCTCGACAAACTAGACGCGGAATTGTGCGACCGCGTTCTCGGCATCGAGAATTCGGAGGAAATCCTGGAGTACCTGAAGTCCAATCATCTTTTCGTTTGCGCCCTTGACGGAGCGAACTCTCCCGTATACCAAGCCCATCACTTGTTCCAGGGATTTCTGCAAAAAAAGCTCGTCCGCGAGCTTGCCAAGGAAGACTTGCGCCTTCTGCACGCGAAAATCGCCAATGTATACGATTCCTCGGGACAACGGGACTTGGCTTTGAACCATTTCCTGCAAGGCGAACGATTCGAAAACGCGGCTCTGATTCTCGCCGAAATCGGAATGGATTTGTTGCTCCAAGGAAGAATCCGGCAAATTCTGTCCTATTTGGATCGTCTTCCCGGCGCGCTCGTGGATGAAGACCCCGATCTTCTGTATTTGAAATCGAAAGCGCTCTCGCTGAACGGAGACCCGTTCGCCGGTATTTCGATCTGCCGCAAAGCGCTGTCGGTGTTCTCCCAAAGAAAGGCAGTCGGAAAAGCGGCCATGTGTTTGAAAGAAATAGGCTTGCTCCATTATCAAACAGGAGACGCCCGCAAAGCCGAGAGAATGTATAAAAATCTCTTGAAGAGAATCGATACGAATTCGTTCACGGCCTTCGAAATGCTCGGAATCCTGATATTTTTTTCGGGCTTGCTGGGAAAAACGGGCCAAGGCGAAAAGTACATCGAGCAATATCTTTCCCTAATGCCGTCTTTCGGCGATTATCGGGAGGCTTCGACGGCTTGGCTGCATCTGAATCAAAGCGCCTTTCATTTTATGCTCGGCGGATTCGAGGCATCCCTGCGCCATAGCCTGGAATGCGAAAAGCTGATCCAAAAATTCGGGCTTTGCTCCCTGATTCCCTTGAACTGCTTTCAACTCTCGTCGTGCCACTGTTGCCAAGGCAGGTTCGACAAAGGTTTGGAGGAGTCCGAAAGAGGATTGAAGGCCGCAACCGAATTCGGACTCTTCGACAGCCAGTACGCATGGATTGCGAGCGTCAAGGCTCAAAGCCTGCTCGGGCTCGGCAATTTGGCGGATGCCTCGTGGGAAGCCGAAAGAAGCCTGTCGATTTTCACGGAACTGGGAAATCGATGGGGACGGGCGCATTCCTGTCGAATCTTGGGAGGCATCGAGCATGCAAAGGGCAATCTCCCGAAAGCCGAGCATTGGCTTCGCGACGGCTTGAAAGCCATCGACGGGCTCGATTTGCGCATGGCCGAGGGAGGGTTGAAAGCGGACCTGGCCCGACTGTGCATGGCGCAAAACGAATACGACAAGGCATATGGCTTCCTTTCCGCAATCGAACACCTGGTCGAGCCGTTTCGGTTCGAACGATTCCGAACGCTTCTTCTGTTCGCGGAATACCACAATCATAGAAATCAAGGTCGAAAAGCTCGAGAATACTTGGAGAAAGCCTTGACCGCCGCGGAACGGGACGACTACGCGTTCGGGCTGACAAGCCTGTCGGGCCGGTTGATTCCATTGACGAACCATGCGGACGCGTCGGGAACGGACGTCTCCGAATTGATCGGCGGCCTTGCGACCCCTCCCCTTCGGATATACTGCCTGGGCGAATTCAGAGTGTTCGCAGGGAACCGGGAAATCCCCGAAACCCGATGGAGCAGCCGCAACGCGCTGCTCTTGTTCAAGCATTTGGCCTTGTTTGGCGGACGAGGGTTCATCCACAGGGATTTCCTGATCGAATTGCTCTGGCCGGACGAGGACATCGATAAAACAACCAAAAGATTCCACGTGACCATGAACCATCTTCGAAGAATGCTCGAACCTTGGCTGTCTCGAGGAAAGGTTTCTTCGTACGTCCGAAAAAGCGGGACGGCTTACCGTCTGCATTTGGGTTTCGGCGGCTTTACGGACGTCGATCGATTCGAGAGGTCCTGCGAAGCGGCCGAGAACGAAACCGATCCCCAAAACGCCGTGACGATGTCCGTCGAGGCCGAGAAAATGTACAAGGGAGACCTGTTGCCCTCCTCCGAAGATCTTTACATCGATTGGATCATCCAGGAAAGAGAACGGATCAAGTCTCGCTACCTGAGACTTTTGAACCGGATCATGGATTCCATGGAAGGACGCAAGGATTTCGAAAACTGCGTCCGGTACGCGGAAAAGTATCTTCGGGCGGATTCCTTCGCCGAAAATATATACCGACGCCTGATGGGCTTCCATGCATTCTTGGGAAACAATGCGGAAGCCGCGAGAATTTATCTCAAATGCAAAAAGCTTTTTTTCGACGAATTGGGATTGCCTTTGAGCGAGGAAACCGAAAAGTTGCATCGGAAAATCGTTCAAGACCTTTCCTCGTCCGCCTGAAATTTATTCCCGATTAATTGCGCCGCGCTATAACGCCATTCCGAATATCTTCGTTGAATCAACCTAAACTTTGGAGGAGAATATGCTGGAATTGGCGTTAAAAGGAGGCAAGGGCTATTTTCGATGGATTGGTTTTCTTTTGTTCATCAGTATTCCGGGCGGGGTCGGCTATCTTTGGCAATTGGAATACGGCCTCGGCATCACGGGCCTGAGCCGCGACGTAACATGGGGATTTTACATCGCCCAACTGACTTTTCTGGTAGGCGTGGCGGCCTCCGCCGTCATGGTGGTTTTGCCCTATTATCTCCACGACTTCAAGGAGTTCGGCAAAATAACGATCATAGGAGAGTTTACGGCGGTGGCCTCGGTTTGCATGTGCATGCTGTTTCTTTTCGTGGATCTGGGCCAACCCATGAGAGCCCTGAATATTTTTCTCTATCCGACTCCTCATTCGATCATCTTTTGGGACGCCAATGTTTTGATGGGATACTTGCTGCTGAACACGGTCGTAGGTTGGAAAGTCCTGGAGGCGGAGCGAAACGGCGTGAGGCCTCCGTCGTGGATCAAGCCGCTGATTTATCTTTCGATCCCGTGGGCCTTCGCGATCCACACGGTCACCGCGTTTCTTTACTGCGGATTGCCGGGAAGGGGATTTTGGCTGACGGCGATCCTCGCGCCGCGTTTTCTTGCGTCGGCCTTCGCGTCCGGTCCGGCGTTCCTGATCATTCTCTGCATGATTATCGGAAAAGTCAGTAGATTCGACGCCGGTTGGAAAGCGATTCAGGCCTTGTCGAAAATCGTGGCGTACGGGTTGGTCGCGAACCTCTTTTTCCTTTTTTGCGAGGTCTTCGTCGTTTTCTACAGCCAAATTCCCGAACATATGGATCATTTCGTCTATCTTTACTCGGGACTGGAGGGGCACGATTCTCTGGTTTTTTGGATGTGGTTCGCCCTCGCCCTTATGTTCGTCGCCTTGGCGCTGCTGATCGTGCCGTCCGCGCGAAAAAACGGGAGAGTCCTCGCCTTCGCGTGCGCCGCCGTATTCGCCGGAACCTGGATCGACAAGGGGATGGGACTGGTCGCCGGAGGATTCGTCCCCACGCCCCTGCATCATGCGACTACTTATACTCCGACCGCTCCCGAACTCCTGATTTCGTTGTCCGTTTACGGCGCGGGCTTCATGATCCTGACAGTATTGTTGAAGATAGCCGTAACGGTCAAGGAGTGTTCATTGGAATAGGAGTACTGGCAAATCGTACCGGGGTTCGGGACAACTTGCGGCGGAGAGGTCAAGCGGGGTCTGTCGGTAGCGCCGCCTTCCAAGGCGGCGCGGAACCTCTCGAAAAAAGGCGTTTGTTTCCGCCGCTCTCGACAGGATTCAATCCTTTTTCCGATCTCCGCGCATTCGCCGTATGCATGCACGCCGCCAACCTCGCCCGCAATGATCGTCGTTGCGATCTAATTATTACACCTCCCGCAGCTCAAACAACTGTTTGGCAATCCCCCGACTTGGCTCAAGCCTTCTTTTGCGAGGAAAGGTGCTTTTCGAAAAGCTTCGCGAAAGCTTCGACGAGTTCTCTTTTCCAGTCGATCTCCATGCTTTTCGTGCTGGCGATCAGGCATCCTTCGGACCAGGGCACGCCAAGAACCTTAAGCGAGTGGATGATTTTCAGTCTGTTTTTCCTGAGCGTGTTTCCGGTCTCGGTGTTTTCGACGATCATGTCGCAGTCTTCCGGAATCAGCGACTCGGTGGCGCCGTAGGTCATGATCACGCGATAGGGATGAAGCTTGTTTTCCTGGGCGAAGGCGTCGGCAAGATAGACGTATTCCGAAGCGATCCTCAAATGTTCCTTTCCGTTTTCCTTTCTGAAGGACTTCATGAAATCATCCAGCGAGTCGCCCATATCCTCGTGAACTGCGGCCACGATCCTGACTTTGCCGAAACCCATTCGCAGCTTTTCCACGACCGGGCTTTCCGGAAAGCGCTGGCGGTGCTCCGCCAGCCAGTCCGTGCCCGATATGGCCAGGTCGAAATTGGCGTTGGCCACGTGCGTAGGCATGTCCTGGGGTCGAATCACCTTGATCGCCACCTTGGAAGGATCGGGAATCATTTCCGAGGCTTCCGCCGTCAATGCCTTCAAACGGGGCCTGCGGTCCGGATTTTCCTTTTCGTAGCCCTCGAAAACCAGTCCGGCATCCTCGATGAAAGGAAGCACATGGTTCATCAGGTGCCCGTCGGGCACGGCGAAGTTCAATTTGTCGGGTATGCCTGCCATTGTCAAACTCCAAGTCGGTTTTCGAAATCGCTGAAATATCTCAGGACCGGGGAAAGTCCTTTCAGGGCGAAACTCTTTCGGTTGATCACGATGCTCAAGTCCGACTCGAGTTCGCATCCGATGTTCACAAGCCCCATGTGCGACAAGGATTCCTCCTCGTACGAACTTAGAACCACCACGTCCGCGTGCTCCGGCGGATACGCCTCCACGCTTCCCCAGGCGGAAAAGACCTTGAACTTTCTAAGCCGGTTCTTGATCGCGAAGCTTTCGGCCAAGTTCGGATACTCGCTCACGATGGTTACGAAGTCCTTTTTTTTGTGCAGGTCCTCGGCGGTCTCGAAGCCGCCGTTCTTGCCCACGCAGGCGTAGACGCACTTTTTGTCCAAGCCGGTCCGTTTGAACACGTGAAGATCGCTTCCCCGATATTTGGAAACCAACTCCCGAATCCAGTCCATTCCGCAAAATCCGATATCGTAGTTTCCAACGGACACCTGGATGGCGACATCCTTTTCGGCCATGATCTTGGCCCTGGCCGGAATATCGTCGACCTGCGGACGGTACGTACGGTTTTTGGAATTGTACTCGCGAATCGGAAAGCCTTTTTTTTCCAGGTACCCCGCGAGGGGTTCCATTGGATTTCCCTTGGGAAGACAAACGCTTATAGTATCAGCGGCCATTTGGTTCTCCAAAAAGGTTCATGAGCAAAGGTTTTCCGATCTTCTGGCTGGAAAGCACGTGGTAGCCGTCGTCGTAGGCCTCCAGGTCCACCTCGATCACGAGACCGTAATTGTCGTAGTCCTCTTTCTTCACCTCCGCGAACGAAATCTGGGCGCAGAAACCGAGTTCGGACAGTTTGTCGCACAAATACTGCCCCTTTTCCACGTTTCCCTTGGCGATGTTTCCGATGTAGACGCAAATGTTCTGGAGCCTGTCCACGGCAGCGGGTATGGACGGGAACATGTTTCGGGCGAAAAGTGCGAAACCCACGGCGGGAACGGGCTCGTCCAGTTCCCACATGGTGCCGATCAGGTTGTCGTAACGTCCGCCGGAACAAAGGATATTCTTCCTCGTCTTCAACGACGGCGTCGATCGAAACTGGAACTTGATTCCCGTGTAGTATTCCAGATCCCCCAGGAGAGAAAAATCGATCACGTACTTGCACTCGAGGCTGTCCAAGCGTTTGCAGATGGAAATGAAATTTTCGAGGGCCGGGGCGATCTGCTGGTAAGTTTCCTTGGTCAAGGAATGCTTCAGGTTGTCGAGATAGCTGACCGAATGGTTCGAAATCTCTCCCGAAGCCTGCAAAAACGCGTTGAGTTCGCGTCCTTTTTCAGGATCCACGGACATGGATTGGATCATCCTGCGGAAATCCTCTCTTTTCGCGATCGCCTCCAGCAGTTCCTTTTGCCGAGGGCCGTAAAGCCCCAGACCGCGAACCATCTGCCGTATGATCGACGGATACGAAAGGAAGAGACAGCGTTCTCTCAAATCCACCTTGTTCAGGATGTCCAAGGCCATGTAAATGACTTCGATATCGGCCTCCGGGTCGGAGCTTCCGATGTTTTCGACCCCGCACTGCCAGCGTTCGGAAATCTTGTCCCAGTCGTCGGCCCACTCGAAATGGTTCTCCACGTAACAGAGTTTCCGGCGCGGGTTTTCCGTGCGAAGATGGTCGCCGTAATAGCGGGCCACGCACGTGGTGGAATCGGGCTTCAGGGCGACGCGCTCCCCGCTCCATCCGTCCCAGTCGATGAACGAATAGATTCTGTTCAGCTTGTCGTCCCTGAGGGCGCCCAGGGACGTGAATATATACAGGGGCTCGACCGTGGAGGTTTTGATCTCCTTGTACCCGAAGTGTTTGCAGCGGCTCAGGAACGCGGTCTCGAGCTTTCTGAACCGCAGAATATCCTCGTGGGTCAGGTCGTTTCTTGAACTTTTCGTTTTCATTTCGCCTCTTCTAAGGTCCTCGTCATAAGGGATTTTTCTTCCCCTCGCAGGGAAATCCGGATATGTATCATTTCACCGCCGGTTCGTCAACCCCGAATCCGGATTGACTTTCGGTAGGGAAATGCGATAGAGAGTGTTCGTACATTAGACGAATTGACAATTGGATTGGTTTTTATGATCGCGATTTCGCTCCGGAAATTTTTCTTTGTCGCTTTGGTCGCGTTTGCAGCTTGCCTGGGAGGCGTATTCGCGTTGGTCGATCCGGGCTTGGCCAAGACCGTTTATGTGATCCCCGTCTCCGACACGGTCGATCCGGGAATGGCCGCGTTCCTCGAGCGAGCCGTATCGGACGAAAGAACGCCGGACCCGGACTCGATTTACGTCTTCGACTTGGACACGTTCGGAGGACGGGTGGACGCGGCGCTCAATATCGTGGACACGCTTCTGAAGATTCCCGCCGACAGGACGGTGGCGTACGTTTCCAACAAGGCCATATCGGCCGGAGCGCTCATCGCGCTCGCCTGCGGCAGGCTCTACATGAAAACCAGTACCACCATCGGCGATTGCGCCCCGATCGTCTATTCCGACGAGGGCCCCAAAATGATGGGCGAAAAGTTCCAGTCCCCCCTTAGGGCCAAATTCCGCGCGCTGGCCAGCCGGAACGGATATCCCGCCGCTCTCGCGGAATCCATGGTGAGCGAGGATATGGAAGTGTACGAAGTCGTTATCGACGGCCAAAGGCAATTCGTCGAAAAACTGGATTTCGAGGAGCTTTCCGAGGAACAAAAGAAGGCGGTCTCCCGAAAGAGAACGGTGGTGGCCAAGGGCGAGCTTTTGACCATGCACGACGAGGAAGCCGCCGAACTGGGATTCAGCCAGGCCAGCGTCTCCGGCCTGGACGAAGTTCTCGGGAAAATGGGGCTCGAAAACGCCGCGATAGTCCACGTCCGGGAGACTTGGTCCGAAAGCATGGTGCGTTTCATCGGTTCCATCGCGCCCATTTTGATGCTGTTCGGCCTGGGTGCGCTTTACATGGAGATCCAGTCGCCCGGCTTCGGAACTCCGGGTACGATCGGAATACTGTTGCTGATGATCGTCTTGTTGAACCAATACATGGCGGGTCTGGCCGATTATACGGAGCTTATGATCATCCTGCTGGGCCTTGCTATCCTCGGATTCGAGCTTTTCGTGATTCCAGGCTTCGGAATCGCCGGCCTGACCGGCATCGCGCTGATTGTCGCCGGCCTGATCCTTTCGCTTCAATACTTCGTTCTTCCGGACCCGTCGCTTCCCTGGGAGACCGCCATTTTGGTCGGAAACATCGCCAAGGTGCTCGGCTCCTGCATCGGAGCGTTCATCGGCGGTCTTCTCATGTTCAGCCATGTGCTGCCAAAGTTCGCCAAATCCTCGGACGGCCCTTACCTGACTGCCACGCTGGGAGGTTCGCGCGCGGAATCCTCGCAGACCTCCATGGTCAGGGCGGGCGACACGGGAACGGCCTTGACGTTTCTAAGACCTTCCGGAAAGGTCGAGATCAACGACGAGGTGTTCGACGTGGTCACGGAGGGCGAATACCTGGAAAAAGGCGAGAAAGTGGTCGTTTCCAAAATCAGGGGCAACACGGTAATCGTTTCCAGAGCAAACGGGTAATCGCATGAATCTTCTAATTCCAATGGTACTGCAGCTGGCGGGCGTGGGCGTTGTCGTAGCCGAAATTTTCCTTCCTTCCGGGGGAATCCTGTCGATCTTGGCTTTCGGCCTTTTCGGCTATTCCCTTTTCCTGGTGTTCACGGAAATTTCCACGAGCGCGGGATTGGTTTTTCTGGCGGCGGATATTGTCACGGTCCCGTTCCTGGTCGTTTTCTGCCTTAAAATGTTGGCCAAGTCTCCGGCTGCGCTCAAACGGGAACTCTCGCGGGATTTGGGAGTGTCTTCGCAGTCGGTTGGAATGGAAAAGCTCGCGGGGCTGGAGGGAGAGGCGCTGACCGATCTGAGGCCCGCCGGGATGGCCCGGCTGAACGGCGCCCGCACGGACGTGGTCACCCGCGGCGAATACATCGAAAAAGGAACGCAAGTGGTGGTTCTAAAGGTCACTGGCAATCAAGTCGTCGTCAAGAGACGCAAATAACAACTCAAGGAGGTAACCGTATGGATTTCGCTCAGATTTTAACGCTCCTGCTGGTAGTGGTCGTTGTCGTGCTGTTTTTTTTCGTGGCCTCGTCCCTGTCGCTGTGGGTCCAGGCGCTGGTGTCCGGCGCGAAAGTCGGTCTTTTCAACATCGTTTTCATGAGGTTCCGAAAAGTTCCGCCCAGGCTTATCGTGAAGGGCAAGATCATGGCGGTCAAGGCGGGACTGGATATCCGCACCGACGATCTGGAGTCCCATTTTCTGGCGGGCGGGGACGTGGCGCGCGTTGTCCAGGCGCTGATCGCGGCGGACAAGGCCAACATCGACCTTAAATTCAACCGGGCGGCGGCCATCGACCTCGCCGGAAGAAACGTTCTGGAGGCGGTCCAGATGAGCGTCAACCCGAAAGTCATAGAAACCCCGCTGGTGGCGGCCATGGCCAAGGACGGCATTCAAGTGAAGGCGGTCTCCCGCGTAACGGTTCGAGCCAATATCGAGCGACTCGTAGGAGGCGCGGGGGAAGAAACCATCCTTGCCCGCGTCGGAGAGGGAATCGTCACCACTATAGGCTCGGCCGAAACCCACAAGCTCGTGCTGGAAAATCCGGACATGATCTCCAAGAGGGTTTTGGACAAGGGGCTGGACGCGGGAACCGCCTACGAAATCCTCTCCATCGACATCGCCGACGTGGACGTGGGAAAGAACATCGGCGCCGAACTGGAAACCGACCGGGCCGAGGCCGACAAGAAGATCGCCCAGGCCAAAGCCGAGGAACGCCGCGCCATGGCCTTCGCCGTGGAGCAGGAAATGAGGGCCAAAGTGGAGGCCATGCGCGCCAAGGTCGTCGAGGCGGAATCGAAGATCCCCCTGGCCATTGCCGATGCCTTCCAAAGCGGCAATCTCGGCATCATGGATTATTATCGCATGAAAAACATCATGGCCGATACCCAGATGAGGGACAAAATAGGAAAGCCGGACAAATGACGGCGCGGACTTTATACGAGGTGAAAAGATGACAACGGAACCATCAGGCCAAAGGCTGTTTCAAAAAGGCGAGCATTACGTGCTTTTGAGCAAGGAAGGAAAGGCGGTGCAATTCCGCTTGGATTCCAAAAACGAAGTCCAGGTCGAGCAATTGCTCGATGAGGTGGATTTCAAGGCGACGGGCGACGGACTTCGGACGGACGGCTGGAAATGCGTCGGGCCGGGACTCGAATACGAGGAGCTGTTGAAATAGCCTTTGCGATCGCAATCTCCGGGTTGGTTCCATCTTCGGCCCTTCTATCGACGGCCAAAGCCGAAACCAACCCGATTGTCGATCGTTATTCGCAAAGGGAGAGTGCGAACGAAAGAGCTGCCGGAGATTCTTCAAAGCCCGAGATCGGAGTTTTCGAAGGGTTTTCCGCACTCCTTGCAAAGACCGTCGGGACCGATAACGCCTATGCAGTTGCCGTCGCTGCAAAGTTTCCGTTGCTCCCACTCAAGGTCCGAATCCGTTTTTTCCGCAGTATCGTCGAACTCGTCGTCGTTTGCGTCGGAGAACGAGTATTCCGGCGATTTCCCGGTCTCCGATTCGCTGGCCCCGGGTCCGTCGTAATCGTCGGCCGAGACGAAATTCGAAGCATCCGAATCCTCCTTCGGAGAAAACGTCCCGCCGCCCTTGTACGGCCTGCCGCACTCTTTGCAACGGCCATCGGGTCCTATCACGCCAATGCAATTGCCGTCTTCGCACAAAACCCGGTCTTCCCAATCGCCGTCCGAGATCGACCGCTCTTCGCCCTCTTCCTTTCCGATATCGTCGTTTTCGGTCGAATCTTCTTCGCATCCGGGATCCATAGGACTTTCCAAATCCATTTGATCGTTCGCGTCGCTCCGGTCTCCTGCGCCGGTCCGATCCTCCGAATCGAAAACCAGTTCCGATTTTTCACCGTAATTTTCTTTCTCCATGCCCATATTCGTTTGCCGCTTCCTTTTGTTTTTGTTATTCTGATCCGTATTTTTTTCGATAACATAATTCTCTGCAACCAGCTTTAAAGGTTTAATCTTTTCGTGTCAAAGAAAAAAACAACAAGGGAATCGAAGTCCAAGAGGAGTTGAAACCGAATCGACGGCGATTTTGGATTCTCGCAATTTTTATTTTCGAAGACAATTCGGAGGCAGTATGAAAATTTCGGAAGCGATCCTGTCGTTTTCCCAAAGCGAAAAAATCAAGTCGGGGCTGATTTGGGCGACGCACTTGCTGGAGGCCCGGGAGTCCATTTCGCCGGAACGGCGAGGGGGGGCCGACCAAACCGTCGAAACGTTGCTCGGGATGATCGGGAATGAAACGCAGGTGATTCGGAACATAACGAAGGACAAGACGTGGGAGGAAGCCGAATCGAGCATAAACATGGCGCTTGTCATGATCCGGTCCAAAGTTCCCGAGGAATCCGGCTTCCATTTGACCAACGCGTTGTCCCGCGTGACAAGTATCGGCCATCGCGCCATGACCGCGTTGAAAGACAGAGAGTTGCTTTGACGGATGTTCGATGTCGATGTTTTTCAAACGAAAGGACGCACTCTTCTCGCCAGTTCGTTCGCGAAACTTTTTCCGCGCAGGGTAGCGACAACCACAGAGCCGGGCTGGCCGTAATCCAGTTTGCAACCATCCAAGTCCTCCATGTCCAATATGGCGTCTTTTCTCGAGGGACCTTTTCGGGGCAAAATCTCGATTTCTTCGCCCTTGTACACCTTGTTTCTAAGCTCGATTCGCGTCCTGCCGCCGCGCGCGTCCTCCATGATCTTTCCGAGAAAAAGCTGTTGGTTGGCGTGCTTGTCCGCGTCGTAATTCGGAACGGTCTGGGAAGGGTCTCCAAAGTAGAACCCCCTGCAATAATCCCTCAAGCCTACTTTTTTCAGTTCTTGCACCCACTCGGCTCTAGCGCGGAAACCTTCCGGGTCGGAAAGGAAGGCGTCGATAGCCTCTCGGTAGACCTTCACTGTGGATGCAAGATAGTTGATTCCCTTCATGCGGCCTTCGATTTTGAGCGAATCGACTCCGACGCCGATCATTTCGGGTATGTGCTCCACCATGCATAAATCCTTCGAATTGAACACGTACGTGCCGCGTTCGTCCTCGGCGACGGGATAGTATTGGCCGGGTCTCGTTTCCTCCACGACCGAATATTTCCACCTGCACGGATGGCAGCACATTCCCCGGTTTCCGTCTCGCAAGGCCATGAAATTGCTCAACAGGCATCTGCCCGAATAGGAAATGCACATGGCGCCGTGGACGAAAGCCTCGATTTCAATTTCGACCTTGCTGGAAATCTCCTTGATCTCGTTCAGAGAAAGCTCCCTCGCGACATTAATCCTTTTGACTCCGAGATTCTTCCAAAACAACGCGCTTTCGGAGTTCGTCGTGTTCGCTTGGGTGCTCAGATG
The DNA here is from genome assembly GCA_964575975.1 of uncultured Desulfobacteraceae bacterium. Lineage (GTDB taxonomy): Bacteria > Desulfobacterota > Desulfobacteria > Desulfobacterales > SKZT01. The sequence continues at coordinate 19,706 of CAZNTU010000025.1, forward strand.
AATATCCACTTTTGGAGCCTTCCTCCTTGCCATCGCAAACACCCCCGGATCGGCCACGATGATCGCGTCCGGCGTAATTCCGGAGAGCAGTTCGAGAAACGATTCCAAGGACGAAATTTCATGGCTTCTGGGATATGCGTTGCAAGCCACGTATACTTTTACGTTGCGGCCGTGGGCGTATTTTACGGCCTCCTTCAGACGCCGGTCGGAAAAATTGCCCGAGAAGTTTCGCAGGCTGAAATCCTTCCCCCCCAAGTAAATCGCGTCGGCGCCGTAAAAGACGGCGATCTCGAGTTTTTCGAAATTGCCCGCCGGGGCCAGCAGTTCCACTCTCGTTTTTGTCTTCACGGTTTTTCGCCGATCCTAATAGCTTCGACTTGCGATTATTTCCTCGACCGCTTTGCGCAAACTGTCGCGCCAAGGCTTTTGTCGAACCCCGAACGTTTTTTCCATTTCCGAGCAATCCAAAGCGGAAAAACGGGGCCTTTCCGCTGCTGCGGGATATTCGGAAGTGGATATGGGGATCAACTCGGGAATTTTTTCCGTTCCCAATCCGCATGATATCTCGAAAACGGCCTTAGCCAATTCATACCAAGTGACTATGCCTTTTCCGCAATAATGGTACACTCCCCAAGGCTTTTCAAGCTTTTCCTTTTCCGCGGCATCCGCGACACTGCCGCACACGGCCAAAACGGCGTCGGCCAAGTCCGCCGCGCTTGTAGGACATCCGTACTGATCGTTCACCACTTTCAGACAATCCTTCTCCCTTGCCGCCCTCAACATGGTTTTCACGAAATTTTTGCCGAACACGCCGTAAAGCCAGGCAGTTCGTACGACAATATGCTTTTCGCAGGCCGAGGCGACGGCCGTTTCGCCCTCTGCCTTGCTGCGCCCGTAAACGCCCAAGGGACGAACCGGATCGTTTTCTTTATAAGGAGATTTGGCTTGGCCGTCGAACACATAATCCGTGGAAATGTGAATCAGCGGGATGTCGTTTTTGGCGCAAATCCGGGCCAATTCCGCAGGACCGTCTCGGTTGACGGCGAAGCAGATCTGCCTTTCGGATTCCGCCAGATCGACCGCCGTGTAGGCGGCGGCGTTGATCGCGACCGAAGGTCTGCTTTCCAAGAACAATCTTTCAAGTCGCGGGAAATCCGTGATATCCACCTCGGGAAGATCTGCCGCGACAACAGGGAGCCCTCGTCTTTCGCACTTTCTATGCAATTCCCGCCCCAGTTGCCCCTTCGAACCGATAAGCATCAAATTCATCGCGTTTGTCCTTAATTTCAATGTCCGCGTACTGGAAGACAACCTCTTCGGACAAGTTCGGACAGGAGAGGAAGACGTCCGTCCTTTTCCGACAAAACAGGGGCGGGGAAAGGCCAATCGACTTTCACGTCGGGGTCCGCCCAAAAAAGCCCTCCTTCGTCTTCCGGAACATATATGTCGGAGCATTTATAATAGAAGAGGGCCGTTTCGCTCGTAACGCAGAAACCGTGCGCGAAGCCTTCGGGAATAAACATCTGCCGCATGTTTTCTCCCGAAAGGACGATGCCGAACCACTTGCCGAAAGTCGCGGAGTCTTTTCTGATATCCACCGCGACATCGAATGCCTCTCCGGAAACAACTTGAACCAGCTTCGCCTGTGGTCGCCTGATCTGAAAATGCAATCCTCTCAAGACCTTCTTTTTTGAAAAGGAAAGATTGTCCTGGACGAAATCTCGGTCGATACCCAGCTCCAAATATTTCCTCCGATGAAAGGATTCCAGAAAGAACCCTCTTTCATCCTCGAAAATATTCGGTTCCAGCACCATAAGTCCGGCAATGGGAGTTGCTATCGTTTTCATGCGGCTTCAAAACCCCTTCAAGCTTGAAAGTTTAAACATACTGTTCCTGCGACAGGTTAAAGGCTCGACGCTCCAGACAGTTTTCACGTCCTAAAGACGAACGGATATACATAGCTTTTTTCCGGTCTGTTTTCAACTCCGTATATCGCCGGAACCCTAAATCGACTTTAATCTCCCCTGTTGCCCTCCGATGGATTTCGAGCATATGACGACAACTAAAAAACTTGCTCCTGCCAATGTTGGATAGCCCCTTGCGCAGCGTGGAAAAATCCATACCGTAGTGTACTTTACAAATTTTTCCTCAAAATTTAGAAAAGTGCTTGACAAACCAAAAAGATTACAGCAAAAGAGGAAATATGTGCGTTAGGAAAAATGGTTGTTAAGGGATATTTGGCAATTTTTTTTTGCCTAAAAGAAACTGGTTCGCAACTTTTTTGCGCATTTTGGATTTTTGACGTACGAATCTTGAAAGTTACCCTAATTATTAAAAAATATGGAATTCAAAGTTCCGCAAGTGGCTTTGGAGAAACTGAAGATCCTGTTGACGTCGCACGAATATAGGTATGTTTCAGGCATGAACCGTTTTTCGTTTTAAACATTATTTAAAGGAGAGGAGAATACGATGACTGAATTCCAAAATTTTCTGCAAAACATAGCCGAGGCCCTCAGATCCTTGGCTGCGGTAGTCGAGAACCTGGGAGAGGCGGCCATGCAGCCACCGGCGGAGCAGAAGTCCACCCCGCAAGAAGCCGCGCCGAAGGAGCCGACGAAACCAAAAGCTGCGCCGCAGGAGCAACCCGAGTCGGAATCTCCGGAGGAAATGGAGGCTGAAGAACCTGCGGAAAAAGAGGAATCTCTCCAGGCCAAGGAGGCTCCGAAAGCCAGACGCGCGGAGAACGAGCCCAGAAGAAGAAAAATAATCAGGCCTGGGGGAAAGCCCGCCACCGCAGCCGAAACGGTATATCAGGTAATCAAGTCGAAAAAAGGAGGAATCGATACTTCCGACCTGATGGATGAGACCAAATTCGACGAAAAGAAAGTCAGAAACATAATATACAAACTCAAAAAGCAGGATAAGATCAAAACGGCCAAAAGAGGAGTATACGTAGCTTCCTGAGGAGAACTCTCGATCGGATACGAACAGCAAATTCACGAGCCCTTGCAGAGGAACGAAACCGTACTTTCGGATTGCTTGCCTTCCGGTACCGTTTTCGACGGCGCGATCGATCGCGGAAGAAAATGATCGATTCCATTCGAATTCGAAAAAACCCGCCCGAATCTTTCGAAGTATAGTTCGTTCCCGGGCTCGAAATAGCATTTCATAGCCAAAATGCCGCCTATACTTCCATAAGGAAGTACACAAGGGTCTTTTTCCAGTAAAAACAGGGACTTCTTTTGAAGCTTTTTTTGCCTCTGGAAGATTTCCTGAAGGACGCCTCCTTCCTTGTCTGTTGCCGTCCCGTCCAGAACCGGAATGCATGCAGCCCGTATTTCGCACGAAATGATCCTTGACCGCCCGTTTGCCGATGTTTATATGAAAAAGGCTTTGCGAGCGACGTTCCAAAAAGCGGGACCGCGTCTTTCTCGCGTCTCGTCGCGCGCCGGGAAGCAAGGAGGTTTATTGGAAATTCCACAAGTTGTCCGAACCGATAATCTTTATTTCTAAAAGACAGGAAAAGAATATGCAACAGTTGGCCCAGGCAGAGGAAATCTTGGAAAAATCCGTGGAGATGGAAAACGGATTGAAATTGGAAATCTGGAACAAAAGCAAAGTGATCGCAGGAGACCGGTGGAGAATTTCGGTGGTCGCGCAGGTCGACGTCCCGGTGGAAAAGGCTTTTTCCGACGGGAAAGTCGAATTGCCGGCGAGCATCGATGAAGCAAGGGAAATTTTGGGCGATTCCGTTTTGTTCGAGAAAAAAATCGAGCGTTTCTTCATAGACGAAAAAGAAAAAGAGGAACTGAAGAAAACGATGGTCGAATCGTTGTTCGAAAGCGTATTTCCGTATTTGTCCCGGGAAAAATTCGCAACACGCTATATATCGAAAGAATATGTCCGTTTGAAACAAAGAAGGGCTTTCTTCAAACAGCCCTAAAACCGAGACCCTTGAAGAAACCGGCGTCCGTCGTACCGAAAGGGCGAAAAAAAGAAAGTGCCAGGAATCCGCGAAGCCCTGGTGAACAAGGCCTTCGGACCGCCGGTTTCGGATGCTTTGCCGGACCTCGCGGACGGCCATGTCGAACCACTCGGACGGATAGGCGCAGGTCGGCTCTTTCGTTAAAATTCAAGCCCAGCCCGGATGTCCTCGGTGTAAAATCGATCCATTTTCTTCGCCGCTTCCAAAATTTCCGCGTTATCCGTCTTGGGCGCCTTAATGGCGATCTTGACGAACAACTCCCCTGTCTTGCCGGTTTTCGGATCGAAAGCGCCCTTTCCTTTCAATTTTAGAATTTGTCCTCCCTGACTTCGGGGAGGAATTTTCAAATCGACATGTCCGTCGATAGTGGGAATTCTGACGTTTCCTCCTGCCATGGCTTCTCCGACCGTGATCGGGACCTCCATGTGCAGATCGTCCTTTTCCCTCTTCAGGAACGGGTGCGGCTTGACACGAACTCTTATGTACAAGTCGCCCGGGCGGCCTCTTCCGCGTCCGGCTTCGCCTTCGCCGGCGACCCGCACCTTGGAGCCATCCTTGATTCCTTTGGGTATGGAAACTCGTATTCGTCGGGAAACCTCCCGAAGACCGTTTCCCGCGCATTCCGGACAAGGTCTTCCCGTTTTGCCGCGTCCACCGCACAAGGGGCAGGTTCTTGTCAGGTGGACCGGACCTCTGTTTTCCTTCACTCGACCGGTTCCTCCGCAGCTTATACAGATTCCCTCCCGGACTCCGGGGTCGATTCCCTCTCCCCCGCATTTGGAACACGTCTCCTCCTTCCGCACAGAAAGCTCCGTGTCGAACCCTCTAAGGGCCGATGGCAAATCGATCGCCATTTCATACGCCACGTCACGGCCTTTCGCCGAAGTAGCCGAACCCAAGCCTTCGAAATCGTTTTCGCCTCCGAAAATATCCCCGAAAATATCGTCGTAGTTCTTGAAACCGCCGAAATCTTTGCTCCTGCCGGACCACCCTCCTCGCTCGCCCTGAAAGCCGCTCCACCTTTTGCGCTCGCGCGCCCTCTCGGCATCGAAGCCGCTTTGGAGGCCTTCTTCTCCGAATTCGTCGTAAAGCTTGCGTTTTTCCGCTTTTCCTAGTACGTCGTAAGCCATGGAAATGTCTTTGAATTTCTGTTCGGCCTCCTTGGACCCGGGGTTAATGTCCGGATGCCACTTTCTCGCCAACTTCCTGTATGCCTTTTTTATCTGATCGTCCGAGGCATCCCTATCCACGCCGAGGATCTCGTAAAAGTCTCTCACCATTTGGCGCCTCCATGAAAACCTTGTTAAATTCGAACGTTATATTCGTTTTTCGGTTCTATTTATATGGATTTTTCCGTAAAAGTCAAACATTCGCGCAAAATCGATACCGGATTTTTCCCTTAAACGAAAGTGGTTCCGCAGAATTTTTCACGAGCTTTTTCTTTTCGACCGAAACGACCGCAATCTTGCATTCTTGCAAAAGATCTTTATTTTTTACCCTGTCGATGAAATTGGCGAAAAGGGCCCGGAGCAGACAAAATCGGCGTTTCGATTTATCCGGCTTCGGACCTTGGCCGCCGAAACACGATGAACGAACTGACAGTAAAGGAGCAGTAAAGATGGGTAATCAGCTCAAAACCGCGATTCTTCTCGGCGTGCTTACCGCGTTTATCCTGTGGGTAGGAAATCTGTTGGGCGGACGCGCGGGAATGGTCCTTGCGCTCGTTTTCGCGGGAGGCATGAACTTTGTCAGCTACTGGTTCTCGGACCGGATCGTATTGAAAATGTACCACGCCTCGGAAGTAAAGGAAGGCCAAATCCCCAAGCTTTACGCAACCGTAAGGGAACTGGCCCGTGAGGCAAACATTCCGATGCCGAAGGTTTTCATTATTCCGCAGAGGGCGCCCAATGCGTTCGCTACCGGCAGAAACCCGGACCATGCCGTCGTTGCCGTAACGGAAGGGCTTTTGGAAATCATGAACGAGGACGAACTCAAAGGGGTGCTGGCCCATGAAATGGGACACATCAAGAATCGCGACATCCTTATCGGCACGATAGCGGCGACTTTGGCCGGAGCGATCATGGTGCTGGCCAGCATGGCGAGGTGGTCCGCCATTTTCGGAGGAGTCGGAGGAAACGACGACGAGGGCGGCATGGGCATAATCGGCCTGATCGTGATGTCTATCGTCGCTCCTTTGGCAGCCATGCTCATTCAAATGGCCATTTCCCGCTCCAGAGAGCATCTGGCGGACTCTACAGGCGCGCATCTCGCCCGTCATTCCGAAGGCCTTGCCAGCGCTCTGGAAAAAATAGGCGCCTACTCGGAAAAGAGACCCATGAGAGCCAATCCCGCCACGGCGCATATGTTCATTGCGAATCCTCTGTCGGGAGGAGGGCTAGCCACCCTTTTTTCGACCCATCCGCCCTTGGAGGAAAGAATCGCCCGCTTGAGAGGCGGTCGCCGTTCAGGGGATTCCGACGGGTCCGGAGGAGGACCGGGGATACAAAGACGGCGGCAAACAATGGAGGACCAGGCAAAGGCGACGTGGGACAGGCTGTCCAAGTAGCCGCCGGATTTTCCGTTGCCGTTTCTTGACGATACAACATCTACAACCTTGTTTGAACGCGGAGAAAAACATGAAGTTCCGAATCGTTTCGTTCTGTTTTGCGCTGTTCTTGACTGCCGCAGGCGTTGCCTCGGCGGAAGCCCCTCATGAAATCGCGGGTTTCGTACTGGGAAAAAACGTTTCCGAATATCGGGACAGGCTTAAAATGGACACGGTGCTCCCGATCAGGTATGCGGATTTCCTAAAGGAAGTGGAAATTATGCCGACTCCCGGATACAAAAGCGGTTTGATCGTTTACGGAGATTGCGCCGCTCCGGGAACAATTCTGAGAATCTCGCTGAAATACGCGGACTCCCGGAAAGAATTCTACGAAAAGCTGCTGGAACAATTCAAACAACGCTTCGGAAAACCCGACCGCTGGCGCGGCGATCCGTTTCATGTGGTAATAGCCTGGAAGTGGTCCTTTACCGACGAAAAGGGAAATCGAATCGGGCTGATTCTTCAACACAACGCGGAGGATGCCTCAATGAAGATGGGAAACGTTGTGAAGCTCCAGATGTACAACTTGCAGGAGGAGGAACTGGAATGTTTCGAAAACAAGTTTCCCTCGGAAAGCAAACCCGACTTGGAGCATGTCGGAAAAATTGAAAATCCTGCGGACTGGGACCAGTTCGTTCCCCGATAGAATTAACGGCGTGGCGTCCGAAAAAGAACATGCTTGGAAGGAAATCGGATGGGACGGATTCCGCGTCGAGGTTCCGTCCACGTGGAATCCCGGTCGTCTCGGGAAGAAGTATTTTCTTTTGGAAAACGACGGATATCCGGCGTTGGAGGCGAAATGGGACCTTGCCAAAGGAAGCTTCGCGCCGGAAAAGTTTCTGGGAAAACTGAAGAGGGCGATGCCGAAAAGGCAAGGCGTTCGTTCTTGGGAAGTTCCGCGAGACTGGAGCAACGCTTTGGGAAAATTGGAAACCGCAGGTTTCCAATGGCAAGGCGACCTCGTCTCCGGCAAGGGGATAATCGTATATTGCGGAGATTGCAGGCGCGCTACTCTGCTGCAATTTTACGAGCGTGAAAACGAGAATTCGCGGAACTTTCCACAGGACAACCGGCCAAAAATCCTTTCGTCTTTCCGGGACCACCCTGTGCGCGGAAAAACTCTTTGGTCCGTTTACGACATGCGGCTCGAACTTCCCCCGCATTATTTCCTCCTCGAGCATTCCTTCGCGCCTGGCGCGTTCGAACTCCGATTCGACGCCGAACATTTCAAAATTTCCTTTCACCGTTGGAGCCCCGCATCGATTATCCTCGCGAAGGACAGCCTCGAATCCTTCGCACGGAAATCCTTTTCCTTGGGACAGGACCATATGATTTCAAAATACGAATCCGAGGATTCGAAGACCGTCGAATTCCAATCCCTCCCGCCTTTGTCCGGCTATGCGAAGTCATGGGCGAAATTCCGAGGAAAACCTTTGTACATGTGGACCAGAATGTGGTATTTACCATCTGTCAACAGGATATTGGGGGCAACGGCCCAAAGCTCCGAACCGCTCGATATCGGAAATTTGAATGAAATTTGCGATCGCTATGAAATTGTTCAAGACACGCGCCAGGGTCCCTGAAGTAACGCGGGAGCAAGCCTTGGGATTCAAACCGATCAAGAATTTCCAAGTGGAGGAGACCCGCTTGGAAAGCGGAAAGATTATGCTATCGTATCCCGCAGGCCAACGGCCTTGGGTCGCGTCGCTGATCAAACGTTTTTCAGGCTCTCCGGAGAATCCGGTCGTGAAGAAAGTGGAACTCGACCTTCTCGGTTCCAGCGTTTGGGAGCTGGTGGACGGAAATCGCTCCGTGAGACAAATTGTCATGGAATTCGCACGAATGCACCAACTTCATATCAAGGAGGCTGAGGTCTCCGTGACCCAATTTATCCGGCAACTGGGTCAAAGAGGATTGCTCGGCCTTAGTTGAACAAAAGTCTCAATTGTAGCATCTATCGCAATTTTTCTTCCGGCTTTGTCGTTTTCTTTATCGAGTATCGCGGAGCCTTGTTCGTACTACTTTCCCTACTTCAAGGAAACGAATAGCCGGAGTTTTGACTAACCGACACTGTTTTCGAGGTTTCAACAGCGTTTTCAAACCGGATTAAAAGAGACGATCAGCTTTTTCTATGCGGCCTGTGGTATTGTCCAGATTGTCGGTTTTTTTGTCATTGCCGATTTTCATATTGATCGTTTGCTTTGCATTCCCCTCCCCCCCCTTTACCCAAGCCGATACCGAAGGAAAGAAAAACGTTTCCGCGGAGTACAAGGGAAAAGTTGGGGGGGTTGCCCTTCAGCTCAAATGGTTCCATCAGTTCCAATTCGCAGGATACTACGCGGCAAAAGAAAAAGGCTATTACCGCGACAGGGGCTTGCGGGTGGAAATAATCGAAGGCGGCCCTTTCGAAACCACGAAGGCGGTATTGTCGGGCAAAGCCCAATATGGTGTCGCCACAAGCGAAATCGTCCTGGAAAGGGCAATGGGCGCGCCGGTTGTCGTTCTCGCCTGCATTTTCCAGCATTCTCCCCATGTGCTGATCGCGCGCGAAGAAGGGCAAGCCTCCCCCGGAATCCACGATCTGGTCGGGAAAAAGATCCGAATTCCATCATCCAAAAGGGCTGCGGACATCCACGCCATGTTTTTATTCGAGGGGATTTCGCTCGACAAATCAATCCTGGTGGAATCCGCTGGATCGCCTTGTTGCGGCGACAAAACCGTTTCGGCGTGCAACGGGCACGTCTCCAACGAGCCGTTTTTTTTCAAACAACGAAACGAACCGATCACGATCATCTATCCAAAAAGCTACGGAATCGACTTTTACGGGGATTGTATTTTCACCACGGAGGAAGAAATCGAACGATACCCGGAAAGGGCCGACAAACTAGTCGAAGCGAGCATCGAGGGGTGGACCTACGCATTGGACCATGTCGAGGAAATCGTTGACTTAATCGTCGACGAATACGACTGCAAAAATTCAAGGGAACACCTGCTTTACGAGGCAAACGAGATCAAAAGACTGATAGAGGCGGATTTCATAAGGATAGGCCATGTCAACGAAGAACGATGGCAATTCATAGCGGATACTTACAAGAAATTGGGACTGTGCGAATCCGACTTTTCCATCGACGGTCTAGTCTATGATTCGTCCGCAGCCAAAATCGAAAGGCAAAAAGGTTGGGAAAAATTTTTCGGGACAACCGCCGGGGTCATCGGGGCCATCCTATTGGCGTTATATGCCTGGAACCGTTCGCTCGGAAAAAAGGTAAAACAAAGGACCTCGGAACTGGAAGAGGGAATAGCCGAACGAACCAAGGCCGAAAAAGCGCTTCGGAAAAGCGAACGGAAGTTCGCGGAAACTTTTATGTCCTGTCCGACGGCGTTGATTCTTTCCTCGTTCGAAAACGGGCGTTTCATGGATGTAAATCATGTTTTCACAACCCTCGCGGGATACGCACGGAAGGAGGTTGTCGGAAAAACTTCCATGGAAATCGGCTTGTGGCGCGACTCGACCCAGCGAGATCGAATGATGGACCGTCTGAGAAAGGACGGATTCCTCAAAAACTATGAAATCGAGTTTCAAACCGCATCCGGAAAAACAAAGACAGGCTTGATGTCGGCCGAAATTATCGAAATCGATGGGAAAGTTTGCATGTTGTCCCAGGTAATCGATATCACGAGTCTGAAATCGGCGGAAATCGCGCTTCGGAAAAGCGAGGAGCGCTATCGGATCGTAGCCGATTTCGCCCACCACTGGGAATACTGGATCAGGCCCGACGGACGCTTCGAGTATGTCTCGCCCTCCTGCGAACGGCTAACCGGATATGCAGCGGACGAATTCGTCGAACATCCCGGTTTGTTGACGGAGATTGTCCACGAGGACGACAGGGAAACGTTTCTGGATCACATCCAATTCCATCCCGAAAGGAAGGATATTCCCGAACTGAAGGATTTTCGCATCAGGACAAGGGACGGCCGCGTAAAATGGATTCAACACCGTTGCCGGTCGGTTTTCGACGACGGCGTCTATTTGGGAATTCGAGCCAGCAACCGGGATATAACCGAACGCAAAGAGATCGAGGAAAAAATCGGAATAAGCGAGTCGATGTTCAAGGCGATCAACGAAAAGACCTCGGATGTAATCGTCATATTGGATAAAAATCGCGTATACAAGTATGTCAGTCCGTCGATAGCCAATGTCGCCGGATTTTCACCGAACGATCTCATAGGAAAGACCCTCGACTTCGTTTTTGAGGAGAACGATCTGGAGAAAGCCACCGAATATCTTGAAAAAGCTGTTTCAAACCACGGAAAAACTATAACTGCGGGAGTTTTGAGGGCAAAGATGAAAAACGGAGGCTATTGCAGCATCGAGACGCGTATTACGAATCTGCTCGACGAACCCGGCGTAGAAGGTTTCGTTGTCAGTTCGCGAGATGTAACCGAAAAGATAAAATTGAAGGATGAACTGAACCATGCTTATAAAATGGAAGTCATTGGAGCGCTGGCCGGAGGAATCGCCCACGACTTCAACAACATTCTCTCGTCCATAATCGGCAATGCGGAACTGGCGCTCGAGGACGCGAAATTCGAAAACGATCCTGCGGACCATATACGAGAGATTATCGGGGCGGGATTCAGAGCCATGGCCCTGACGAACAGCATTCTTTCCTACTCCAGAAGATCTTCCGGAAACGAGGGCGCGTGCGAAGCCGGCCGCGTGTTAAGACAATCGATGGAACTTCTGCGCGCGGCGATACCCTCCTCGATCAAGATCGACTTGAAAATGGACAGCCAATCCTTCGTTTCGACCGCTCCTTCCCGGCTTCGGCAGCTGGTTACAATTCTTTGCGCGAACCGAGCCATGGCAATGGAGAAAGAAGAGGGGGAACTGAAAATAAAGCTGAAGGATGTCGAGATCGACGAGAAAAGCGCTGAACGTTTCCGCAACCTGAATCCAGGCCGCCACGTCGAGTTGACCGTCTGGGACGCGAGAGGGGAAATCGGCGAGGAATGCATCGATTTGATCGCGTACGGTTCTTTCGCAACGAAAAAAGACGATCGTTGCGTCAAAGCGGAATTAGCCAACGCGCGCGAAATAGTCTCGGCATTGGGCGGCGAAATCCTAATCGACGAGAAAGACGGTCGAGGGACCGTTTTCAGGGTCTACTTGCCCGCAGTCCCCGATTTCTCCGAGTCGGAAAAAGGAAAAACGAAAGACCGGTTCCGCAGGAACGAAAATATCCTGATCGTCGACGACAACGGTGCCTTCGTGAACATGACGGGCAAAGCCCTCGAAAGGTTTGGCTTCAAAGTCGCGATAATCGCCGACAGCGTCGAAGCCCTCGATTTTTTCAATTCGGATCCAAGCCGCTTCGATCTGGTAATCACGGACCTGGTCATGCCGGGCCTGACCGGAGAGGAATTGTCTATCGCGATGCTGGCAACCCGGCCCGATATTCCAATAATTTTATGCACCGGCTTCAGCAAAGCGCTCTCGGAGGAAAAGGCATTGGAAATCGGCATTCGAGCAGTCGTTTACAAGCCCTTTGTCATCGATGAATTGGCCAAGACCATTCGGAGCGTTCTCGACAAAACGGAAAGGCTTTGATCCATGGAATGTTCGAAAAAGCATCTTTCCTATAGGTTCGCCTTCGCGACCGTCGTTTTTGCGGCGCTGCTCCTGTCCGCCTCTCTGTTTCCTTCGGTTTCAAGCGCCCAAAACGAGCAAAAAGACGGGTCTCCAAAGGAAAGCTCCGACCTCGAAGCAGTGGCTTTGCAGCTTAAATGGATGCACCAATTTCAATTCGCGGGATATTACGCGGCAAAGGAAAAAGGGTTTTACGCCCGGCGGGGCTTGGACGTCGAATTCCTAGAGGGCGGCTCCTTCGATCATGCCGATGCGGTCTTGTCCGGCAAGGCGCAGTACGGGATAGCAAGCAGCGAAATCGTCCTGGAGAGAATCTCGGGCAAGCCGGTGGTCCTGCTCGCCGCTGTTTTTCAACATTCGGCCCAAGTTTTGATCGTTCGTCAAAACGGGGAAGAAATACGAGGAATTCACGACTTGGCGGGCAGGAAGGTAAAAACGCCGATCGCAACAAGATCGGCCGAATTGCGGGCCATTTTCCTGCATGAAAGAATTCCACTGGAAACAATCATCTTCGTGGAGCAGAAACCGCCTTTCGATTTCGCCGACGAATCCATATCGGCCTTCGCCGCATATACCACGAACGAACCTTTTTGGTTCGTCGAAAACGACGTGGCTTTTTCGGTTATCCACCCGAAAAGCTACGGAATCGATTTTTACGGCGATTGCATCTTTACCACGGAAAACGAAATCGATAACCGTCCGGAGAGGGCGGACAATTTCCTGAAGGCCAGCCTGGAAGGATGGCGATACGCCTTGAACCACAAGGAGGAAATCGTCGATCTGATCGTGGAAAAATACGGCTGTTCCCATAGCCGCAAGCGACTGCTTCACGAGGCCCGGGAAATTGAAAAACTCGTGCGTCCCGATATTGTCTCCATCGGACACGTAAACGGAAACCGGTGGAAATTCATCGCCGAAACATACGGGAAACTCGGTTTTTGCGAAAAAGACTTCTCCATCGACGGGTTCGTCCGCGACCCGGCCGCGGAAATCTTGAAAACGCGAGAAAAGAGACGAAAAAACGAAATCGTTGCGGCAGGTTTGGTTTTTTTGTCGATGCTGCTTTTCTTGGCATGGAATCTATCGCTCAAATGGGAAGCGCAAAAAAGAACGAAAGCTTTGTCCGACGAATTGGAAAGAGGCGACAAGGCGCGGAAGGCGCTTTTGGAAAGCGAAAGAAAGTTCCATGCCGCGTTCAGGTCGAACCCGGCGGTTCTGGCTATTTCCACTATAGAAGAAGGCCGGTTCGTCGATGTCAATCGAGCCTTTTTCGAATTGACGGGATTTCGCCGGGAGGAAGTCGTCGGAAAAAAATCCGCGGATTTGAATCTGTGGCACGACCCGACACAGCGAGACCGGATAATCGACGAAATGAAAAGAACGGGTTTTGTCAATTGCATCGAGGTCGAACTGGTCGTTCAAAACGGTGAAATCAAAACCGGCTTGTTTTCATGCGGAAAAATAGAGATAGAGGGAAAAGAGCTTCTATTGTCGCATTTTATTGATATAACGGAACAAAAGAAAGCCGAGGGCTCCCTGCGAGAAAGCGAACGGCGCTTCCGAATCGTGGCCGATTTCGCATACGACTGGGAATATTGGCTCGGAGCCGACGGACAATTGAAATTTGTCTCTCCGTCCTGCGAGCGCGTGACCGGCTACCGTCCCGACGATTTCGCCAAAAACCCCGATCTGTTGAACTCCATTGTCCACGAGGAGGACAGGGAACGTGTCGCAACGCAAACCTTCTTGATAGACGGTAAAACAAAGGCCCCCGATACAGTCGATTTCCGGATCGTCGCCTCGGATGGAACCGTCAAATGGATCAATCGCAACTGTCGGCCCGTTTTCGCCCGCAACGGAACTTACTTGGGCCAAAGGGTCAGCAACAGGGACATCACGGACCGCAAACTGGCGGAGAATAAATTGAAGGAAAGCGAGGCGATGTTCAAAACCATCACCGAAAAAAACAGCGATGTAACCGTCATTTTGGATCAATGCGGAAAAGTCCGATACGTCAGTCCCTCCGTGACCGCCGCTTTGTATTATGCTCCGGAGGAAATCGTCGGGAAAGAGTTCCGTCGTTTTCTGCGGGAAGACTGTCAACCCGTCGCAATGGAAATCTTCGAAAGCGCCGTAGCGATACCGATGCAAACGCCCCCGCTCGTGGAATTGACTGCCGTGCGAAAAGACGGACGCCCCATCCATTTCGAGGGTTTCGTCACCAACATGCTCGACGACCCATTTATAAAAGGCATTGTCCTCAACTGCCGGAATGTTTCGGAAAGGAAAAAAATAGAGGAGGAACTGAACCAGGCCCGCAAGGCGGAAGCCGCAGGCAGGCTTGCCGGAAGTATCGCCCACGATTTCAACAATATTCTTTCCTCCTTGATGGGCTACGCGGAACTGGCCCTCGACGACGCCGAAAGAGGAGCCGACCCGGAATCGAATCTGAAGGAAGTCCTGAACGTCGGCGTCCGGGCCTCGGAGTTGGTGAAGCAAATTCTCGATTTCTCCAGTCCGACGCGGGAAAATTTCTCCGGATCGGTTAAAATCGGCACGGTGGCGGAGGAAACGACCGAACTGCTAAAAGCGGCGCTTCCCCCCTCCATCCGCGTGGAAAAAAAAATCGAAAGCAGACTGTCCGTGAAAGGAGACCCGACACAGCTTCATCAAGTGTTCATGAATTTGTTTACAAACGCCGCCCAGGCCATGGAAGCCGAAGGCGGGGTCTTGGAAGTTCTTGTCGAAGACATCGATCTCGATCCTGGATCGTTGGAATTCGAAAACGACTTGAAACCGGGTCGCCATGTCAAGGCGACCGTTTCGGACACCGGCGAGGGAATCGCCCCGGAAGTAATCGGCTTCATATTCCAACCCTACTTCACCACCAAAAAGGAAGGCGACGGAACGGGAATGGGGCTTGCCGTGGTTCGCGACATCGTTGGGCAATACGAGGGACATGTATCGGTCGAGAGCGAACCGGGCAAGAAAACCGTTTTCACCCTTTTTTTCCCCGGTGTCGAAGAAGAGGCGGAAATCTTCGAGGTAGCTGCGGAGGAAATCGCGTTCGGCCGCGAGCATATTCTTTTCATAGACGACGACGCCGCCATAGCCGACATGGCCGGAGAGTTGCTGAAACGAATGGGGTATCAAGCAACGGTTCTCTCCGACAGCGCGGAGGCCCTCGCGCTGTTCCGTTCGGCCCCCGACAGGTTCGACATGGTCGTTACCGATATGACAATGCCGAATCTGTCAGGCAGCAAGTTGGCTCTCTCGATGATGGAAATCAGACCGGACATTCCAGTAGTCCTGTGTACGGGGTACAGTATAAGGACGATCGAGGAACGAGCCCTGGAATCAGGCGTCAAAGCCATTTTGAAAAAACCCGTCGTTAAAAGGCGACTGGCGAAAACTATCCGGGACATTCTGGACGCGCAGAGAAAAGCTATAGGTAGGCGAGTTTAAATAGTCCCGACGTTTTCATCACCCAAGCGAAGCCTCTCCCGCCATAGTAATGTCGCGGGAGAGGCTTCGCGCCTATTGGAATGCGAGCTTCGGCATTATATGTCGAAGTACAGGAAGAACTCGTGGGGATGCGGTCTCAGTTTGACCGGGTTGACCTCGTTTTCGATCTTGTACTCGATCCATTTTTCGATGACGTCCTTGGTGAAAACGTCGCCTTTGAGCATGAACTCGTGGTCGGCCTTGAGGGCGGCCAGGGCCTCGTCCAGGGAGCCGGGAGCGGATTCGATCTCGGCAAGCTCCTCGGGAGGCAGATCGTAGATGTTCTTGTCAAGAGGATCGCCCGGGTCGATCTTGTTCTGGATTCCGTCGAGGACGGCCATGAGCATCGCGGAGAAGGCGATGTAGCCGTTGCAGCTCGGGTCGGGGGTTCTGAACTCGATGCGTTTGGCCTTGGGCGAGGAGCTGTACATGGGAATGCGCACGGCGGCGCTTCTGTTTCTGCTGGAGTAGGCCAGGTTCACCGGGGCCTCGAATCCGGGCACCAACCGCTTGTAGGAGTTGGTGGTCGGGTTGGTGAAGGCGCACAAGGCCTTGCAGTGCTTCAGGATTCCGCCGATGGCGTACAACGCCGTCTGGGAAACGCCAGCATACTTGTCGCCGGCGAACAGCGGCTGGTTGTCTTTCCAGATGCTGATGTGGGTATGCATGCCGGTTCCGTTGTCGCCGTAAAGGGGCTTGGGCATGAAAGTGACGGTGTGCCCTGCGCGGTAGGCGACGTTCTTCAGAACATACTTGAACCATACCAGTTGGTCGCCCATCTGGCACAGCGGCTTGAATCTCATGTCGATTTCCGCCTGGCCGGCCGTGGCTACCTCGTGATGCTGGCATTCCACATCGATTCCCAGGGACTGGAGTGTCAAAAGCATCTTGCTCCTGAGATCCTGGAACTTGTCCATGGGCGGGACTGGAAAGTAGCCTTCCTTGTTCCTGGGCTTGTAAGCCAGGTTCGGACCTTCGTCGCGGCCGGTGTTCCACACGCCCTCTTTGGAGTCGAGGAAATAGAAGGCGCTGTTGTTGCCTGATTCGAAACGGGCGTCGTCGAAGATGAAAAACTCGGCTTCCGGACCGAAATAGGCGGTGTCGCCGATGCCGGTTGTGGTCAGGTAGGCCTCCGCTTTTTTAGCGATGTATCTCGGGTCGCGCGAATACGGCTCGAGGGTGATCGGATCGACGATGTTGCCGATGAGAACCAGCGTGGGATCCTCGAAGAAAGGATCCATCTTCGCGGTGGTCGCGTCGGGCACGACCAGCATGTCGCTCGCGTTGATCGGCTGCCAGCCTCGGATACTGGAACCGTCGAACCCGAAGCCTTCCTCGAAGCTGTCGACGCTCAACTCCCCGATGGGCACGGTGAAGTGCTGCCAAATTCCGGGAAAATCCATGAACCTTATGTCCACTACGGTGGCCTTGTTCTCTTTCGCCATTTCCAATACTTTTTCGGGTGTCATGAGTGAAATCCTCCTAATTTAATAAAGTGTGATTGATGAAGTTAAATTATTAACGAATTTTTGTTGAATCCATACCAACAGACAGACATTTGTCGGATCCCCTATCGCGCGGATTTCGTTCGATTCCGGAAAGCGGCCGAAGCGCGAGAGCCTGTCTTTCGGGCACCGAAACGCTTTCCTTTCGGACTAAATGGCATCCTTGCCCTTCTCTCCCGTTCTGACGCGAACGGCCTCTTCGATGTTGATCACGAAGATCTTGCCGTCGCCCAGCTTGCCAGTGTGGGCGGCCTCCCTGATTTTCTGCACGACCTTGTCCACCCAGTCGGACTCGATCACCACTTCTATCTTGATTTTCGGAATAAAGTCCACCACGTATTCGGCCCCGCGATAGATTTCCTTGTGGCCCTTCTGTCTTCCGTAGCCTTTCACCTCCGTGATGGTCATGCCCTGGATGCCTATCTCGTTCAAGGCTTCCTTCACATCGTCGAGTTTGAACGGCTTGACGATGGCCTCGACTTTTTTCATTTTTTATTCTCCTTTCGTTGAATCTTTACGTCTTCCCCGAACGATTCGAATCGGGGCCGGCGGTTTTTCCGTTTTTATTTCGTGGCCGGTCGGTTTTTCCGGCGTTTGCCGTTCCCTTTGAACGGATCGGCTGGTCTCGCCGGGGTCCGGTCGGCCGAAACCTACTCCAGTTCGAACGCTCTCTCGCCGTGCAAGGAGCTGTCGAGGCCTTGTATTTCCTGGTCGTGTTCGACCCTCAGTCCTCCCGTCACCGCTTTGGTGACGGATATGACGACAAAGGTGCCGATCGCGGTGTAGGCGGCGGTGGCCACGATGGAAACCGCCTGGATCCATAGTTGCTTGGGGTTTCCGTAAAAAAGGCCGGTCCCGATTTCGTTCACGGCCGGGTTGGCGAACAATCCGGTCGCCAAGGCGCCCCAGACGCCGCACATGCCGTGTACGCCGAACGCGTCCAGGGAGTCGTCGTACCCTATTTTATGCTTCAGGACCGCCACGCTGAAATATCCGAAGCAACCGGCGACCAGGCCGATCAAAAGGGACGCGGGCATGTTGACGAAACCGGCGGCCGGGGTGATGGAGACGAGACCCGCCACGATTCCGGAGGCCAAGCCTAGTACTGTCGGCTTCTTGGTGACGAACCATTCGGTGAACATCCACGCGAGTCCGGCGGTCGCGGCCGAGGTGTTGGTCACCAGGAACGCGGAACCGGCCACGCCGTCGGCCGCGAGCTGGCTTCCCGCGTTGAACCCGAACCATCCGAACCACAGCATCCCCGCGCCCAGGGCGGTCAGGGTCACGCTGGACGGAAACATGGCTTCCTTCCCGTACCCGATGCGTTTGCCAAGGACCAGGCATGCCACCAGCCCCGCGACTCCCGCGTTGATATGCACCACGTTGCCTCCCGCGAAATCCAGCGCGCCCATGCCGCCCATCCATCCGCCGCCCCATGCCCAGTGGGCGATAGGGGAATATATGAACGTCAGCCAAAGGATGCTGAAAACGATCCAGGACGAAAACTTCATGCGGTCAACGACAGCGCCCAGCACCAGCGCCACCGTGATCGACGCGAAAGTCATCTGGAACAGGGCGAACACGAACGTGGGGATCGAACCGGAAACGCTGGAGACGCCGATGCCCGCCATGAAAAGATGGTCCAGGCCTCCGACGAATCCGCCCTTGTCGGGTCCGAAGGCAAGCGTATATCCCCACAGGACCCAAACCACCGAGCCCAGACAGTAGGACACGATGGTCATCGCGAAAGTGTTCAAAAGGTTTTTCGACCGAGACATGCCGCCGTAGAACAGCGCGAGGCCGGCGGGAGTCATGAACATTACAAGCGCGGTGGAAACGATTATCCACGCCGTGTCGCCCTTGTCTATCGCATCCTGGGCGAATGCCGCGGAAAAAGGCGTCAACAGAAACAAAACTGCCAGTATCAACGACTTGGGTCTCATCTTTATACTTGCTCCTCTATAGGGTTAAGGCTCTTCAATAATGTCGGGTTCGTCTCGCCAATGGTCGCGAGGGCATCGACAGTTTTTTAGAACGCACGCGCCCGGTCTCCGTCCGCCCTGCCGGGCAGGGCCTCCAGAATCGTCCTTCTGATCGTTTCCTCCTGCTCGGGAGAATCCACCTTCTGGCCGTCGAAATCCCTCACGTAGAATACATCCACGACCTGGT
>CAZNTU010000026.1:0-38696 GCA_964575975.1 uncultured Desulfobacteraceae bacterium
CCGCCGAATGAAAGCTCCAGTTGAAAAGAGAGTGGGTTATTAGGTATTGGTTATTGGGTATTGGTTATTGGGTATTGGTTATTGGGTATTGGTTATTGGGTATGGGGAAGTGCTCGACTGCCCCCTGTCAAACACCAAACAACCAGCAACAAACAACTAATAACCAACAACCAATCTCCAATCTCCAATAACCAATAACCAAAAGGAAAACGTTTGTCGCGCATAGGTGGTTTCGAATGACCTCCGAGGCGTTTGAACCCCCGGAGGTCTTTTGTCGGAGGATTTTGAGAAGAGTCCTATTCTAAAGAGGAGCCGAAGCTGGCTTTGACGAGTTCTCGGTTCATCCGCGCGATATTGACGATGGATATTTCCTTGGGGCATTCGGCCTCGCATTCGCGTTCGTTGCCGCAGTTGCCGAAGCCGCATTCGTCCATGGCTCTGAGCATTTGCACGACCCTGCGGGCGGCTTCCGGCCGTCCTTGGGGAAGAAGCGCCAAATGGGAAATCTTGGCCCCGGCGAAAAGCATGGCCGCCGCGTTGGGGCACGCCGCCACGCACGCGCCGCATCCGATGCACGCCGCCGCGTCCATGGCCTTTTCCGCCAGTTCCTGCGGAATCAGGATGTTGTTGGCGTCCCGGGCCGCGCCGGTGTTGACGGATATGTAGCCTCCCGCTTGGATGATCTTGTCGAGCGCGCTCCTGTCGACCACCAAGTCCTTGATCAGGGGGAACGCCCTAGCGCGCCAAGGCTCCACAACGATAGTGTCGCCGTCCTTGAAATGCCTCATGTGCAACTGGCAGAGCGTGGTGCCTTTCTCGTGTCCGTGCGGACGGCCGTTCACGACCGCGCCGCACATGCCGCAGATTCCCTCCCGGCAGTCGTGGTCGAAGGCGACGGGTTCCTTCAAATCCCGAGTCAGCTGTTCGTTTACGACATCCAACATTTCCAGGAAGGACATGTCCGTGGAAATGTTGTCGGCGCGATATGTTTCCAAGAGGCCTTTGTCGTCGGGACCCTTTTGACGCCAGACCTTCAGTGTGATGTTTATGGTCTTTGTCACTTGTAGCTCCTTTGCGTAAGTTTGACGTTTTCGAATACAAGGGGTTCCTTGCGAAGAGCGGGCGCTTCGTCCACGCCTTTATATTCCCAAGCGGCGACGTACGCGCAGTTTTCGTCGTCGCGCTTGGCCTCGTTCTCATCCGTCTGAAAAGCCTCGTTGAAATGGCATCCGCATGATTCCCTCCGATCCAGAGCGTCGATTACCATCAGCTCTCCGAACTCCAGGAAGTCGGCGACCCGTCCGGCCCGTTCCAAGCTCTGGTTGAGATCCCCGTCGAGTCCGGGAACCAGGGCGTTCTCCCAGAATTCCGCGCGAAGCTCCTGGATCATACCCTTGGCTTTCTTCAAACCCTCGTCGTTTCTCGACATGCCGCAGTAGTCCCACATGATGTGGCCAAGGTCCCGATGGAAATCGTCGACGGTGCGCTTGCCTCTGATGGAGAGCAGCTTGTTCGTCTTCTCCCTCGCCTTGGCTTCGGTTTCCTCGAAAGCCTTGTGGTCCGTGTCGATCTTTTCGAACGTGTTGGCGGCGAGATATCCGCCGATGGTGTACGGAATCACGAAGTATCCGTCGGCCAGGCCCTGCATCAGGGCGCTTGCGCCCAGGCGGTTGGCCCCGTGGTCGGAGAAGTTGGCTTCGCCCAAGGCGAAAAGACCGTCCACCGTGGTCATGAGATTGTAGTCCACCCAAAGGCCGCCCATGGTGTAGTGGGTGGCGGGAAAGATTTTCATGGGGGTTTCGTACGGGTTCTCGGCCGTGATCTTCTCGTACATGGCGAAAAGGTTGCCGTATTTCTTCTCGATGGTCTTCTTGCCGTCGCGCTTGATCGCGTCGGCGAAATCGAGATAGACTGCCAAGCTGGTCTCCCCGACGCCGCGCCCTTCGTCGCACACCGCCTTGGCGTTCCGAGAGGCTACGTCCCTGGGCACCAGGTTTCCGAAGCTCGGATATTTTCTCTCTAGATAGTAGTCCCGTTCCGATTCCGGGATTTCCGCCGGCGGACGCCTGTCCCCTGCTTTTTTCGGAACCCAGACCCGACCGTCGTTTCTAAGGCTTTCGCTCATGAGGGTCAGCTTGGACTGGTAGTCTCCATGGACCGGGATGCATGTGGGATGGATTTGGGTGAAGCAGGGATTGGCGAACAACGCTCCTTTTTTATAGCACCTGTACGCGGCCGTGACGTTGGAGGCCATGGCATTGGTGGAGAGAAAGAAGACGTTACCGTACCCGCCGGTGCAAAGCGCCACGGCGTCGGCCTCGTGGCGCTCCAGCTTGCCGGTGATCAGATTTCGCGCGATGATGCCTCGGGCCTTGCCGTTCACCATTACCAGTTCGAGCATTTCCCGCCTCGGAAACATGGTCACCTTGCCGGTGGAGACCTGGCGCATGAGCGCGCTGTAGGCGCCCAGCAACAACTGCTGGCCCGTCTGGCCCCTGGCGTAGAACGTCCGGGAGACCTGTGCGCCCCCGAAGCTTCTGTTCAACAACAGTCCGCCGTAGTCCCGCGCGAACGGGATTCCTTGGGCCACGCATTGGTCGATGATGTTGTTGCTGACCTGGGCGAGACGATAGACGTTGGCCTCCCGCGCCCTGAAGTCTCCGCCCTTGATGGTGTCGTAGAAAAGACGCCAGATGCTGTCGCCGTCGTTCGGATAGTTCTTGGCGGCGTTGATGCCCCCCTGCGCGGCGATGCTGTGCGCCCTGCGGGGGCTGTCCTGGATGCAGAACGTCTTGACGTTGTAGCCCAGCTCGGCCAGACTCGCCGACGCGCTTCCGCCCGCAAGCCCCGTGCCCACGACTATAATGGTGTATTTTCTCTTGTTCGCCGGGTTTACCAGTTTAAGATCGAAACGGTGGTTGTCCCACTTTTTCTCGAGAGGCCCCCCGGGTATCTTTGATTCTATTTTCATGACTTATCCTTTCCAGACTTGTCTAAGCTTGAAACGAAATGTAAATCGGCAGGAATCCGAATCCGACTCCCACTACCACCGCCGCCACGATGCTGAGCGTCATGATTACGGGCATGTACTTGGAATGGTTCAGCCCGAGAGACTGGAAGGCGCTCCAGAACCCGTGGCTGACGTGGATGGCCGCTACGGTCATCGCCAGTACGTAGAACGCGACGTAGAAGGGGCTTTGGAAAGTCTCGGCGACGATGGCGAACACGGTGGTATTCGTTTTGTCGACGAAAGTGAAGTTCGCGAGGTGCAAAACGACGAACAGCAGCAGGAACAATCCGGTGTAGGGCATGGTCCGGGATCCGATGGTCCGGCCTCCGCCGCTTTTCTTGACCGCGTACTTCCGGGGTCTTGCGTTGTTGTTCTGGTAGAACAGCAACAGGCCCGTCCCGATGTGTATCAGCGCGAACGTCACGAGTCCCGCCTCGAACACCCTCAAAAGCGGCCCCAGTGCTTGCAGGCCGTGGGCGTATGCGTTGAAGGCGTCCGGACCACGGTAGATGTTGAGGTTGCCCGCGAGATGGGCCATGAGAAACCCGACGAAAGCCAATCCCGTTATGGCCATCATCAGTTTTTTCCCGATGGAAGACCCGAGGGTTTGGGTAAAACAGTTCATGTTTTTCCTCCTGTAATGGATTAATAGGTACGGCGCTTGGTTGCAAGCGTTGTGAACGAGGATTGCGCAGGCTCGTTTTCGGGCGGACGGGCTCGGTCCCGAAAAAAAAATCGAACGAGCGCTCAGTCAGATAACGGGCATAATTACATGCTTGTCTTTTTGTTTGTCAAGCTCTTTCTGTCCCCCCGAAACGTTTTTTTAACTCGCGTCTCCGCCCCCTCTCCAATCCTCGTCGTAACCCTTCAACCACCAGGCGTCCTGCTCCCGATCGAGAATTGCCTCCGCCAATCGCTTTCCCGCTCCGGTCGAAAGACGCTTCAGGACGTGCGGCAGCCATTTGTCGGGGTAGGGGGCTCCCTGATCCTTCAGGTATTTCAATTCCAGCAACAGCGCCAGTTGATCGGCGTCCCTGGCAAGGAACGCCTCCTTCGATCGGCCCTCGTGGAATTCCCGGATCAATTCGGCCAAGTGTTCTCCGAAAGGAAGATTCCGGGTCATGTCCGCGACCGCATCTTTTTCGTTTGCCTTGACGTACATTTTTTGGACGTAGTTAAGGTCGCCGATTCGGGACTCCGCCAAATCGTGGACCAAGCAGAGGGAGACGAGTTTTTCGGAGTCCAGGTTTGGTTCCAGCCTGGAGAGGACGTATGCGATGAATGTGGTCGAGAAGGCGTGTTCCGCGACCGATTCGTCGCCCGCGCCGAGAAACTGAAAGCCTGACCTGGGCACGTTTTTCAGATGCCTCGCCTCGAACAACAAATCCGCAACGTGTTTCATTTTCATTTCGAATAGCTGTTCCTTGGTCTTGCGTTTTGCGCGAACGTACGGAGCGGTCGCGCGAAAATGTCCCGCCCGAAGGCGAGAGTCTTGCCGGGAAAGACTAACATCTTTGGATACCGTTGAACAGAAGAGTTTCGGTCGAATATCCACGTATTCGGAAAAACCAAATGCCTTGACACCTCGTCCGATTTCATATAGAGATGCAAAAAAAGTTCGGCTCTGGAGACCGATACTTTATATTTACAAAGGTTTACAACAAAATCCGATTTTTTCGATCACGATCGGAAATAAAAAGGATCTAAAAATTATGTTTATTAACCATTTTCCACTGGAGTTTCGATGCCTTCCGTTGAAATTGATTATATAGAACTGATCGGCAACGCAAGCTTGATTGTGCAGCTTGTATTGTTGCTGCTTTTGTTGTTTTCGGCCGCTTCTTGGGCTATTATTTTCATCAAGTTCCGCTATTTAAGAAAGGCGTTCAAGGAGTCGGGGTATTTCACGGAATTTTTCTGGAAAAGCCGGGATTTGTCGAGCGCGTTCGCCCGTGCGAAACAATTCAAGATCAGCCCGGTGGCGCGGGTTTTCCGGATCGGGTACCTGGAATTGAAAAAGATCAGCCAGTCCGGCGCTCCCGGCGCGGCCAAGCCTGGGGAGGAAACGCTGGACGGATTCATATCGGGTACGGACAACGTGCAGAGAGCGTTGCGCCGGGCTATTAATTCCGAGCTGACGAGAATGTCCCAGCTTGTTCCCTTCTTGGCCACCACGGGAAACACGTCGCCCTTCATAGGTCTTTTCGGAACCGTTTGGGGAATCATGAACTCTTTTCACGATATTGGAATCAGGGGTTCCGCCAATCTGGCGGTAGTGGCGCCTGGCATATCCGAGGCTTTGATAGCGACCGCAGCAGGGCTCGCGGTCGCAATCCCCTCCGTTATCGCGTACAATTATTTCACTCAAAAAGTAAGAATCATAGAATCCGAGCTGAATAGTTTTTCGGCGGATTTCATCAACATCATTGAGCGGGATATATTTCAACAGCAGAGAAGAGCATATTAACATAAGGGGAATTGTTTTCGATCAAGGCGCGATGCTTGATAGCGAATACGTTTTTAATTTTTTCAATGAAATGCGAGAACGCGATGGCACCTGCCATGCGGTGATTCCAAGGAGCGGCAAATGAGCCATGTGGGAGATTCCGACCGATTGATGTCGGATATAAACGTTACGCCTTTCGTCGATGTAATGTTGGTGTTGCTTATCATATTCATGGTGGCCGCGCCGATGATGATCGAGGGGGTCGAGGTGGCCCTTCCTCATGCCACGGCGCAGCCTCTTGAGACCGAGCAGGAGCAGCTTATCGTGAGTATCGACAAGAACGGGGGGCTGTTCATAAACGATTTCCAGGTTCAATTGGACGAGTTGCGGGAAAAGCTGTTCCGGATCACCGGAGGAGACGCCGGCCGGGCGGTTTATTTGCGAGCGGACAAGGAAATTCCATATGGGGTCGTAGTGCGGGTGATGGCCGAGATGAAAGGTGCCGGCGTCGAGCGGTTGGGCATGGTGACGGAGCCCGTGTACAAAGATGACAAAGCCGACAAAAAAGTCAAAAGCTGATCAAAAGGCTGGCGGCGTTTCATATCCGTATCCCGAGCTGGGAGACGAAGATGGCGAGAGTATTCTGTGGCCAGTCGTTGCTTCCCTGGTAGGTCACGTGGCGGTTTTGGTCGCGCTGGTTTTCGTGCCGCAACCCTCTTTCGAGAAATCCTATATGCCGACGGTGATCAGCGTACAAATGGTTTCGCCGGGGGATATAGGTTCCGGACCGCCTGCGGCCGACACTTCCGTGAAAGAGAAGCCCGCGCCCGAACCGAAGTCTGCGCCAGAACCAGCGAAAGCGGAGGAGGTTCAATCTCGACCGGAAGTTGCCGCGGAGCCACCAAGGAAGGTGCCGACGGTTGAAAAAAAGCCGGTTCAGCCCCTCGTGCCGGAGCCGGAAGTTGCCGCGGAGCCACCGAAGAAGATGCCGACGGTTGAAAAAAAACCGGTTCAGCCCCCCGTCCAGGAGCCGGAAGTTTCGTTGGCGCAGAAGGAAAAGGAGCCCGAGAAGCCTGTTAAAAAGCCGGAGGTGAACGAAAAGCCGAAAGTCAAGGAGTCGCTCAAAGAGAAAACGTACAAGGAGTCGCAGATCGTCAAGAGCGCAATAGAAAGGCTGGAAAGGGAAACTGCCGAGCAACCGCGTACCAATAGCGTCCTGGACGCCATCGAGAAGCTTCGCAAGGATGTAGAGGCAAATCCGAGAAAGCCGCCCGCATCGTCGGAAAAAGTCGCGAGCGCAGGCGGGACGGGAACCGGGGGAACCGGGGGAACCGGTGCGGGCGCGGGAAGGCCGGGTTTCGGCGCAGGAAGCCCGGGAGGCGTTTTGGGCGGCATGTTCGATGTATACAAGGCGGAAATCGCCTATCATATCCAAAGGAACTGGGCGTTTTCGGAACAACTGGCGCAAGGCCGGAAGGATTTGGAGGTTCTGGTGGGGATCAAGATCATGCCCGACGGTCGAATCGAAGACGTATGGTTTGACAAGAAATCGGGGAATCAGTATTTGGACGATTCGGCGATCAGGGCCGTGAAAAAATCCAATCCTCTGCCGCCGTTGCCGAAGACTTACAGGGGAAGCTTTTTAGAGACCGGCCTCAGGTTCACTCCCGCAGGATTGGGATTAGGACGATAAAGCCGATTTGGAGACGTTAACGAAATTCGCTTCGATGTCCGCCCCGCATTTCCAAGATGTGGGAAGATTTCGGGGTGTAAACCGAATTGATCGAGAATGGAAAACAGAAGATTCAAGCTTGCAGCAACAAAGTATGTTTCGTTTTTATTGATTGTCGTCGCATTCATAGCCTCGACCGGTGTCAAGGCGGTGGCGCAGTACGACTATATCGATATTACCAATCCTTTTTTGAGGAAAGTCCCTATCGCCATTCCTGAGTTCAAGGCCGTACGGGCGACGGAAGGAGAGTTGCAGGTCGGTCGGAAAGGGGCCGATTTTCTGTCCGATGCATTGGTTTTCACGGGCTATTTCACGATGATCGACAGAGGCGCGTACTTGAGCAATCCCCAGGCGGCTGCTTTGGAAGGGCCAGGCATTCAATTCAGGAACTGGACCGCCATAGGAGCCGAACTGCTGGTCACGGGGGGGGTGATATCGAGCGATGGAAAACTCGAGATGGAGCTGCGGCTTTTCGACACCATTCAGCAGAACATGATCGTAGGAAAGAAGTATGTCGGGGCCGAGCAGGATCTCAGAAAAATGATACACCGGTTCGCTAGCGAAATATTGTTTCATCTTACAGGAAACCGAGGGATATTCGACAGCAAAATCGCTTTCGTATCCACAGGCACCGGAACCAAGGAAATATATATTTGCGACTTCGACGGCACCGGTATCGCGCAGTTCACAGCACATAAATCGATTTCGCTGTTTCCGGCTTGGTCCTACGACAGCCAGTGGATTGCGTATACCTCCTACGCGAAGGGAAAGCCAGACCTGTACATTAAAAACGTCGGAAACAAAGCCGGAACGGTGGTCTCCCGCAAGGGGTTGAACAGCTTTCCCGCATGGAGGCCCGGAAGGCTCGAACTGGCAGCCACCCTTTCGTTTTCGGGGGATCAGGAAATCTACCTGTTGTCGTCGAATGGCAGCCTGATCAGGCAGCTTACGGTGAACGAGGGAATTGACGTGTCCCCGACGTTTTCGCCGGACGGAAAGCAAATGGCCTTTGTTTCCAGACGCGCAGGGAATCCCCAAATCTACATACAAAACATTGAAACGGGCAGTGTTCGCCGTCTGACTTTCGAGGGAAACTACAACACGCAGCCGGCTTGGTCTCCGCAGGGGGATAAGATAGCTTATTCCAGCATGGGCGGCGGCGAATTGAACATATGCGTGATGGGAGTCGACGGCTCGGGACCGCTTCAGCTGACATACAATGCCAGGAACAACGAATCTCCATCGTGGTCGCCCGACGGGAGCATGATCGTCTTTAGCTCGACGCGCGAAGGACCTTCCAGGATTTACGTGATGACCGCTTTCGGCACGGATCAACGTCGTCTGTTGTCCGCGCCGGGCGAACAGAGCAGTCCTGCCTGGTCCCCCAGCGTTGTGGATAACTTGAACTGATTTTTGTCATACGAAAAGGAGGAGTAAAGAATGAAGAAAAGGATTGGAATGGCTGTGTTCGTGTTGTTCTTGGTTCCTGGCCTGTTGTTCACGGCGGGTTGTTCGAAAAAGCAAGTGAAGCCCGACGAGACCGTGCCTGCGATAGAAACCGGGCAGGGGCAGGGTAGCGGTCTGTCCGCCGAGGAGGAGGCGAGACGCAGAGCGCTTGAGGAGCAGCGGCTGGCGGAGGAAAGAAGAAGACAGCAGGAAGCGGGGGCGCGAGCTGCGTTCGGGGAAAACGACATTTATTTCGATTTCGACGATTCGACGCTCACCCCGACTGCGCAGGCGGTTCTGAGGGAAAAGGCGGCTTTCATGAACGCCTACCCGGAGATTGAAGTCATAATCGAAGGACACTGCGACGAGCGCGGTACCAACGAGTACAACATGGCCCTCGGAGAGAGAAGGGCCGAGTCCGCCAAGAGGTTTCTCATGAATCTGGGAATTTCGGGTTCCAGGATGACGACGATCAGCTACGGGGAAGAAAAACCCGCCGCTTTGGGACACGACGAGGAATCGTGGGCCAGAAACCGTCGGGCCCACTTTGAAATTCGTTAAGATTCGACAAACTGTTTTTTGAATTCGTGGAAAACCGGCGGATGGCTTGTCTCCGCCGGTTTTTTGCCATGGACGTTTCTAGGTTTGCGCAACGATATCCTTGTCCATGCGCCATTTCAGTTTGCGGGATGAAAAAAATCGAGCAGCGGGATTAAAGACATGAAAAAAGCAATTTTCGTCGTTTTTTACGTGGTGTTTCTATCCGGGTGCGTATCTCAGCAGGATGTGATCAATTTGGACTACCGTCTTTCGCGCTTGGAGAAAGAAAGCGCCGAACTGAAGAAACATTTTAACGCGAGCGAAGAGAGATTGGAGAAAATCAGCCAATCTCGCCAGGAAGAAGAGCTTGAACTCAGAAACCAGTCGGCCGACGTTCACGTGAAGGCGGACAGGCTTCAGGAAGAGCTTAGAATCTTGAACGGCAGGCTCGAAGAGGTCCAACACCGTCTCGAAAAGGAGTTGGGGGCAAAGGGGGAGGGCCAGGCTAATCTAAGCGAGTTGGCCGCATACAACAACGAACGCTTGGATCGGGTCGAAAAATATTTGAATCTCGAACCCGTGAGAAAGGCCGCTTCCGGTCCGTCTTCCGATTCAAGGCCGGAGACGACGCCACCGGCTCTTCCGGTCGAGCAACCGGCCGGGACAAAGCCCGCCGAAGTCTCGAAGCCGGTTGCCCAAATGTCCGATTCCGATTTGTATGTCGCCGCCAAGCAGGCTTTCGACCAAGGAAGATACGAGGAGGCAAGGCAGGGATTCGAGGCGATGATGGCGAAGTATCCCGATTCGACAAGAGCGGACAACGCTCAGTTCTGGATCGGGGAAACGTATTACCAGGAAAGATGGTACGAAAAGGCTATCCTCGAGTACCAGAAGGTCATCGAAAAATACTCGAAGGGAAACAAAGTGGCGGCCGCCATGCTTAAACAAGGCTTCGCCTTCTTGAACCTCGGGGACAAGAACAGCGCCCGCATAACCCTGAAAGACCTGGTGAGCAAATATCCCAGCTCCAACGAAGCGGCCGTGGCCAAAAAGAAGCTGGGGGAATTGTGATCGTCACGATTTCGCGTTTTTCAAGTCGAGGATTCGGAATCGGCGGCCTGACACGGCCCCGCCTTTGGATATGGCGAAAATAATCGGCATCGATCCCGGACTATCCGCGACGGGGGTCGGGATCGTGACCGGCTCTTTCCGTCGGATAACCGGATACGCATACGGAAGCATCCGAACCTCCAAGAGCATGGAGCTGTCGTACAGGCTCGACTTGATTTTCACCAGGACATTGAAAATTCTCGAGGCCGAAAAGCCCGACTTGATGGTTCTCGAGGATATTTTTTCCTTGAAAGAGTACCCGAAATCCGGCATCATCCTAGGGAAGGTGGCAGGCGTCGTTTTGCTGGCCGGGCGTCGTTCGGACACGCCCTCGGCCGAAATTTCCGTAAGGGAGGCCAAGCAGGTTCTGACTGGAAACGGGAACGCGGGCAAGGCGCAGCTGGAGCGGTCCGTCAGGGACAGGCTGGGTGCGCCCGATGCCATAAAGCCGGACCACGCCTCCGACGCCCTTGCGCTTGCGCTCATCGGTCTTTATCGATGCGGTTGCGAAGCTCAAGGCCTTTAAAATTGGTTTGATCGACTTTCCCGCGGCGAAATTGCATGATCGGATATATCGAAGGAAAACTATTGAAAAAGGACGAGGACCGAATACTGGTGCTCGCCAATCAAGTCGGCTACGAAGTCATGCTCCCGGCGGTCGTCATGAAAACCTTGAGCGACAAGGACGTCGGGGACGAAGTTACGCTTTTCATTTATTATCAGCAAAGCGAGCGCCAACCCAAGCCAGTCCTGATCGGTTTCAACAACGACCTCGAGCGCGAATTCTTCCAGTATTTCATAACGGCGGAGGACATCGGTCCTTTGAAGGCGGTCAAGGCGCTTACCGTATCCATCGGTGAAATTGCCGCCGCCATAGAGGCGAAGGACGTCGGAAAATTGAAAAACCTGAAAGGCATCGGCCCAAGAACCGCGCAAAAAATCATCGCTACGTTGAACGGCAAAATGGGCAGGTTCGTCGACGACGCCCGTCCCCCGGCGAACGACGATTTGCCGGAGGCGGACTTTATCCGCCCGGTCCTCGACGTTCTCGTCTCGCAATTGGGACACAAGCCTGCGGACGCCAAAAAAATGATCGGCGAGGCCTTGAAGAGAAACCACGATATCCGCACCCCCGAGGAACTTTTCGACGAAGTGTACGGAGGATCTAAAAACCGATGAACGACGAAGTCTGGAAATTTTCCTCCAAATCCCAAGGCATCCTTTCCGGAGCGACGCTTCCCGTGGACAGGGGACCGGAAATTACGTCCTTGCGCCCTACGCGCCTTCGCGAATATATCGGACAGAAGGAAATCGTCGAGACCCTCCAGATCGCGATCGAAGCCGCCAAAAAACGGAGGGAGCCGCTGGATCATGTCTTGCTGCACGGTCCTCCCGGATTGGGAAAGACAACCCTTTCGCACATCATCGCGAACGAGATGGAGGGAAGGTTGACCGTTTCCTCCGGACCGGCCCTCGAAAAAGGCGGTGACCTCATCGGAATCCTGACCCACCTGGAAGAAAACGACGTTCTGTTCATCGACGAAATACATCGAACTCCCAAGCCCGTGGAGGAGTTTTTATATCCGGCCATGGAGGATTTCGCCGTGGATTTCATTTTCGACAAGGGCACCCATGCGCGAAGCCATCGTTTTCAATTGAAGCGGTTCACCCTGGTGGGGGCCACTACCCGCGTCGGGCTTTTGTCCGCTCCATTGAGAGACCGGTTCGGTATATTCAGAAGCCTTGATTTTTACAATAACGAGGACTTGGTTACCATCGGGAAAAGATCCGCGAAAATATTGAAGGTCGATATGGACGAGCACGGGGCTGTCGAGTTGGCGAAACGATCCAGGGGGACTCCCCGAATCGTGAATCGCCTGCTTAAGAGAGTTCGGGATTTTGCCCAAGTACGTTCGGACGGGACCGTGAACAAGGGGACGGTGGAGGCCGCGCTGGCGTTGGAAGGCGTAGACGCCAAAGGTTTGACCAATCTGGACCGCCGCTATCTGACGACCATCATAGAATACTATTCGGGCGGACCCGTGGGAATCGAGGCGATAGCCGCCACCTTGCAGGAAGAGACCGACACTTTGGTTGACGTCGTGGAGCCGTATCTATTGAAGATCGGTATGCTGACCCGGACGTCGGCCGGACGCAGAACGGCGGAGTCGGCGTACGAACATCTACGGTTTCCCTACCAGAAAAAAATGTTTTCCTGAATTGGGTACCGCAGGGAAGGAGACTCCCGAATGATTGGAAAAAAATGCCCTGCATAACCCTTCTCACAGATTTCGGCGATTCCGACGAATACGCGGGAGTCATGAAAGGAGTAATCCTTTCGATCGCCCCCGGCGCCTCCATTGTCGATCTGACCCACAAAATCGCGCCCCAGGAAATTGTCCAGGCCGCCTGCGTCTTGGAGTCGTCTTGGTCTTTCTTTCCGAAGGGGACGGTCCATACGGTTGTAGTGGACCCCGGCGTCGGTTCCCAAAGAAAGATAGTCGCGTTGAAAACGGAAGGACACTATTTTTTGGCTCCTGACAACGGCGTGTTGTCTTTGTTGATGCGGGAAAGAAAAACAGAAGCGGCCGTTCGGGTCGAAAATTCCGAATTCTTTCTCCACGATGTCAGCAATACGTTTCACGGAAGAGACATTTTCGCGCCGGTTGCAGCCAAGCTGTTCTTGCGTACGCCTCTCGAAAGGTTCGGGCCGCCGGTCGATCCCGCCGAACTCGTGAATCTGCAAATTTCTCGCGCGTCCGTTTCCCCGGACAAAGTCATTTCGGGCGTCGTGGTTTACATCGACCATTTTGGAAACCTGATCACCGATGTCGAAGCGAAAACGCTTTTCGATCTGTGCGCTCTGTTTCCGGAAAAAATTCCCGTGACGAAATTGGGCGGCCGGAAAATAGAGGGATTGAGGTCCAGTTACGGAAGCGTCCTCGAAAACCGGCCCCTGATGATCGTCGGAAGCCGAGGCTATTTGGAGATCGCTGTCAACCGCAGCTCGGCTGCTCGTGCTCTGGGCGTGGAAAAAGGCGCGCCATTGAGGATTTACATGTCGGACAAAAAGAGCGATGTGGCCTGATTCGCTTTCGACAAGAGAAAAGGTTTAATATGGCAAAGCACCACGTGCAATCCGAGGCGGGCACGCCGAGACTTTCCAGGCGGAAGTCGCGTTGGCGCCTTATGCTGATCGGCGATCACGGAAAAATCGTCACTATCCCGAGACACAAGACTATCTTTGTTTCGGTCGTATTGATCCTTATATTGTCGTTGCTTTCGACGGGAGCATCCATTTTTCTCTATCTCGAGATTCGACGGGAAACCCAAAATCTGGAAAAAGTTCTGGTCCGATACGAAGAAACCGTGAAGGGTCTCGAAGCCGAAAAGGAGATTCTATCTGCGCGACTTGTGGTAGCGGGAATCGATCCGGGGGGGCTCGAGGTGAAAAAGGAGGCGCCTGCGCCGGAATCCGCGCCGCCCGAAAAATCGAACCTTGGAAAGAAGCAGGCTCCGGAAAAGCGAGCGCGGGAAAAACCCCCGGTGGAAGACGGAAAAGACGAATCGGGCGAAGTTGGAGAAGAAAAGGACGAACCGTTGAACAAATCCGAAAGCGAAGAGGCCGAAAATACCGTCGTGATTTCGGAGATGGCGTTCCTGGACGATTTCAAAGCCGATTACGACAAACGCGAATCGATCCTGAAGGCAAGCTTCAAACTGGTTAACCGTTCCGGCGAAAAGCTGAGGGGCTATATCCTGGTGTTGCTGAAAAACCCCGAAAAAAACATCGACATGTGGGTGGCCATGGAAGATCCCCCTGTCGAAAAAGGCGACCCGTCGGATTACAAAAGCGGCCGTTTTTTCGAGATCGCCAAATTCAAGACGATTCAATTTGTCGCCGAAAATGTCGAAAACAAAGGCAAGTTTGTCGAGGCGGAGGTTTATATTTACGACCAAGACGGAAATTTGCTTTTGAAACAGACCTTTTCGCTGAATAGATGACGATGTGGAGAGGAATCGTGAAAAAAAATCCGAACGATTTTTCATTGATCGACAATGGCCTTACCATCGACGGGACTGTCGCATGCTCGGGCAAGCTGATCGTGAGAGGATGCTTGCGGGGCAAAGTGGATGGCGAGAATATCATCATTGCCGAGGACGGTCTTGTTGAGGCGGAGCTGACCGCGAAAAGCGTTTCGATCGGAGGAAGGTTCGAGGGGACGATTAAAAATACGGATGAATTGATCATTCTATCCACGGGCGTTTGTACCGGAAGCGTGACCTGCGGCGTTCTGGTTTTGGAGCCTGGCGGAATCCTGAACGCGGATGTGTCCT
Source organism: uncultured Desulfobacteraceae bacterium (assembly GCA_964575975.1). Lineage (GTDB taxonomy): Bacteria > Desulfobacterota > Desulfobacteria > Desulfobacterales > SKZT01. Next base: position 14,623 of record CAZNTU010000026.1, read on the forward strand.
GCGAGGGAAAGGAGATCGGGAAATGACCGTCGAAATCGGTCTGGAAGCCATCGAGAGGGCGGCCGGTTTTATTCGCGGCACGGTGATTCGAACCCCTCTTCTACACTCTCCGTTCTTGAGCCGAAAATTCGGCGGGGATATCTACCTGAAAATGGAGAACCTTCAAAAGACCGGATCGTTTAAAATCAGAGGAGCCTCGCATAAATTGCTGTCTCTTGCGCGTTCGGGAGATATCCCCTTCGTGACCGCCGCCTCGGCGGGCAATCACGCGCAAGGCGTCGCCCTGGCGGCGAAAAACGCCGGAATATTTTCAACCATCGTCATGCCGGAGTGGGCGTCCATATCCAAACAGGAGGCCACTCGCGCATACGGCGGCAAGGTGGTATGCTTCGGGCAAAGCATCGCGGAAAGCCTCGAAAAGGCCAAGGATCTTGCCGGGGACGACAAGCTGTTCATCCACCCGTTCGACGATCCCGACATAATCGCGGGGCAGGGGACTGTCGGCTTGGAGATCATGGAAGAATTGAAAGACGTGGGTTTGATCCTTTGTCCCCTCGGGGGAGGAGGATTGATATCGGGGGTGGCGTCCGCCGCGAAGGCGATCAAGCCCGGCGTGAAAGTCGTCGGGGCGCAGGCCGCCGCGTGCCCGTCGGCGGTGGAGTCCCTGAAAGCGGGAAAACCGGTTCGCGTGAATTCGGAAAAATCGATCGCAGACGGCATAAGCGTTAAACAGGTGGGCGACCGAACGTTTGAAATCATTAAACGGTTGGTCGACGAGGTAGTCCTTGCTGCGGAAGAGGATATCGCCGCTGCGGTGTTGACTTTGCTCGAAAAGAAAAAAATCCTGGCCGAGGGGTCCGGCGCCGTGGGACTTGCCGCTCTTCTGAACGGCTCCGTGAAAGCTCCTCCGAACGGAAAGACGGTCCTGATAGTCAGTGGCGGCAATGTCGACAGTCCTCTTCTTGGACGAATTTTGCGCCAGGGGCTCGTTAAAAACGGGAGAATAATGAGATTCGAGGTTGTTTTGGACGACTTCCCCGGCGCTCTTTCCGGACTGCTGAACCTTGTGGCGAAAGTCGGGGCCAATGTTCTGCACATCTATCACGACAGGCGTCTGCGTTCCCTTCCGATCTACCGCACTCTCGTCGGACTGGAGATTGAAACCCGAGGTCCGGACCATGTCAGGCAACTGGCGGAAGCACTGCTTGGCAACGGTTACGAGGTGATAATGAAGTGACGATACAGAGTTCCCGTCCACTATAAATTCGAAGCAAGCCTCAATTGGTTCCTGTTGATCGTCAAAGCGAAATCCTTGTTGACATATTCGTGATGGCCTTCCTCGAAAGGCACGTAAACCAGGATTGCGCCTGTCGCCTTTATTGTGATCGAGGATAGCAGGGGAAGCATTCTTTGACGCGGGCGCGCGAACTCGGCAAGATTTATTTTCAAGCTCTCAACGGCTTCCGATATTGACAAATTGGCTGGGTAGGCGGCTTTCGACGGCAATTCGCGAGCAAGTTCGCGCTTGGGTTGGGCTATAGTCAAATTGCCGTTCAATCGCAAGAACGTCTTGGGCGGAACCTTGAAAGCCGCAGACCAGAAATGGAATTCGGTTTCGGCGTGATCGGGTCTGGGCGCCACCGGAAGGTTCGCCAACCTGACGAGGTCCGCGTAGTTCGACAGAGCGATTCCCCCCACTGCGGCCTTTATTCGCCAGAACGGCAAGTACAAGTTCCCGGACCCTGCCAACGTGGCGAAACCTATCTTTTCCAGCCCTTTGCCCTTGGGAAACCAGACCGATTCGCAGTTGCGGCAAAGCAATGCGAGCGAATCCCTGTCTCCCTCGAGGTCCCATCCGCAATCGGGACAAAGTGTCGGGACGAATACCAGAGGCCAGTCGGGCGCATCCATTGAGTATCGGTCGGGGTCGAAACCGTCGCTGGATATTCCCGACGCCGGTTTGTTCAAAATCGCATCCATTATCCTCCCTTTTACATAAAAAGGAGAATAGACGACGCTTAGCGTCTCTCCGATGTATTCCCGGAAAAAAACGGTTTGGGAAGGATTTTCGGCGGATCGTCGTCCGAATATGCCCATGGCGTCCTCCAAGCTTAACATGGATTCGAAAAATCGTCCGGGAGTCTTCGGGGTCGCGAATCTCAACTTCAAAGCCTGACTTCGAAAACCCAATGTGATCGGAAAGAAGTCGGATTTGACCGCCAGATAGCTGAAGTCCAGGAACCTGTGCTTCACTCCGCCCGGCGTGGAGGAAAACAGCGAGCCCTTGAATCGCCAGTATGGAACATAAATGATCTCTTCCGTCTCGGGAGCGTTGTGGGAAAAGAGATATCGAAAATATTTTTTTTGAATGAGATACGATTTGACCCGGCAAAAACGGCATGCTACAAGGCGGTCGGATTCCTCGAGAAGAATAGGCGCGCCGCATTGAGGGCATTGGTGTTCGACAAGGAAATCGGTCATTTCGGCAGCTTTTCGCCGCACTGGTGACAGAAGACGGAGCCGGCGATGTTTTCGCTTCCGCATCGGCCGCAAATTTTCGGTTCGGGCCTTCGGTCCGTCGGACTTCCGCACCGAGGGCAGAATTTGGCGTGCGGGGTCAGGTTTTTGCCGCACTCAAGGCATTTATCCATCACCACTTGTTGATGGCCGCAGTGGAGGCAGAACTTGGATTCGGCCGGTATGTCGTTTTTGCATTCCGGACAGGTCGCGACCGGCCTGACGGCGTCTCCTCCTTTTTGTTCGGAACCCGACATGAATTGGGAAAACATCGCCGGAAGCATCATCCCGACGCCGACCCCCATTCCGGAGGCGACGCAACCGTCGCTTGCCGCCGCCTTCTCCATGGCCATGGCGGCCTTCATTTTCATCAGTTTGTCCATGTCCTTGAAAACGCCCATGCGGCTACGGTCGTCGATGGCTTGTTGAACTTCCGGCGGTGGCGTTATGGAATTGATATAAAGATGCTCCAGGGAAAGGCCGAAATGTTTGAAATCTATCTTTAAGCGTTCCGCAAGTCCGGTCGACATCTCGTCGTACTTGGCCGGCAGATTCAAAATGGTATCAAGGGTTTCCCCCATATAGTCGTTGAACCTGGATACAACGACGCGGTTCAGATATTCTCCCACGTTCGCCGTGGAGAAAACGCCCTGGGTCCCCACGAGTCTGTTGACTAAAAGCACAGGTTGCACGACGCGAAAATTGAAAACGCCGAACGCCCTCAAACGGACAAGACCCAGTTCGCTGTCCCTGAACGCAACCGGGTCGCGAGTTCCCCATCCAATGTTCGTGAAAACTTTCAGATTGGCGAAATAAACCTCGGCTCTCAGGGGACTGACGAATCCCCATGGCAGGCTTGCGATCTTTGTCAACAAAGGGATATTGGCCGTTTTCAGGGTATGCCTGCCCGGACCGAAAGCGCCCGCAGGCTTTCCTTGGTAGAAAAATACGGCGGCTTGGCTTTCCCTGACGATCAATTGCGCGCCGTACTTGATTTCCCCCGACCCGGTCTCCGGTATTCGTCTAACCAATTCCTGTCCCGTTTCGTCGAACCATTCGATTACTTCCAAAAACACAACGTTGTCCGTTTCCATTGTTTCACCTTTCAGCAGTTTGAGATTCAGAGGGACGTATTTCGTTTTAGTCATTTCTATATAATGGACCCGGACAATTCGAGTCAACTCAAAAAAGAGGCCGGGCCGTCGTGGAAAATCGGTTCGACCTTTAATATGCTTGACGCATGGCGAATGGGGCTGTATAAAAGTCTCGATTATCGGATCTGATTTGAATTAATTCTGTCGTGGATACAAGTGATGGCAAGCTCCTTTCAATAGCCGCGAATCTTGCGACAACTCCAAGAGGACAGTTCGGCTGTTTGAAGTCTCGCTCACTATCCGGAAAGGATTCTTCTGATGCGGACCAATGTAACGAAGCCTTCCATGATGGAGCATCTGAGAACCGCTCGAAATACCGAAAAACACAAAAGCGGGAAAATTCTTCTGATTCCCGGTTCCTATCCGGACGGCGTCGCCGGAAAGGATTCGTCTTACCCTTTTTTAACAATCTGCGAGAAAGAACCGACCACCAAACTGGTGGAAGCTGAAATCGTTTCGGACGGGGGCGCCCTTGTCAAACGAATTTTCCTTTTGATGCAAAAGGATGAATACGCGAAAGTGGGCGACGACCTCTGGCCGGTTGTCAACGACGATGTGGACCGATCCTGGCAACGAGCGTTTAAAACCTATTGCGTTCCCGAGTCTGGAGAAGCGGCTCCGATAATATTCAGGGAACAGGTGGACGAGAACAACATGCTGCAACCTTATCGTCCTCTGTTTTATTGCCGCCGAACCCAGCAGTTTTTCCATCCCCCCTGCCCCGAGTGCGGAAAACCTCTCGAGCTTTGTCTCGACGATTCCTTGCTTGTAAAAAACGGTCTTCAGGCTTATTCGTCCTCGCTTTCTCGTTTTCTGTATTGCGAAACGTGCGTCGAAAATCCGGATACGTCGGCTTTTTTCGCTAAAAGGCGAAAAAACGGGGAACCGTCCGGCCTTAAGGATCTCAAGGACTTGGTTTCAAGCTATGGCGGATTGCTGACAAAGGGAGCGGGGGCTGAACTTCCCTGCCAGGACTGCGATAAAGTTGACGAATGCTTTAGGAACGGCTCTTCGGCCCAAGCATGTATCGTGGCCTTCTCGTTCTTTCCTTTTCACATGATGGCGTTCGAGGCCCCGTCCGTGCATGCGGGAGATTTTATTTCCCTCCTTTCGGGCGCTTCGACGGAAGAGGTCGCGCGAAGACTGGAATTTTCGGGGGCGCTCGGACGAAAGAGACGCGTTGAAAATCTGCCGTTCGGGAAAAGAATGTTTCTCTTCGAGAAGGACCAACGGCTGTTCGCCGAGATTTTATACTTGAAGTTGTCCTTCTTGGGGGAGTTCGCGAAAATTCTCTTCAAGAACATCCATGTTTTCAAATATCCGGATCTTAGAATTTCCCTGGAGGGAATCTGGGTTAGACTGGACCAGAAAAACTCCATGCTTCCAGCCTTCTGGAATTTCAGCATCGTTCCCATCGATATCGGAGGAAACGTTCCGGAATCGGCTTTTACGCCTAAACTTCCGCCGTTTTTCAGCCTTTACGGCCTGTCTGTGCTCTGGTTTCACACCCTATTGGTAAACAAGCGGATCTGGGCCGCAGGAATCCTCGAGAAAATTTCGGAGGAAACGAGACGATTGGTGGCGAACGAGAGCGATACCTTCGAACGCCATTTTAGGGATAGAAACGAAGAGAAGTTCCGACCCGAAAACATTTTTTACGATCCGCAGGCGATGGTCAAATTCGTGCCATCGTCGGAATCGGGCGAGGGAAAGATGCCTGCGGATTGGCAAAGAATCTGGGAAGAGACGCTCGCATTGGGATGGTCTCTGCTGGACTCGAGCATGGCGGGGGACAGGAACTGGTCGGAGGAAGAATTTTTCAATCGCTTGGACAATTTAAGGGACGAAGTAAGGTCTCGGTTGTTTTCGGGCGGACTTTCGCCGGTTCCGGCTGAAATTGCGACGTCCAGCGACCGAGATATAGCACGGGTCCTGAGTCGAATAGCCGAAAAGTGGCGTGGGAAAATGGAAGCAACCGTTCTTGGGAAGGACGAGGAGGATGTATTTCAGCTTGAGTCGGACGAAGACGGGGGCGAATTCGAACTGGAGGAGATGGACGAGGACGAAGCCGAAACAGTCATAATTGCCAGGGACAAATTGCCGTTCGAGGAACTGCGGGACTCCCGGCTTCGCGAAGAAACGATCGATTCCGGATCCGGGGAGGAGTTGGAGGAAATGCCGGAAACGGTTTTCACGTCGCTCCGTCGGAGCGGCGACTCCAGACAGGACATGGCCGGTGGGGGGCGGATGGGAGATGCTATGGCTTTTGACGCTGGCGATTCCGACGATTTCGACATCGGAATGAAGATGGATTCGATGGAGGAAGAAGACGATTCCGAAGCGGACACGGTAATTCTGCCCGGGCCTCTTGCTGACGGAGAAATCGGAATGGACTTGAACGGCGGATCGAATGAGGAGGACGCGGGTGCCGGCGCCGGAGACGATTTCAATATCGATTGGGAAAAGGACGATGACGATGATTTTGCCGAAACGGTTTTGCTTTCGGGCGACGGGGCAGAGTCGGGCGGAACGGGACGCTATCAAACTCCGGCTGGCTTTTCGGGCGAACCGGAGGATTTCGGTGCCTACGCTTCAAAAAAAGAATGCGAAGACGATGACGATTTTATGTCCGAAACGGTTTTTTTGAGCACCGGCAAGTTCAAGATCGACGACAGCCGGGATTTCGGGCCGACGGAAGAGGATAACAAGAAAATGGCGGACGAAGTTAAAGAGAATCGGCCGGGGCCTCCTTCCGACGAAGATGACGACGATTTGCTTGAAACGATTATACTCGATCCCAACGGTTCCAAGGACAAGTGATATGAATCGACCTCATAATATGGAAAAGGCCGCCGGTGACATCAGAAGGCTCTACGAACAAAACCCCGGGGAGTCCGAAAGCGCGATCGAACAATATTTGTCGAATACCCTGGCGTCTTTTTCGGACCGGGAAAAGGCCGAAGTCGCTGAAAAGCTGGCTGTTTTTTTTAAAAAGGCCGACGACGTCTCGGCGTCCGACAAGGAAATCGAAGACGAAGTGCTGTCCAGGGTTTTCATGTTGCTTTTGGGAAGGAATGTAGCCCACGAGGATTTATCCTCGACCGAGTTGCTCGAGAGACTGGCCGATTCGTTGAATACTCTTTTCGACAGTCTGAACCAACTTGTGGAGGTTATCGACCGACACCTTTATGCGGAATATCCAGGAAAGGAAACCATACGGCAGGTTATTGGTTTCCACATGGTCGGGGAGAACCAGGGAAAGCCGCTGGAATCGTACTTGGGGCAGATTAAAACCTCGTTTCTGGTCGCCCAGCAGGCGTTCAGGAAATCAGTTCGTATAATGGTAGACAAAATCCTGAACGAATTGGATCCCGAGAAGCTATGCGAGGAAGCGAGCGGCAGTTTCAGGTTCGGCCCTCTCAGAAAAGCCGAATATTTCGAAATCTATGACGCCAGATTCAAAAAGGTTCGCAAATGGTTCGACTCGGAACGGTTCTTAAATGACTTTTCAATAGAATTCGAAAAAGCATGCGAAAAAATGCTTTCCTGACAAGGAGGATATTATGAAAAAGTATTTCGGTTCGGTTTGCCCGCTTTTTTTTGTCTTTGTTGTATGTTCCTGCGCCGCGAAACCCATGGCGCCGGTCGAGTGGAAATACGAGGAGTCGGCCATAAAGCTGTTTGTCAAGGCCGATCCCCAGTTGAATATTTACGACAACACGGCCCACGCCCTTCACGTATGCGCATATCAGCTTAAGGATCCCAACGCTTACAACCAACTTGCCGAGACGCCCGATGGCATTTCCGAACTCCTTCAATGCCAGCTTTTCGATCCCGGAGTGGCCAATTCGAGGGTTCTGTCCCGGCTGGGAGTTCAGCCCGGAAAGGAGCTTTCGTTCACGCTGGACCGGGCGGAAGGGGCGAGATATCTCGCAGTCGTGACCGGATACCAAGTCCTCGAAAAGGAAAGGGTGGCGCGTCTTTTTGAAATTCCGGTTGTCGTCGGGAAGGTGAAAAAAGGATGGTTTAAAACCGAGAAGATCCAAAGACCGGGTTTGTTGGAAGTGGAGATGCTTTTGGGGCCCCAGCAAATACAAAGGGCCAATGTCGTAGAAGAGAAAAAGGAAGAGTGAGGCTATGGAAAGACCGATTTTCTGGCACCAGGGCCTTTTTCTCCAACCGCAGCATTTTCAGCTCAACGACCTGTACACGCAATCTTTGTTGAAACCCTTCCACAAGTTTATGCAACCTCATTTCTGGGGTCTCGGAATGCAGGAAATCCAGGAGACCGCTTTAGGGACGAGAACTTTCAATATTCTTCATGGAGAATGGCTGTTTCCGGACAATGCCCACGTGGTTTTTCCCGGAAACGCCTTGATCCAAGCCCGTTCCTTCGACGAGTCGTGGGTGGAGGGCGGCAAGCCCTTCACTGTTTACTTGGGAATTAGAAAGTTCATGGATTCGGGCGAAAACGTGGCCGTCTTGTCCAAATTGGAGGGCATATCGGAAATCCCCGCGAGGTTTGTGACCGCAGCCGATCCCGAGGAGATCCAAAATCTTCATCAGAGCGCCCCCAAGGCGCAGGTGAGGAGACTGTTCTACGCGGTCAAGGTATTTTGGGAAAACGAACTCGAGCATCTGGGCGACTACGTGCTGATCCCCGTCGCCCAGTTGATTCGGGGGGGCGACGAGATTTCCCTTTCGCGGGTTTTCATTCCACCGACGCTTTGGCTGACCGGCTCCATGCCTTTGGTCAAGATCGTAAAGGAGATCAGGGATCAGATTTCATCTCGGGGCCATCAGCTGGAGGAATACAAAAAGGAGCGGGGTATTCATTCGGCGGAATTCGGTTCCCGCGACATGGTCTATTTGCTGGCATTGAGAACCTTGAGCCGTTACGTTCCGCTTCTTTTTCATCTCACGGAGACGGCGCAAGTCCACCCATGGTCCGTGTACGGGGTGCTTCGGCAGATCATAGGCGAATTGAGCGCCTTTTCCGAAAGGATGAACATGCTGGCGGAGCAGGAGGACGGCTCTCCGATGCTTCCGAATTACGACCATCGGAATCTTTACCGGTGCTACTCGTCGGCCCAGTCCATCATCACGCAATTGCTTGACGATATCACGGCCGGGCCCGAATACGTTATCCAGTTGGTTTACGACGGAACTTACTACGCGGCCGAACTGCCGCCATCGATTTTCGAGGGCAAGAACCGTTTTTACGCGGTCATGGCGACAGAGGAGGAGCCCAAACGGTTTTTGGCCTCCTTGGAAAAAGCCGCGAAGATATGTTCCCGCGAAACGTTGCCGATTCTTATCGCGCGGGCTCTGCCCGGAATCAAGCTGGAGCATATGCCGGTTCCCCCGCAGGAGTTGCCTCGCAGAGCCAGATCGATTTATTTCCAGATAAACCACCACAGCGACTATTGGGCTCAGGTGGAAAAGGGGCGCAATCTCGCCATGTATTGGGACGCCGCTCCAGACGACCTCCGAGTGGAGCTTATGGTAGTCGGGAAAGGCTAGGACAAATGCGGTTGACGGATTGTTTCATAGATTTGATTGCATACGTGGCATACTTTGCGAAATCGGTCAGGTCCAAGCAGCCTCTCTTCGAAAGGGTCAAGACCGATATCGAGCGGTTGCTTTCCGAAAGCCAGGAATGCCTTGGCAGCGGGAACTTCTCGAAAGAAGACTACGATCTGGCCCGGTTCGCCATTTGCGCATGGGTGGACGAAACGATTTTGAGTTCTTCGTGGAACGAAAAAAACAGGTGGATTGGCGAACAGCTTCAACGCAGGTATTACAACACGTCGGACGCCGGAGAGATTTTTTTCGATAAGCTCAACTCGGTGGGGCTTCACCAGCGGGATGTTCGCGAGGTCTACTACCTGTGCCTGGCCATCGGGTTCGTGGGACGGTATTGCAACGAGGGCGACGAGTATCTGTTGGACCAGCTGAAAGCGTCCAACCTGAAGCTGCTAACCGGAAGTTCGGCAGCCGTTCCTTCGCTGGAGGCGGGAGAGCTTTTTCCGGAAGCGTACAATTCGGAAGATCAGGAATTTTCGACCCGGAAATCGCGATTTGGATTTTCGGCCTTTTCTCTTGTTTGCGTGGGATTTCCCATTATGCTTTTCGCGATCCTCCTTGTTGCGTACAGTTTTATTTTAAGCAACGTGGGAGACAATTTGCTGGGGACGATACCGTAAATGACGCAGTTATTGATAAAATTTCTGAAGGTGTTTCTGATATTCGCCGCGGCGCTGATCGTTCTTTGCATAGTGTTCGGCGCAGTCTTGATGGTGGAATGGCCATGGTGGGTGGGTTTCTTCATTCTACTTGGAATGGCGGGCCTATGGCTGGGGATTGTCGTCGTTCGGAAAATATTGCTGAGGCGTCGCGAGCGAAATTTTGTCCAGCAGGTCATTGAACAGGACGATTCCTACTCGCGCGGTATGGGAGACCGCGCGAAGGAGCGGTCGAAAGAGCTTCAGGATCGTTGGAAGGAAGCCATCCAGGCCATTAGAAGCTCCCACCTGAAAAAATTCGGCAATCCCCTGTATGTCCTGCCATGGTACATGATCATCGGCGAGAGTGCCTCCGGAAAGACGACTGCCATAAAAAGCGCCCGTTTGTCCTCGCCTTTCGCGGAACTGAGCCGAACTTCCGGCATTTCCGGAACCCGGAACTGCGACTGGTGGTTTTTCGAGCAGGCGATTTTGATCGACACGGCCGGTCGATACGCAATCCCCGTCGACGAAGGGAGAGACAAGGAAGAGTGGCAGAAGTTTCTTTCGCTGCTGATCAAGTTCAGAAGGAGGGAGCCTGTAAACGGCCTTGTGGTCGCGGTCGCGGCGGACAAGCTGATCGACCCCCGACCGGAGGTCCTGGAGGACGACGGCCGAAATATCCGCCGCCGAATAGACGAGTTGATGAGAGCCTTGGGGGCGAAGTTCCCCATTTACCTGATGGTAACCAAATGCGATCTGATCCAGGGCATGACCCAGTTTTGCGACAGCCTTCCCGAGAAAACCCTCGACCAGGCCATGGGCTTTTTGAACAAAAGCATGTCCAAGGACGTGATGTCGTTTCACGAACGAGCGGTCAATACCATCGGCGAAAGATTGAGGGACTTGAGGCTCCTGATTTTCCAAAAGGCCGGCTCCAAAACAGATCCGGAGCTTTTGCTTTTCCCCGAGGAGTTCGAGAGGATGAAGCCGGGGCTGGACGCATTCATGGGAGTGGCGTTCCGGGAAAATCCGTACCAGGAGACGCCGATCCTTCGCGGTATTTTCTACAGCAGCGGGAGGCAGGAGGGGAGCCCGTACTCTCACTTTCTAAGCTCTTTGGGGCTGATCGAAGAAAGGGAGGTTCTCCCCGGAGGCAACAAGGGGTTCTTTCTCAAGGATTTCTTCTCTAAGATACTCCCAAAGGACAGGCGCTTGTTCGCGCCTACGCAGAGAACACTCGAGTGGAGCCGCTTGACCCGCAATCTAGGACTGACCTCGTGGGTCGCCATTGTGATCGCCCTTTGCGGTTTGCTCAGTTTCTCGTTCGTGAAAAACTTGAACACGCTGAATGTCGCGGCCTCCGATTTTACGCCTCCTCCCATTCTTCGGGGGGACATACTCGCGGACGTGGCCGGCATGGACCGGTTCAAACAGGCTGTTCTAAACTTGGAGGAGCGAAACGGCAGCTGGTGGATGCCCCGATTTTGGCTGACGGAAAGTCTCGAGGTCGAAAAGAGGCTGAAGGAAAAATACTGCGCGCAGTTCGGAGACGGCTTTCTGGCGGCGTTCGACAAGCAGATGTCGGACAGTATCGTCGGCTTTTCGTCCAAGACCCCCGAGCCTCTTATCGGGCGCCACGCCGCGCACTTGGTCCGCAGGATCAACCTTCTGAGGAGCCGGTTGGAAGGCAAATCGCTGGAGGCATTGGCCGAGAAGCCTCAGCCATCGTTCGATACGATCATTGTCTCCGCCGATAAAAGGATTCTTCCCGAGTTGAGGGAAAAGTTCCAAGGACTTTATTTATACGCCTTGGTTTGGCGCGACGATTCAAGCGGGCTGAACCAGGAGATGAACACGCTGCAAAGCCGGCTGAAGCACGTGTTGAGTTTGCATCCCGACGAGATGCACTGGATTGCCGCCTGGATTGGCGAGGAATCCGAATTGAGAGACGTTTTATTGCAGGATTTCTGGGGAGGAAGCGTCTCTTTGGCGGCGCATTACGTGGAATCGCCCGGCGACGGCCTGCAAACGGACGCGCAAGACGGTATCCCGGCAGATTCCCCGGAAAACCGGCGGGAAATCATGGTCGGACGGTCTTTTACTTCGGAAGGAAAGGATACGATCGATTCTTTCCTCGGGGAAATGGAAGAGTCCCTTCCCGAGCCGGTCGTGCTGGCCGCTCGGAAAACCGAATTCGAAACATGGTATAAGAACGCGTATTTCAAGGAGTGGTACGAATTCGCCGAAAACTTCCCCAAAGGCGTCCAGCGTTTGGACGGGAAAGTGGAATGGCAGCAGGTCGCGGCGATAATCGGAACGGAAAAAAGCCCCTGTTTTGCGCTTTTGGACAGGATGGCCCTCGAGCTTGAGCCCTTTCAAACGTCGTTTTTTGGCGACAAGATCCTTCCCCCTTGGGCGGACCTTGTCTTCGAGTTCCAGGCGGTCCAGGAGGAAGCCGGCAAAAAACCGGGAACCGGGGTCGGGGCTTTCCAGGACGCAGGCATAGTTAAGCGAGCCACAGCCAAGGTGAAAGCGGGAATATCCAAACTGCAAAGGGAAACCGGGTTCAAGCAAACTCCGGGAGGCTCGCAAAAGCTTCAATCGCGCATGATCGCGGCGAAGGCGCTGGAACAATACTATACGGCGCTCCAGGATCTTTCGGCGGTATCGTCGTCAAGGAAAGTCGCATTTCAAATGGTTGCCTCGGTCTTCGGCGAAGATCCCGCCGGCGGAGCCTCTCCGTTCTTCGTGGCGAAAAGCGCTTCCCGGAATTTGAAGGCCGCAATGGCCGAGACGCCTTCGGAGCAAACTGTCTTCTGGAATCTGGTCGAGGGGCCATGGCGATTTTTGTGGGAATATTCGACTCGCGAGACGGCCTGCCAGATCAAAAAGTTGTGGGAAGAGGATGTTCTCGTGGAAGTGCAGGGCATTTCCGACCTCGGCGGCAGGACCAACTTGCTGCTGGGCTCCGACGGGTTCGCCACGAAGTTCATCAGGGGACCGGCGGAGCCGTTTTTGGGAAGGAACTTGAAAAAAGGCTATTACGCCAAGGAAGTCTTGGACACGAAAATTCCATTCGAGGAGGATTTTCTGAATTTCATAACAAAGGGATCTCTTGCGGTTCAGCCAATTCGCGCGGAAGCCATGGCCGAACAAATGGCATCTTCATCGTCGCCCTCGGCTTCGTCTGCGCCTTCGCCAAGTCCGGCATTTCCATCGAAATTTCCGGTAACCATAAAAGGGTTGCCTACGGACGCCAATCCCGAAGCCCAAATAAGACCCCACGCGACCAGTCTGGAAGTCAGATGCGCCGGCGGAACGCTCGGCATGATGAATTTTAACTATCCTATACAAAAGACCTTCGACTGGTCTCCGTCCGAATGCGGAGACGTGAATTTCAACATCGAGGTCGGAAATCTTGTCCTACCAAGGAAATATACGGGAGAGGACGCCTTTCCGAGATTTTTGCAGGACTTTTACAAAGGGACCAGAACCTTTTACGCCAAAGACTTTCCCGATCGCCAATCCGACCTGGAGCGATTGGGAATCCAGTACATAAAGGTCAATTACCAGTTCAGGAATCACGAACCTGTTTTGGACTTTCTAAGAGAGAAGGCGAAACAAAAAGCGAAAGAGAAGGCGAAGGAGAAGACGCCTCGCATCCAGGTGCCGAGCGTGCCAAAGGATATAGTGCAATGTTGGGATCGATAAGAGCGAAAGCCGCGACCTGGAATTGGTTCGTCTGCGGCAAGCATCCGGTCGCCAAGGACTACTTTCAAGCGGGCTCCGACGCTCCGTTGCTGAAGGCGTTTTCGGACTGGATCGACAAAGGCTACCAGCTTTTGAAGAACAAGCGCAGGGAGTCGAGCCAGATGAACCTGTGGCGCTTTTGGGCGCAGGGTGTGAAAAAGGACATGCTAGTATGCGGGGTAGGGAAGGACAGCGGTGATCGGATCGGGCGGCCGTATCCTATCGTGATTATGGGCGTGGGCGGTTTGCGCCAATGGAAAAGAAATTGGGATCTGTTGCCGTTCGCCCTGGAAAAAGCGTGGACCCAGATGGAATATTTGTCCTCGAAAAGATACATGGATTTCAGGCAGCTCGAGGAGGACATGCAAATCATCAAGAATCCCGAGCCTGCTTGGAAAGATTACGAAAAGGAGAGAAGAGCGCGATACGATTCGTCGACCAACCCCGACGGAGCGGTTCCTTGGGACGTTTTGGACCTGAGAAGGAAAGTGTCCGCATTGACCCGGAGTCCCGAGATAGTAACGCCGATCGAACTTGGGGCATCCTCGGATGCTTTGACTCCTACGGCTCTGTGGCACACGCTTATGAAAGACGCCGTTAAGGCAGTCCCGAACGCCGTTTTCATGGGCGGCGCGGGCGGCCGAACCAATTTGGCCGCGTTCATGCGCGCGCTGTGCCCCAAAGATTTCGTCCGACTCTGGTCGGACTCCTCGCCTATGGACAACCGGGAAGGAGCGGAATGACGATGGATCTTTCTTTGCTGGGAAAAACGCATATCAGCGACGACAAGCCCGCAGGGGCGGAGCCGAGTTACGAACCCGAATTCGAGGAACTGGAGGCGGAGATCGAAAAGCTGAGTTCTCCGGCCTCCAAGGAAACGGCGGATTGGAAGAAAGTAGCCCGGCTTGCGTCCGCGATTCTGGCTGAAAAATCCAAGGACCTCCGCGTGGCCAGCAGGTTGGCCGTATCCTGGATTCAAATCGACAAGATGGAGGGTTTCCTATATGGAGTTCGCCTCTTCGCCGATTTGATCGAGAATTTCTGGGACGATTTGTATCCGCCCAAAAAAAGAATGCGCGGACGAATGGGCGCCATTGAGTGGTGGCTGGAAAAGGCGGAGAGATTTCTGAGCCAGAAGAAACCCGAACCTATGTCCGCAGAGAAGCTGGATGATATCAAGAACGAGTTGAAGCGCCTGGACGGGCTGTTTGCCGAAAAAGTGCCGGATCCTCCGATGATCAGAGGATTGCAGCGCTTCGTGGATTCCATACCGGCCGTCAAGCCGGAAGTTCCCGAGCCTGTGACGGAACCCGAGCCCGAACCAGTCGCGAAACCCGAGTTGGCCTTTAAAACCGAATCTGCGGCGGAGGAGAAGGAAAACAAACCAACCCCGGTCTCGACCAAACCCGCCGCACAACCCGAGCCCGTATTTGCGGAGCCAACCCCCGCGAATACTGTCCAAATGATCGACACTGTCGCGGTGACTTCCGAGCAGGACGCGATCAAGGCATTGAAAGCAGCGCTTGGCAACGTGCGGCAGCTGGCCGTTTTTTGGCGGGAAAACAACCTTGTGGACCCCATGGGATACCGCTGTACCAGAATTGCTTCCTGGACTCTCGTCAAGTCTCCTCCTCCCGCCACGCAAGAAAACAAAACGGCAATTCCGGCTCCCGATGCCATCTTTAGAAACAGCATCGCGGACCTCCAAAGCAGAGGCAATTACGAGGGGTTGTTGAAAACGATCGAAGGAAGAATTTCGCAATATCCGTTTTGGCTTGATCTTAGCCGTATTACCGCCCGAACGCTGGCAGGAATGGGAGAGCGCTATAAGCTTGCATCCGATGCCGTTTGCATGGAAACGGCCCATTTTACGGCAAGGGTCCCAGGCATCGAAAAACTTGCTTTTCAGGACGGCACGCCGTTCGCGGACGAAGAAACCAACAATTGGCTGAAAAGCTTGGGGCTTGGCCCTGTACTTGCGGAAACCTTTGGAGCAGCCTCTTCGGGAACTTCCTCCGAAGAGGAACAGCATATGGCCGAGATATACGACGAGGCCAGGGAGCTTTTTGAAAAGAAAAAAGCACCGGAAGCATTGTACATGCTACAAAAGGAACTTGACGGCAGTTTGTCGGGCAAGCGGAAACTGCTTTGGCGTTTGCGCATGTGCAGGCTTATGATAGAAGCTAAAAAGGTCCGCTTGGCAGTTCCGCATCTTGAGAGGATTTTGAAGGACATCGACTCGTTCAATCTCGAACAGTGGGAGCCCGATCTGGCCGTGGACGGCCTGCGGGTAGCATGGCTCGGTTTTAGCGCCATGTCCGGCGAATCGTACAAGAAACGAACTGACGAAACCTTGGACCGCATCGCGTGGCTGAATCCGGCGGAAGCTCTTAGATTGGCCGGTATTTGACTTAATAGTAAAACCTTTAATACTAACCGAATCGATAACTCTCAAAGGGGGAAATCATGGCGAAAGAAGCATCCATTGCCCCGAAAGAAAGGGTAAACATTGTCTACAGACCCGCCACGGGCGATGCCAAGGAGGAAATCGAACTTCCTCTCAGGTTGCTTGTAATGGGCGATTTCACGCTTCGGCAGGATGATCGCATGCTTGAGGAGCGAGAACCGGTCAACATCGACAAGGACAACTTCAACGAAGTCCTGAAGGCGCAGGGCGTGGGGTTGAATCTTACCGTTCACAACAAGCTTTCGGGAGAACCCGAGGACGAAATGAGCGTTTCCCTGAACTTCGGCTCACTCAAGGACTTCGAGCCGGAGTCCGTGGCGAAAAGCGTGCCCGAACTGAACAAGCTGTTGGAGCTTCGACAGGCGTTGACGGCTCTCAAGAGTCCTTTGAGCAACGTGCCCGAGTTTCGCAAGAAAGTCCAGGACCTGATAAAGGACGAGAGCGCTCGAGAAAAGCTTCTCAAAGAACTCGGAGTCGAAGTATAAGAAAGGAAGGAGAATCGTATGGCCGAAGAATTGGAGCAGGCGCCGCAAGCCGAGGTAACCGAGGAGGCGCAATTTTCTTTGCTTGACGAAATTGTTCAGGCGACAAATATCAAGCCGGGCGACGAATCTTTCGGCCTGGCTAAAAAGGGACTTGAAGCACTTGTATTCCAGCTGATCGCGCCGGGCAAGGAAGTCGAGAAGGTAAGCAAGGCCTTGGTCGACGATATGATCGCCGAAATCGACAAGAAACTGGGCCTTCAGACCGACGCGATTTTGCATCATCCGGATTTCCAGAAATTGGAATCCGCTTGGCGCGGTCTGAAATTTCTGGTCGATAAAACCGATTTCCGGGAGAACATTAAAATCGAGTTGCTGAACGTCACAAAGGACGAACTTTTGGAAGATTTCGAGGATTCTCCCGAAATTCCCAAGTCGGGGCTGTACAAAACCGTATATACTGCGGAATACGGGCAGTTCGGCGGCAAGCCGTATTCCGCGATGGTCGCGAACTTCGAATTCGGTCCCGGCCCTCAGGATATAAAACTCCTCCAAAACGTGGCGAGCGTGGCAGCCATGTCCCACGCGCCGTTCGTCGCGGCGGCGGGTCCCTCCTTTTTCGGACTGGAAAGCTTCGAGGGCCTGCCTCAGTTGAAGGACTTGAAATCCATATTCGAAGGGCCTCAATATGTCAAGTGGCAATCATTCAGGGAGTCGGAGGATGCTAGATATGTCGCCCTCACGCTGCCCAGGTTTGTCCTCAGACTTCCTTACGGGGCGGAAACTTCTCCCGTAAAGACCTTCAACTACGAGGAAAACGTCTCCGGCAGCCACGAGGATTATCTGTGGGGGAATACCGCGTTTACCTTCGCGTCGAGAATTACCGACAGCTTCGCCAAATATCGCTGGTGCGCAAACATTATCGGCCCCATGGGAGGAGGCGCCGTCGAAGATTTGCTTCTGCACCAGTTCGAATCCATGGGTTCCATCCAAACAAAGATTCCTACCGAAGTCCTCGTTTCGGAACGAAGGGAATACGAACTCGCCGAAGAGGGCTTTATTGCGCTGACCATGCGCAAGGGGAGCGACAACGCCGCTTTCTTCTCGGCCAACTCCGTCCAGAAGCCTAAGTTCTTCGGAATCGGCAAGGAAGGCAAGGATGCCGAGCTTAACTACAAACTTGGCACGCAGTTGCCCTACATGTTCGTCATCAACAGGCTGGCCCACTATCTAAAGGTTATTCAGAGAGAAAATATCGGCACCTGGAAAGAGAGAAACGACTTGGAAAGGGAACTGAACGATTGGATTCGCCAATATGTGGCGGACCAGGAAAGCCCGTCGCCCAGCGTACGAAGCCGAAGACCTCTTCGTCAGGCCCAAGTGACGGTCGAGGACGTCGAAGGCGAACCCGGATGGTATCGGGTCGGACTGAAGGTCAGACCTCACTTCAAGTACATGGGGGCCTTTTTCACACTGTCGCTGGTGGGCAAACTGGACAAGGAATAACGAATGGGACGGTAGATAAACAGTACTTTGAAATTGGAACTTCAATTAACCAATTCACGTTTCACGAAGGAGGAAAATTATGCCAACACCAGCATACATGACCATCGAGGGCCAGAAGCAGGGACCGATCACGCAAGGCACGTTAACTGCGGATAGCGTGGGAAACATTTATCAGGAGGCCCACCAGGATGAAATTCTCGTCGAGGCCTTCAAGCACGAAGTCATGATACCCACGGATGTGCAAAGCCGCCAGCCGACCGGACAGAGGATGCACAAACCCCTGGTCGTCACCAAAGTTTTCGACAAATCTTCTCCGCTACTGTACACGGCTCTCACTACGGGAGAGAGAATGAAAAAGGTCGAAATCAAATGGTACAGGACCAGCATGGATGGCGTTCAGGAGCATTACTTCACCCACGAACTGGAGGATGCGGTCATCGTGAATATCCACGCATACATGCATAATTGCCAGGATCCCTCTCTGTCGCATTTTACTCATTTGGAGGACGTGTCGTTCACTTACAGAAAGATCACATGGACCCACGAAGTCGCCGGTACTTCCGGAAGCGATGATTGGAGGAATCCGTCTGTATAATCCAAAAAAACAACCGCCGGTATTCCATGTCGGCGGTTGTTTTCGTTTTGGATTCCATTTCCAACGGCGATGCTAGAAAGTTTTTCTTCGGCCGAAAGGAGTCACGCTGGATGAGAGAAGATCGGCTTCTGGAGAGATTACGGCTCTTGGACAAGGACCCGACCCGCAGTTCGGGCCAGGATCCCAGGAGAATAGTTGATTCGGTGCTTAGTCATCTCCAAAGAATCTTGAATACCCGCCAGGGGGGAGTCCAGATCGCGGATGACTACGGAATTCCGGATTTCACAGGGCTTCTTCACAGCATCCCGGAGTCGTTGAGAGACATAGAAAGGGCAATCCGCGCCACCATACAAAAATACGAGCCTCGTTTGCGGGCGGTTCGCGTCAGTTTCCTGCCCAACGAAGAGGACGCGCTGTCGCTTAGATTTCAAATAGTGGCCAGGCTGACGAGCGGAGACGAAACGGCTCCGGTGATTTTCGAAAGCATGGTTGACACGGACGGAAAAATCGTCATCAGCCGCTGACGTTTTTCGCTCCGAGCAGAAGAGAGAGCATTGAATGTTCAATAGATACTATCAGGAAGAACTTGCCAATATAAAAGATCTGGGCGCCGAATTTTCCAGGAAACATCCGGTGTTGGCGCCAATGTTGCGCGGTCCGTCCCAAGATCCGGACGTGGAGCGTTTGTTGGAGGGAGTGGCTTTTCTGACTGCGCTCTTGAGGCAGAAACTGGACGACGAGTTTCCCGAAATCGTCCACGAGATGATCCAGTTGATCTGGCCCCACTATTTGAGGCCGATTCCCTCGAGTACTATCATACAGTTTACCCCAAAGCCGACTCTCAAGCATCCCATCGCAATTCCGCGAAACATACATGTGGCCTCCAAGCCCGTGGACGGAATTCCCTGCCTGTTCCGGACCTGCTTCGACGTCGAGTTGAACCCGCTCAATCTTTTGGATGCCCAGTATGTGGAAGTGTCGGGCCAGCCCCCGGCGATTCTTCTGCAGTTCGAACTTGCCGGTTTGAAGCTCGAGGATTGGATGCCCGAAAGACTGAGGTTTTTTTTGGCCGGGGATTTCAGCTCCGCGTCCGACCTTTATCTTGTTCTTCGCCACCATTTGAAAAGTATTGTTCTATCAGCGGAAGGGGGAAAAAAGAGTCTCGTGTTGTCCCCGGATCATCTGAAACCGGTGGGTTTCGAACTGGACCAGGAGCTGATCCCGTACCCGACTCAATCCTTCCCGGGATACCGGGTGCTGCAGGAGTATTTCATTCTTCCCGATAAATTCCTGTTTCTCGACATTACAGGCTGGGAAAAATGGAAAAATCGGGGAGAGACGTCTCGATTCGAAGTTCGTTTCGAGCTGGGCGAGTTGCCGTTCAGGCTTTCCAGGATGAAAAAGGATAATTTCGTTCTATCCGCCACTCCGGCGATCAATATTTTTCCCCACGAGGCCGACCCGATTCGGTTGGATCAAAGAAATAACGAATATCCAATCCGTCCGTCCGGGACCGATCCCGCCCACTACCAAGTTTATTCCGTCGAAAAAGTGGTCGGCTACACTCACGGGGCCTCCAAGGAAAGGAAATACGCCTCTTTCGACCTTTTTAGGCCGATGCCCGATGCCGGGCCGATATACCATGTGAGCTTGAAAAATTCCCCGGTCCGGTCGGAAACCACTTTCTACCTTTCCACCGCCTATCCCAAGGATAATGGCCCCCCTATATCGGAGACCCTTTCCATAGACATTCTATGCACAAACGGTTTTCTGCCGGAGGGCATCCGCGTGGGCGACGTCACTCAATCCACCAGCAGCACCCCCGAGTTTGTGGACTTCACGAACATCACTCCGCCCACTACCGGCATTTTGCCTCCATTGGGAAGCAATCTGCTGTGGCGAATGCTCTCGCACCTTTCGTTAAACTACGTGTCGCTGGGGAAAGCCGAAAACTTGCGAGCGCTGCTGGAACTTTACGTTTTCGAGAAAGGACGGGAAAGGACGGCGGCGTTGGCCAACAAGAAACGAATTTCCGGCATCGATAAACTGGAGACGAAACCTGCGGACAGGCTGGTTTCCGGTATTTTGATGCGAGGACGGGAAATCGTCGTGAACGCCCGGAGCGACCACTTCGCCGGTCCAGGCGACCTTTTTCTGTTCGGGTGCGTTCTCGATTATTTCCTCGGCGCGTATGCGTCATTGAATTCTTTCACCATTTTGAAAGTCAAAGAGATTTTGAGAGGAGACCTTTACCAATGGCCGGCGAGAATAGGGGAAAGGCCTCTGATCTAAGCACGGATGTTTTATCCGACATGATCGAGGAGGCGAGCAAGTCGTCGAATGCGAAACCTTCGCTTCTTTTGGAGCTTCTAAGGGAAGGGCACGATTTTTCCTTTTTTCAGTCCATCAGGCTGTTGCGACTTTTCAGCAGGCCCGCCTCCGAGAATTTGAAACCCCGTCCTATCGAAGAGCTTGTCAAAATCCGTCCTAGCCTTTCGCTGGCCTTTCCTCCGGCCGACGTAAGCCGGATCGTTGAAAACGAGGAGAAGGAAGGCCCCCGGTTTATGGCCGTGGCCAATTTCCTCGGGCTCTACGGCACCTCCAGCCCTCTGCCGACCTTTTACACGGAAGATCTCATGGAAGAGGCTTCCGAGGACGAGTCGACCGCCAGAGACTTTTTCGACGTCGTCAACGGAAGACTTTTCCAACTCCTCTTCAAATGCATGATGAAATACAATCTGTTTTTACAGGTCGCGGAGGATGGAAGCCTTGAAAATATCGAAAGGCTATTCTGTCTTTTGGGAATAGGCGAGAAGCCGCTAAGGAGCGACATTGACGAGCCTTGCCGGTTGTTGCGCTATATCGGCCTTTTCACGCAGTTTCCCAGGTCGGCGCTCGGGCTGCGAACTTTGCTGTCGGACGCCTTGGTCAAGGCCCCCGTCAATATAGTCCCCTGCCTGTATCGGAGGGCAAAGATTCCGGAGGATCAGCGGATGAAATTCGGCGGGTCTGTCGGAACCCTGGGGGTCGATGCCGTCGTCGGCGAAGAAATCGAAGACAGGATGGGAAAGTTTCGGATTCAAATAGGTCCGTTGAAGGGCGATCTGTTTCCCAAGTTTTTTCCGGGAGACAGGCTGTACGAAGACATGGTCGCCTTGACTCGCCTATATGTCCTCGACCCGCTGGAATTCGACCTGGAGGTGATTCTGGCGGCTGGCGAGGCCAGGCCCGTTTGCCTGGGCGCGTCGGAATGGTCCAGGCTGGGATGGGATACATGGAGTTTTTCCGGCGATGCGTTGGGAGAGGCGAGGGTGCGGTTCTCCCCGGACTTTAAACATGCGAAAAAGGAGATGCTATGATTACGGTCGATATAAAACAACTTTTAGGAACGTTGAACGGTTTCTGCAAAAGATCTCTGGAAGGCGCGGCGGGTCTTTGCGTTTCCCGCACCCATTACGAGGTAACCGTGGAGCATTTCTTCGCAAAGCTTTTGGAGGAGCCTCGGGCGGACATTCCCCTGATTTTGAAGAATTTCGACATAGACACCGGTAGGCTGGCGAAGTCCCTGGCGAAAACGATAGAAGATTTTCGAACGGGAAACGCCGCAAAACCCGTATTTTCTCCGCTTCTCATGGAATGGTTCCAGGAGGCCTGGCTTTTGGCGTCCGTGAACCTGGGAGAAAGCAAGATCCGTTCGGGTGCGCTGTTGATGGCGTTCGTAATCAAGTCGGGCCAGTTCGCCTCCGGGCAGTATGTGGATTTGCTCGGTACGATCGGAAAAGACGCGTTGACGGCCGATTTCGGCACGTTCACGCAAAATTCCATTGAAAAGCCCGCCCAGCGCGATAATGCAGGGGCCGTCCAGGAGGACACGGGACCTCGCGACGCCACTGCCTTGGGAAGGTACTGCGTCGATTTCACTGCCAAGGCGCGCGAAAAGGGAATCGACCCCGTATTCGGCCGCGACCGCGAAATTCGGCAAATGATCGATATTCTGGCCCGCAGGCGCAAAAACAATCCGATAGTCGTCGGCGAAGCAGGCGTGGGCAAAACCGCCGTGGTCGAAGGATTGGCCTTAAGAATCACCCAGGGCGACGTGCCGGACCTTCTGCAGAACGTATCTCTTCTGGGGCTGGACATGGGACTTCTCCAGGCGGGCGCCGGAGTCAAGGGCGAGTTCGAAAACCGGTTGAAGTCGGTAGTCAACGAGATCAAGGCCTCCGAAAAACCCATTATCCTGTTCATTGACGAGGCCCACACGCTGATAGGCGCGGGAGGGGCGGCAGGAGGCTCCGACGCGGCGAACCTTCTGAAACCGGCTTTGGCAAGGGGCGAACTTCGCACCATAGCCGCCACTACCTGGTCCGAATACAAAAAATATTTCGAAAAGGACGCCGCCCTCGCGCGTCGTTTTCAGCTGGTTCAACTGGACGAGCCCTCCGAGGAAACCGCCGTGCTGATTTTGCAGGGATTGAAGGAAAAGTACGAGGAAGCCCACGGCGTCGTGGTGAGGACCGATGCCATAGAAGCTGCCGCCGAGCTTTCCAGTCGATACATTTCCGGGCGCCAGCTTCCGGACAAGGCCGTGGACCTATTGGACACCAGCGCCGCGAGAGTGAAAATCCTTCTTACAGCCAAGCCCGACGTCATCGAGGACAAGGAGAGATCCATGCAGGCCTTGGAAAGGGAAAAGAAAGGCCTGGAAAGAGACAGTGTACACGGCATCGCCATTGACGAGGAGCGCGTAGCCGCCATCGACGCCCGATTGGAAGCCCTGAGGGCGGAGGTAGGCGGCCTGACCGACCGCTGGAACGCAGAGAAACAACTGGCCCATAAGCTCGTCGAATTGAGAAGAACGCTTTACACCGGCGTATCGACAGGCGAGAGCGAAGCCGCTCTTCCGGTTTCCGAGGAGGCCATGAAAAAGGAAATCGCGGAAACAACCGAGAACCTCGCAAAAATCCAGGGTGCTTCTCCCTTGGTGAGAGTCGAGGTCGATCCGGACGTGGTTTCGAAGGTCGTGTCCGACTGGACCGGCATTCCCCTGGGAAAGGTCATGCGCGACGAAGCGACGAGCATTTTGAACTTGGAGAAGAACCTCTCCAACCGCATCAAGGGACAGAACGAGGCCTTGACCGCCATTGCGCAGGGCATCAAAGCCGCCAAGGCGGGCTTGAAGTCGCCCAACCAACCTATGGGCATTTTTCTCCTGGTGGGTCCCAGCGGGGTCGGAAAAACGGAAACGGGCCTCGCGGCGCGTAACCAGATACGTTACCAATTGAAGGATTGGAAGCCATGCGAAGCCGAAAAACTTTCACCCTAATTATTAAGCGCCGGGCTAACGCCGACGTATGGCACTATCGCGCTTACGACACC
>CAZNTU010000027.1:0-38122 GCA_964575975.1 uncultured Desulfobacteraceae bacterium
GGCCTCGCGCTCATGACGTAAACCCGGTCTGCCAAAAGGAGCGCCTCTTCCGCGTCGTGGGTGACAAGGACCACCGATGTTCCGACCCGGACGTGGATGTCCGTCAGTATTGCCTCATGCTCCGACGGGTGATGGCGTCCAGAGCGCCGAAAGGTTCGTCCAGAAGAGGCAGCGGCTTTTTGCACAGCAGGGTTCTCATCAGGGCGGCCCTTTGCCGCATCCGCTGGGTCCGACCAGCGCGATGAACTCTCCGGGGCCGACTGCGAGGGTCGTACCATCCAATACCGGAAGATCGCCATCCTTGCGCCGGAATGTCTTGCTTATGCTCTCGACCGTCAGGGAGGCGCTGTTCAATTCTTTCCGCCCTGCCATGCGTCGAAGATTTTCATGACTTTCGCGACGACTTCTTCCGGATTTCTTCCCAGCACTCGGACCATAGGCTCCTTGCCCTTTTCGCCCTCGTCGTAGACGCAGTCAGGGACGATTCCGGACGATTTCACGGCCTGTCGCGTGCCCCATTCGAGGGTGCCGCCCTCCCTTTCCTTTACATCGACGGGCTCTAAACTCCTGTCGAAGGAAGCCAGCGAGAAGCCAGCATTGCGGCAGGCCTCGACGATCCCGGGCGTATACCGGATGTTCATGGCCGACCGCGTTTCGGGCGAGGTTTCCATGGCGGCCCGGACTACTCTGGCAACGTGCCTGGTGGCGCAGAAAGCGGGTTCCCGGCACGCGATGATCTCGTCTCCTACATTGCTGATTCGTCCCGGCACACCCGCTACATCCTCGTATCCCGCAGCGCCGGAAACCGCGTACACCAAGTTGGATCGGCATTCGGGGATAATTTTGCCGCCGGGAAAACCGGTCAGCGTCTTCAAGGCTTTTTTAAGCTCGACCAGGACATCCTCGCGCTGCAACCTGGCCCGGACGTGGGAATAAGGATCGGTGGGGCCGCATCCGCGACCGACGTCCACGCCGGAATCGATGGCCCGCGTTATGAACGTTTTGGCCTCCGACACGGCCTTTCGGATATCCGAACCCATCGCAAGATACGCGGCCAGGGCGGCGGAGAAGGTGCATCCGGTCCCGTGGGTGTTTCGCTTGTTCAGACGAGGGGCCTCGTAGGTCTCGAACGTTTTGCCGTCGTACAGAATATCCAATGCGGGGCCTTTCAGATGTCCTCCCTTGATCAGCACGTACTTGGGTCCGAGATCGCGGATTTTCGCGGCCGCCTCCTTCATCGATTCCGGGTCGGACACCGGAAAACCGCAAAGCACGGCGGCTTCGGGCAGGTTGGGGGTCGCCACGAAGGCCAAGGGAAGAAGAATCGTTTTGAGAGCTTCGATGGCGTCGCCGGCAAGGAGGGAATCTCCGCTCTTGGCCACCATGACCGGGTCCACCACCAGAGGGGAAACGCCGTAGTGCCGGATGCGGTCGGCGACCGCCTCCACGATCTCCGGCGTCGCCAGCATGCCGGTCTTGGCCGAATCCGTCCCGATGTCCGACAGGATCGAATCCATTTGCTGTTCGACGAACGGGACCGGGACCGGGTGTACCCCCTGCACGCCAGTCGTGTTCTGCGCGGTCAGCGCCGTGATGACGCTCGTTCCGAAACCTCCCAGCACCGTGATGACTTTCAAATCCGCCTGGATTCCCGCGCCTCCGCCGGAATCGGAACCCGCTATGGTCAATATTCTTTTCATTGGTTTTTTCCTTTCGATTGGAAATCAAGCTCCGAATTGAAGCCAGATAAACGCCGCGAATGCGCAAATCGCCAGACCGCCCGCGACATAGTCCCTTTTTTGAAAACGATAAATCTTTCTATACGACCTGTTTTTTCTTCCGAATCCGCGAACCTCGATGGCCACCGCAAGTTCGTCGGCTAGGATGAAAGACTGGGCAAGCAATGGCCCGAGAAGCGCCATGTAATTCCCGGCGTTTTTCAGTCTGAACCTCAGGTCGATCCCCCTCGACATCTGCGCTTCCCGTATGTTTTTAATTTTGCTTTGCATCAAAGGCACGAATCGCAGGCCGGTCGTCAGAATGAAAACAAAACTGAACGGGACTTTCATTTTGGAAAGCCCGCCGGCAAGTTCCTCGGGAGTCAGCTTCCGGAAAACGAGAAACGAGGCGGTCAGAAGGTTGAACAACCGGGCGGAAAGGAGCAACGCGGAGTCCAGATCGAAAGATAGCCAGGAAACCGATAATACGAGGATGGTCATGGGAAGGAGAAGTTTCAGGTTTTTAGCGAAAGCCCGCGTCCGTCCGAAAAGAGCGACGGCCGCGAGGATCAGTGCCGACTGGGAAAAAACGGTTGCGGGACCGTCCGCGGCGAAGACGGCGGCCAGGGTCAGTGCGCCGATCAACATCTTTGTTCTGGGGTCGAGGTTTCGTCCGGTTTTGTTTTTCGCGCTTTCCGTTTTGCCCTCGAATTCGACGGCCTGCGGGTTTTCTATTTCCATCGAATTTCCTCGTAGGGCGCGTCCGCGATTACGGCCCCGTTTTCCAGCGCGATCCACCTGCGCGCCACTGCTCTGGCGAAATCGAGGTCGTGGGTGGCGACGAGGAGAGTGGTGCCTTCCTGGTTGAGTTCGCGAAGAATTCTCGCGAGCGCAAGCCTCTGCCGGCCATCCTGGCCGGCTGTGGGCTCGTCAAGGACCAGCAGCCGTGGCCTCATGGCGAGAATTGAGCAGACGGCGACCCTTTTTTTCTCGCCTTCGCTCAGTTTGAACGGGGATCTTTCCATCAAGCCGTCCAGTTCGAAAATCCGGCGAATTTGGTTTTGCCAAGCTTTTGAGTCTTCGTCGTTTCCTCGCATCGTTCCAAGTCCCACACGAAGTTCGTCTTCGACGCGGGGTTTGAAGAACTGGTCGTTCGGGTTTTGAAAGGAAACGCCCGCCAGAGTTGCCCTTTCCATTGGCGTTTTGGTCCGGATGCTTTCGCCGTCGAAATAGACGCCGCCCGTCTGCGGCGGGTATAGCCCGTTCAAATGCTTGACGAGGGTGGTTTTGCCCGAACCGTTTCTTCCGACAAGGGCGATGGCTTCTCCTTGATGGATTTCGAGAGAGACGTTTTTCAGAACCGGGGTTCCGTCGATGGTTCGGGAGAGGTTTTCCACTTTTAGGAAGGGAGCTGTCATTCGGTTCGTTCCGACGGCTATTTCGTCGTTTTCGGGACGATTGCGTTCGGTCGGGCCGTATGCGGAATAATAATCGGGAATAAGTCCTTCTTGGGACAGAAGATGGCGTGCGGCTTCGGGAGGGCCGTCGAAGAGGACAACGCCATTATCCATGACGATGCATCTTTCGGCGTCTTCCAAGCATTTTTCCGGGCGCTGCTCCACCACCACGACTGCGATTCCGCGGTCGTGCAGCATTTTCAAGTTTTCGCGCACGCGATTCGCGCCCCGGCGGTCCAAATTGGCATAGGGCTCGTCGAATACGATGACGGAGGGGCCGAGGCAGAAAATGGACGCGATTCCCACAAGCCGTTTTTCCCCGCCGGAAAGCCGGTCAGGAGAACGTTTCAGCAGATGTTCGATATCGAAGAGTCGAGCGGTTTCGTTTATTTTCCGCCGGATTTTTTCCGGGGGGAGGCATAGGCTCTCGAGACCGAACGCCAGTTCGTCCTCCACAGTGCCGTTGAATAGCTGCGCGTCGGCGTTTTGGAGCACCAGTCCCGCTTTCGTGAAAAGTTCCGAGACCGTGGTTTCCCGTGAATCCGTGCCGAAGACGCGTACGTTTCCCTCGAATTTTCCACCGTGAAAGTGGGGAATCAAACCGTTGAACAAGCACGCCGCAGTCGATTTTCCGGACCCGTTGGCCCCGCAAACGACCAAATATTCCCCTTTTTCGACCGAAAGATTCAAGCCGTCCAGGGCCGGCCGCTTGCCTCCGGGATATCGGTATCGCACATTGCTTATTCGGATGCCGGATGCCATACGCCGCCCTTTTGCAGCAATCGAAGGGCGACAAGTCCTATTAGCGTGCCTCCCGCAGTGCTTGCGCCGAAGGCGCTCATCAAGGCGCCGACCGCCATGGTTTTTCCCATGAGCATGGGGCCGACCACGTAGACGCTGGCAAGGGAGCCGAATATTCCGGTTCCGATGATTTCGCCGATTCCGGCCGCGTAAATGTTCTTGGTATACTTGTACAAAATTCCTGCGAGAAGCGCCCCGATCATTCCCCCGGGAAAGGCCAGCAGCGTTCCCAGTCCCAAAAGGTTTCTGATAATCCCCGCCGCCAGCGCGATTCCGGTGGCGTAGACGGGACCCAGCATGACCGCCGCGAGCACGTTGACCATGTGCTGCGCCGGAAAGCACTTGGTTATGCCCACCGGAATGAAAAACGGGGAGAGGGCCACGGCCATGGCCACGAAAACGACGGATCGCGCGATGTTTTTCGATCGCATGTGTTTCTCCTTTTTCCCGAAAACAGGAGGCTTGCGGGAGGCGATTCGATACCGCCGATTCGACCCACTACCAGGACCGTTTCGGGAAATTTCGCCTGATTCAAATATCTATGCGAGGAAACGAAAATAAAAAAGCCGATCCCACTGGGGAACGGCTCCAACAGATGCAACGCGGCGTATTATTTTCGACGGTTCCCTACGCTGGAATTATCCAGATCAGGTTCTGCGGGTTTGTTCTCAGGCCTCCCGGCCACCCCGAGTCATTTTATTTTCATAAGTATATAGATTTTCCGGGTCGGGATGTCAAGGTTGTTTTCGGCGGGCGATTCAGGTGCGATTCAGTTTCTCGCCTATTGGCGAGATTCAGGGGCTGAATTTTTTAATTCGTATGCCTTTCGACACGCTGTAATGCTTGCTATTGCCTGTTAAGATAGGCATCCCGTATGCATCCGCCGTTGCCGCTATCAACGCATCCGCCAATTTCACGGAATGGCTTAGACAATGCTGTTCCACAAAAAACATCGCTTTGGCGGATATTTCCTCCGTAATATAAAGAATATTGCAATCCCATGATTTCAGCGTTCGGCGAAGAACGTCGAGTTCGTTCTTGTTTCTCATGCCTTGGACCAATTCTATGTATGTAACGACCGACATTTCGAATTTGCCGGAATTCTCAATGGTTTCCAAGGCGTTCTCGTTTCCTTTCAAGTACCAAACAAGAACGTCCGTATCGACAATCATTCAGTATCTTCCTTCTCTCGCTTTCCTGACATATTCGTCAACATCGATGACATCGGGGTGATCTTTCCAATGAAATCGAGTGCCAAGTTCCGAGTAAGTTGCCCGATTATATGGAATGCCCCTGAAATCCGCCCTCCCGTGCGGCAGCTCCCGGAGGTTTAAGAGGCATTGACGGGCTCTGGACTCCAGCAGGCTCCGAATAATCGATGGTCGTTTTCAATTTTCCAATCTTGGTGAAGCAGCGATCCGTCCTATGTATCGGTCCTTTTCCTCCCAAACTTCGTTGAGCCATTTCTGGAACCGGATTCTGAATTTGAGGTTCGTGGCGTAGTCGCCCACCATATTCTCGTCGATCGGGAAGGATTTCACCAATACTTTGATTTCCTTGATGTCGCCGCACAGGAAGGCCCAGAAGCTTTTCGGTCCCTCGGAATAGACGATGGTCACGTCGAGCACGCGTCGTATCTGCCCTCCCATGGCCCCTATCACGAATGCGATGCCGCCCGCTTTCGCCCTGAGGAGGTTTTCGTAGGGGGATTTTTGCCTCAGCTTCTTCTCCGGCGTGAACCTGGTCCCCTCCACGAAATTCATGATGGAGATCGGGACCTGCTTGAATTTCTCGCATGCCTTGCGGGTGGTTTCCATATCTTGGCCGACGAGGTGCGGCTTTTTTTTCAGGACGGATTTCGGATACCTTTTTATAAAGGGAAAATCCAGCGCCCACCATGCTTGTCCGAGCACGGGGAACCAGAACAACTCCTTTTTGATGAAAAACTTCAGGAACGGAATTTTTCGGTGAAACACCTTTTGCAGGACCAGGATGTCGGTCCACGACTGGTGGTTCGCGATTACCAGATACCAATCGGACCTCTTCAACGGTTCGACGCCTTCCACATGCCACTTCGTATCGCTTGCGAGCCTGTGGAAGGCGTTGTTGAACCAAATCCAGTTTTCGGCGAAACGGTTCAGGGTCCGTCCCCACCATTTCTGCCATGCATCGACGGGAATCGCGGCTCTTGCCAAGGCCCCGACGAAGATAAAAACGCACCAGAACAGCGTGTTGACAACGTACGCCGCCAAATGCAGCGTTCCGACCACTGGGGACAAAAAATTCCGGTTCATCCGTCCTCCCGAGGATTTGATATGTAAACGATCTGTTGGCACAACTCCATTGGCACAACGCATTTCGACAGATTATCCGAAACGGCGCGGGACGCAACAGGCGAATCGGTTTATTACAATAATTTTACATTCCGTTCTCGGCGATTCAATATTTTTTTGATTGAAACCGCTGTGCGACGGGGTACCGCCGGCCGTAGCCGAACGCCTTGGAGGTCACTCTAAGTCCCGGTGCGGCTTGGTGGCGTTTGTATTCGTTGCGCGCGACCCTTCGTGCGATGTCCTCCACGATTTCCCGTTCGAATCCCATTTCCACCAGTTCGTCCACGCTGCTGGCGTGCTCGATGAAAGCCTCCAGGATCGGATCAAGGATTTCGTAGGGCGGAAGGTCGTCCTGGTCGGTCTGATTAGGCTTGAGTTCGGCCGAAGGCGCTTTGCAGATGATGTTTCGAGGAATGGCGTCCTTTTCGCGGTTGACGAATTCGGACAGTTCGTAGACTCGGGTTTTGGGCACGTCGGAAATTACCGCCAGTCCTCCGTTCATGTCTCCGTAAAGGGTGCAGTACCCCACGGCCAGTTCGGACTTGTTTCCGGTCGAAAGCACCAGGCAGTTGAACTCGTTGGAGAGCGCCATTAGAAGAGTGCCCCGAATTCGGGCCTGGATGTTTTGTTCCGTGACGCCGGGCTCTTCGTTGCGGATCTCGTTGGAGAGGTTCTCCAAAAAGCATTCGTACATCGAATCGATGGGAATGACGGTGTAGCGTACGCCAAGGTTTCCCGCCAGCTCTTTGGTGTCGGCGAAGTTGTCGGGGGACGTATACTTGGAGGGCATGAAGACGGTGGCGACGTTTTCGGCCCCCAAGGCTTCGACGGCGATCGCGGCGGTCAAGGCCGAGTCGATTCCGCCGCTCAATCCAATGACCACTTTCGAGAAGCCGCACTTGGTCACGTAATCCCTTGTTCCCATCACGAGGGCTTTGAACAAGGATTCCGTGTTGTTTTTCGAGACGGCCCTGAAGATACCCGGAGTTTCTACCATGGATTCGACGACGCCCAGGTCGAAAACCTCCATGTCCTCCTCGAAATCCTTGAGCTGCACTTTCATTTGGCCCCTTTTGTCGAAAGCCACGCTGAGCCCGTCGAACAAAACGCTGTCGTTTCCTCCCACTTGGTTGGCGTACACCAGCGGGACCCTGTACTTTCGCGCGATGGAGCTTAGCATGCTCCATCTGAAGTTCCTTTTTCCGACTTGAAAAGGCGAGGCGGATATGTTGACGATCAGGTCGGCGCCCTTCTGGATCAGAATGGGGACTGGATCAACGTGGTAGAAGCGTCTTTTGAAAAAGTCCTTGTCGTTCCAGATGTCCTCGCAGATAGTCAGGCCGATGTTCTTTCCTTTGTAATGGAAAGGTTCGCTTCGTTTGCCCGGCTCGAAGTATCGTGTTTCGTCGAAAATGTCGTATGTGGGAAGAAGCCGTTTTTGGCATTTGTGAAGAACTTGGCCGTCTTCGAAGAGCACGGCGGTGTTATAGAGCTGGGCGCCTTCGTTGCCGGGGTTCGGCTCCGCGAGACCGCACACGACTCCGATTCCTTTGATTCGATTCATGAGGCGTCCAAGGGATTCTTGGTTGGCTTTCACGAAGTCCTTCTTTTCCAGAAGGTCCCGGGGAGGATAGCCTGAAAGAACAAGTTCCGTGAAAACGACGAGGTCGCAGGCCTTTTCCTTGGCTAGCCCGGCGAATCGGACGATTTTTTCCTCGTTGTATTCGAAATCCCCTATCAGGGGATTTGTTTGCGCAATTGCGATTCTCATTTTTTACCTGCCATGCCGATTGCAAGAAATTTCAGGAAGTTAAAAGAAAATAGGGCGTTTTTTTCCGGAAGACAAACTACAATAAGGAACGAAAGATTGTCAACAAGGCATTGGCGAAATTCATGCCTGGACCTTCGAGGATTGGAAAATCGAGGTGGCCTCCCGAGATTTTCAAGCCCGTGAAAAGAAAGAAGTTTATTAAGCCGAATCGATATGGTATAAAACAAGTTCTTTTTTTAACGGATTTTTCGGACCGGGAGGACAAAAAGGTATGAAAAAAGCATTGACGATTGGTTTTGCGCTTGTATTCGGGCTTTGTTTCGCGCATGCCGCCTTTGCCGCGGACGAAGCGGCCATTAAATCCAACGTGGATCAAATCGTGGCGGGCATCAACGAAGGCAAGGTTCCCTCGGATTACAAACCGAACGACTACGCTCCCTATGTGTTTGTCATGGATAGGAAGGGGATGCTTCTGGTTCATCCAAAGCTTAAGGGGCAGAGCTTGAACACGGAGCAATACAGAAAGGTTTACCAAGCTTTGAGCAAAGCCGTTCCGGAGGGAGTATGGGTGGAATACGAATGGAGCGGATGCAATAAAAAATCGTATGTAAAGACGACTGATAACGGCTTGATCGTCGGAAGCGGTTACTCCGAATAAAATTTTTCCGACTCGTTCCCGCGTTTCGCGCGGAAACGCCTCCGGGACTCTTCCCGTCCGCGCTTTCGCTCCAACTGTGCTCTGAAAGGTTTCGATGCGAGTTTGCGTTTAAAGTATAATCGCCTGCTTCTCCTTGTTCGTGAATATTGTCGAAACCGAAATTGGAATTGCCGGGTCGGGAACAAACTGTTTGACACCCCCCTCTTTAAAAGGTTATGATTCGCTTTACCGAAGTCGTTTCGATGTTTTCTCAACGATCAGAAAAACTTACTTTATGGAAAACGAGAAGAAAAAATTGCAGTTGATTTGGGGTGTCGCTCTCGTGCTCGCCGGAGTCGGCGTTTTTTACCGCATACCCCAAGTCTGGCCTGAAATCGAAAAGATCGAGTTTTTCAGCTCGGTCCTTCCATTTATACGTTTTTGTTTCTATTTGATCGGGATAATGCTTGTCGGAGGAGGGACGAAGAAGATTTACGAAAATTATTTCAAATCCCCGACGGACAACTCTGACAACGAAAAATAATTGACAACCGATTTTTTTCTCGGAAATTGAAAATGCTAGATCAGGCCGCCAAAGACGAAAAGCAGGAGAATGCCGCAGGATCGGAAAACGTCCAGCACCTCAAGGCCGAAACCGCAGTCCAGCACCTCAAGGCCGAAACCTCAGTACAACACCTCAAGACGGAAACCGCAGTACAGCACTTGGAGTCCGAAGTGGCCTACCGAGCCAAGCTTCAGGACATCGGCAACAAGCTCTATAGCGCTTCCAACCTGGACGAAATCCTCATCGATTTGAAGGACGAGATAACCGAGTTTTTCGAGGTCGAGCGATTGACGCTTTTCGTGGTCGACGGCATACGGAAGGAACTTGTTTCGCGCTTCAAGTCGGGCGACGAGATAGCCGAGATTCGAATTCCGGTCTCGACAAGCAGCATCGCCGGATTCGCTGCGGCCAGGCAACGCCTGATCAATATCGACAACGTCTACGACGACAAGGAACTGGCTTCCATAGATCCGGAATTGACCTTCGACCGTTCCTGGGACAAAAAGACCGGTTTTACCACCCGGCAGGTCTTGGTGGCGCCTACGATTTTCAAGAAGTACATCATGGGCGTCATTCAGATGATCAACCGTAAAAACGACCAGCCTTTTACCGAAAGGGACGAAAGGTCCATCAAGGAATTGGGGAAAATTCTAGGCATCGCGCTTTACAATCAGAAGCGGATGGCCGCCCGGGTTCGCGAAAACAAATTCGATTACCTGATCGAGCAACACCTTTTGACCCAAAAGGAACTCAACACGATCATCGCCGAGGCCCGCCAGAAAAAGGATACTATCGAAAACATCCTTATGCGGGATTTGAAAATTTCCAAGCAGGACATTGGAAAGTCCCTGTCGAGATATTACGGCGTTCCGTTTGTCGAGTACAGCGACAATATACCGATTCCGGGCGAACTCATGACCGAACTGAAAAAGAAAGTCTCGTTCATGAGAACCAACTCTTGGGTCCCGCTTACGAACGAGGAAAAAAAAGTCGTAATCGCCATCGACAATCCCAAGGACATCCAGAAGGTAGACGAGATCAAAAAATCCATATTCGCCGGCAAGACCGTGGAATTCCGGGTCGCGCTCAGGGAGGACATCGACAATCTGATCAGGCTTTTTACGGCGGACAACAAGCAAATAGCCGAAATAGACGAAATCCTCATGAAGCTCCAGGAGGAGCAGGAAGAGATCGAAGAGGCCGAAACCGGGGTAACCGAGGCGGACAGCACGGTAGTGCAGCTGGTAAATAAAATAATACTCGACGCCTACGCCAAAAAGGCGTCGGATATTCACATCGAACCGTACCCCGGAAAGCAAAGCGTTCGGGTCCGGATTCGCATCGACGGAGCTTGCACTATTTACCAAACGATCCCCTACTCCTATCGGAACGCGATCGTGTCGAGGATCAAGATCATGTCCGACCTCGACATAGCCGAGAGAAGGAAGCCTCAGGACGGCAAGATCAAGTTCAAAAAATACGGCGGAAAGGATATCGAGCTTCGTGTGGCGACAGTCCCCACCCAAGGCGGAATGGAAGATATCGTAATGAGAATCCTGGCCGCAGGAGAACCGATTCCACTGCAAAAGATGGGATTTTCCGAGAGGAACTACGAAAACTTCATTGACGCTGTCAGCAAGCCCTACGGAATCATTTTCGTGTGCGGCCCCACAGGTTCCGGCAAAACAACGACTCTTCACTCTGCCCTTGGGTATATCAACAAAACGGAAACCAAGATTTGGACCGCCGAGGACCCCGTCGAAATCACCCAGGCGGGATTGCGCCAGGTACAGGTGAAACCCAAGATCGGTTTCGATTTCGCCGCCGCCATGCGCGCGTTTTTGCGCGCGGACCCGGATGTTATCATGGTCGGTGAAATGCGCGACAAGGAAACTACCCAGATCGGCATCGAAGCCTCCCTGACCGGCCACTTGGTTTTTTCCACTTTGCACACCAACAGCGCCCCGGAAAGCATCACCCGCCTTCTTGACATGGGCATGGACCCGTTCAATTTCGCCGACGCCATCCTTTGCATCATGGCCCAGCGCCTGGTTAGGACCCTATGCTCCAGCTGCAAGCAGAAATACAACCCCTCCCACTCCGAATTCGACGAACTCGTGCGCGAATATGGCGGGCCGGAAATATTCGAGAAACACACCGGCATCGTTTTCAAAGAAGACATGGAACTGTACAAGCCCGGCGGGTGCGAAATATGCAACAACACGGGCTATCGGGGCCGGATGGGCATCCACGAACTCTTGATGGGCACCGACGAAATCAAACGCCTTATTCAGAGCAGCGCCCGCATGGAGGAGATTCGGGCGCAGGCTATTGCCGACGGCATGACGACTCTCAAGCAGGACGGCATCGAGAAGATTTTTCAAGGAAAAGCCGACTTGCTCCAAGTCAGGAAGGTCTGCATCAAATAAGAAAAAACTCGCCATCGCCCACCGCCTTTTATTCATAAACATACAAATCGACGAACGAGTTTCATCGGTTGGTCTTCACGATCCAGCTCGAGCGGACGGGGCGCATGTTAAAGGCTCGTTGTATTTTCGTTGACAAAAAGCGAGTTCCTGTCCTACTTTGCGCGGCGACGACGCCGTCCTTGATCAAAACGGCGTCTTATTTCCATTGCCGGTCAAGGGAGGCAGGTTTTGAGTACTATTTTGATTATTGACGATGACGACCAGCTCCGAATCAGTTTCGAGAAACTTTTAAAAAAACAGGGCTACACTGTGGAAAGCGCGGCATCGGGGGACTTGGGGCTGGAACTTGTGAAAAAAAAAGCCCCGGACCTTGTAATTTTGGACATGCGCCTTCCAGGGATGAACGGCCTCGAGGTTTTTCAGGCCATTCATAAAACGGAACCCAATCTGCCGGTGATTATGATGACCGCTTTTGGTACGACCGAGACTGCCATAAGAGCAACCAAGCTGGGCGCTTTCGATTATGTTGTAAAACCGTTTGACATTCCGGATATGCTGTCGTTCATCCGTCAGGCATTGGAGGCAAGACAACTTTTAAGATCTTCCGTTGACCTTGATGTCGCCCCGGACATTTTGTCCCGTGATGCCATTGTCGGCAGAAGCCAGCCCATGCAGGAGGTTTACAAATCCATCGGACGGGTCGCTTCCACGGATGCCACCGTGCTGATTCGGGGCGATTCCGGAACAGGCAAGGAGTTGGTGGCAAGGACTATCTACCAGCATAGCGCCAGAGCTTGCAAGCCTTTTTTGATTATCAACTGCGTAGCAATCCCTGAAACACTCCTGGAAAGCGAGTTGTTCGGTTATGAAAAGGGTTCGTTTACCGAAGCCTCGCAACGACGAATCGGAAAAATCGAGCAAGCCCGTGGAGGAACTGTTTTTTTGGATGAAATCGGAGACATGCCTTTTAGTCTCCAGGCAAAAATTCTTCGGCTTTTACAGGAAAAAAGTATCGAACGCATTGGCGGAAGAACTTCCGTACCGGTGGATGTGCGTATTCTCGCAGCCACCAATCGCAATCTCGAGGAAGCTATTGCCCAGGGAAAGTTTCGTGAAGATTTGTACTACCGGCTTAAAGTCGTGACCGTGTGGTTGCCTCAACTCTGCAAGAGGCCGGAGGATATCCCTTTATTGACCGAATATTTCCTCTCGCGCCATGCGGCCGACACCGGCATGGTCAACCCCGGAATTACCGACGAGGCCAAAGCCGTTCTGACAGGATATGGCTGGCCGGGAAATGTGCGCGAACTTTCCAACGCTATCCAAAAAGCCCTGATATTTAATCGGGGTGGACCGCTTTCAGCGGAAGATATCTGCCGGAGTATGGATGAAAAGGCTCCCGGAAGTATGTCCTTGTCCGATGATGAAAACATGGACGAACTTCTTCGACGTTGGGTCAGGCATTTATTGATTTCGAAAAACATTGCGAACAAATTCGATATGTCCATAGACCGTTTTTCCGCCATACTGGTCGGCGAAGCCTTGAACCTTTCCAGCGGAAACCGGACAAGGACGGCTAAACTTTTGGGGCTTTCCAGGCCCACGCTGCACGCAAAAATCGAAAAATACAAATTGAAGCTGAAAACCTCCGTAATAGATTGACGCGGCTTGCGGGGCGGCGAGGATTTCCCGTGGATTGGCCTGAAAACAGATCCCGGAGGGCGTTCAATCGACCGGCGTAGGTTGCGTCCGGAATTTTTCCAATTGCTTCCTGTAATGGTCGAGGTCCGTCTTCGCAAGCTCCAGGGCTTTTTGCGCCGTTTCCACGGCCTTGTCGGACATTCCGTTAACATAGTAGCTTTCCGCGAGCGTATCCAGGACATGAGGTTCGGGCGCCATGGACGCGGCCTTTTTCGCAAGATCCAGAGCCCTGTTCGGATTTCTGAACCTTTTTTCATCGCACGTCGCGTAAAGCCAAGCGAGATTGTTCATGACCTGCGGGTTTCGCGAATCCAGATACAACGACTTTTCATAGGCCCAAACGACTCCCTCGTAATTTTTCCTGGAATAGTAAATGTCGCCAAGTATGGCGTGAAGATTGGCGTTGCTCGGGTCCTTTTCTATTTCGCTCAAGATGATTTTCTCGAAAAAGCGTGTGTTGAACCTCTTTCCCGCTTCGCTGAAATTCAACGCGTATGCCGCCGCGCCGGCCATGATCATCGCGCAAAGATAAACCGCTATGCTCTTTTTGACCTTCCGGTCCTGGCGGACGATCCAGGTTCTGTCGTTTTCGCATTTTTTCAGGTACTCTATTCTTTCCGAAATGCTGAAATGGTGCCAATTGGGCTTGTCCGGAGGGCTTCCGCTTGTAACCGCTATTTTTTCCAGAGTCGTTATCAAGGGAATCGCGCTGTTGAAGAGAGTGTACACGTAACAGTCCGCCTGCCTTT
This sequence comes from uncultured Desulfobacteraceae bacterium, assembly GCA_964575975.1. Classification (GTDB taxonomy): domain Bacteria; phylum Desulfobacterota; class Desulfobacteria; order Desulfobacterales; family SKZT01. The sequence continues at coordinate 14,162 of CAZNTU010000027.1, forward strand.
CAAAGTTTCTCATGAAATATCCGAAGATGTAGCGAAAATAAACCAGGAAGACGAGAATTACCGCGAGGCTGAACAACATGGAGGTCAAAGTCGCCTGGTCGATGCCGCCGGCCTTTGCCAGCGCGAACAAGGGGTTGGCGTAGATAATAAGATACACGATCAGGTCGAAGGTCGCGAAGGACAGCAGCATGTAGCCCGCGAAGAATACAAGATAGAACGCGATGTGCTTTTTTTTCACGTGGCCGATTTCATGGGCCATGACCGCGTCGATTTCTACCGGGGACAGGTATTGGAGCAGCGCCTCGGTTACCAGAATGTATCTGAATTTTCTGATCAGCCCCATGACTCCCGCCGTGATCATTCTTCCGCCGAAGATCGGCCAATAGAGAATATCGGCGTATTCCAGTTCCGCCCTGAAGCAAAGGTTCTCGATTCGGGACCTGTCCATCCCCGGTTCCAGGGGCTTGCAGCGCCAGAATTTTTGGACAATGGCAGGGCCCACTGCGGAGACAAGGACCAGGAAAAACAGAAAGTACGCCACTTGACCTCCGGTGGTGGATAAAAATTCTTTCGGCGCCTCGAAGGGAAGGGCGAAAACAATGTCGCTGACGCCGGACAGGAACAGCCAAGGGAAAATAATCGGCACCGCGAACGAGATGTTCGAGACCACGTAGCTTTCCATGGGCTCGTCGGCTCCGTAAAGCTTGGCGAACGCAGAGTGGGCCGAGGCCCAGACGATGGCAAGGTACATTATGAACAAGGCGAAAAACAGCAGCGCCAAAAGCGTGGGGAGGACCGAGAAAGGCGGGTATTCGATGAAAAAGGAGGGCAGATTCAACACGTATATGTCGATGGTGAACAGGACGATGGCGCCCACCGAAAGTCGGGTCAGCTCTCCGTTGAATTGCCGGTCCGACCGGTAGAAATGCCGAAACCCGATCTTCTTTTCGATTTTTTTAAACCGAACGCGGCACAGAGCACCGAACGCGACCGTCGATAAAACGAAAAGCGCCGCGGTTTCTTCGGCCCCGAAATTGGTTTCCTCCGTGGGTTGGAAAGTGGAATAGATTAGCAGGACGACGATGAAATAGATGAAATTGGTGAACATTGTCTCCCGGAGTCCTCTAAGCCCGGCTTCCGAATATGGCCGTTCCGATTCGAACCAAGGTCGCACCCTCCTCGATGGCCGCCTCGAAATCGCCGGTCATGCCCATGGAAAGCTCCTCCAGGAAAAAATTGCCCGTGCCGGACTTCTCCCGGAATTCTTTTGCGAGCCGGTCCCGCAGTTCCCTCAATTGCCTGAAAAAAGGTCTGGCCTTCTCCGGGTCGTCGAAAAAAGGCGGCATCGTCATCAATCCTTTCACCGCTACGTTTTCCATTTTTCTCGCTTCCTCCAGCAGTTCCGGGACCTCGTCGGAGGACGCTCCGGACTTTTGCGCCTCCCCGGCCAGATCGACCTGGATCAGTATGTCCTGAACCTTTCCGGTTTTTCGCGCCCGCTTGTCGATTTCGACGGCCAGCTTGATCGAATCCACCGAATGGATCAGATCGAACAATTTCACCACGTACTTGGCCTTGTTGGATTGCAGTCCCCCGATGAAATGCCAGGCTACGGGAAGGGAGGCCAATTCTTCGATTTTGTCCCTGGCTTCCTGCACGTAGTTTTCACCGAACAGACCTTGACCGGCCTCGGCGGCTTCTCTGACGATGTTCGCGGGCACGGTTTTGCTGACCGCCACCAGTCTTACCGATTCGGGGTTTCTGCCGCATTTGACGGCGCATTCCCGAATCCGGTACCGGACTTTTTCAAGCCTTTCCCTTATCATCCAGTCACCTCCGCCCCGTGTCTTTCAGTCCGCCGTTTTGTTTGAACCCCACCACGCCTTCCTTGATCAGGATTTCGATCACCTCGCAAACGGGAAGCCCCACCACGTTGGTGTAGGAACCGTTGATGGATCGGACCAGGAAAGTGCCCATGCCCTGAATGGCGTAGGCGCCCGCTTTGTCGAAAGGTTCGGGAGTGTGGACGTACCATTGGATTTCCTCGTCGGCCAATTCCTTGAACCGGACGTCGGTTTTTACGGCCTTTGAAATCAGTTTTCCGCAGGCTTTGTTCAGGATCGCGAAACCCGTGTAGACTTGGTGGGTCCGGCCGCTCAGGCGCGTCAACATCTTCTTGGCCTCTTTTACCGTCTTTGGCTTTCCCAGGATGGACCCTTCTATGACGACAATCGTGTCCGCTCCGATCACCCATTTTCCAGGGAATTTCTTACCGATGTCCCCGGCTTTGGCCTCCGCGAGCCGTACGACGTATTCCTCGGGCGCCGTCAAGGGAATCAGACTCTCGTCCAAATCGCTATGGATCACCTCGAAATCGAGGCCGGCCTGTTCCAGCAAATATTTTCTCCGGGGAGATTTGGAGGCCAGAATAAGCCCCGGCGTGTCAGTCGTTTTTTCCATATCGGGTTTCTACCAGATACGCCTCTTTTTTACAAGGACGCCCTATGGTTTCGAACATGCTTTTCATTGTTGACAATGCATCCAAGATTTTTTATACCTTTTTTTCCTTATGCCTCACGAAGGCACTGTTTTTCTTTGAAAAATCGGCAATTGGAATTTTGGCGGATATTCATTTTGCAATTGATCGCAAAGCACGTGCTCCCCTCGAATCGTCGCCGGTTAACAGGGTCCGGACCGATCTTTCGGATGCAAAGGAGAAAAGACACCCGTGAAAAGCAAGTTCGTATTCTTCGTCCGTTCCGTTCACTGTTTTCGTTCTGTTTGTTTGCCAAGCGAAGTTGGCATATTGAGCGTTTTTTTCGTTTTGCTTTCATTCGTTCTATGTGCCGGAGGCAATTCTCGAGCCGAAGTCCGTTGCGACCCGCCAGTAGGGAAAATGAAATCCGTAGAGGGAGATGTCAAGGCCTTGCTGCACGACTCGCCAGGCTGGATCAGAGCGTACGCCGGCGATTTGTATTGCCTGCGCGACATGATCGAGGTCGGTGCGAGGAGCCGTGCTCTGTTGGTTTTGAAAAACGAAACCGCGGTTCGGCTGGACCAGAATACGATCTTGGTATTCAGCGAAGGCGGCATTCAAAAGCAGTCCGTCCTGGAAATGATCAAGGGCGCGGCTCACTTCATCAGTCCCATCCCCCGCATGTTGAACGTCGTCACGCCGTTCGTGAACGCTTTTGTGGACGGCACCGAATTCGTCGTGATGGTAGACGGCGAAAAGACGGTGATCGTGGTGTATCAGGGCGACGTGAAGACGACCAACGCATCGGGCGAATTGCAGCTGATCGGAGGCCAAGCGGCGGAGGTCTACGGGGGCAGGGCGCCGTCCTATACTGTCATGGCAAAACCCAGGGACGCCGTGCAATGGTCCCTGTACTATCCACCGGTTTCCATATCGACTTCCGAACGCGCGGCGGGAGCGGACACTGTTCTTGAAAAAAGCCTGATGGAATCGTTGGAGGCGAAATCGGCGGGAAATTTGCCCGAGGCCTTCCAGATTCTCGAATCCGTCCCGGAACAGGCCAGAACGCCTCTGTTCTACAATTGCCGAGCGGGCCTGCTGCTTTCGGTGGGTCGTGCGGACGAGGCGTCGGCCGACATCGACGCGGCGCTGAAAACGGAACCGGACAACGGCGATGCCTATGCCTTGAAATCCGTCGTCGCCACAGTCGATGGCCGAAAGGAGGACGCCCTCGAGCTTGCGCAAAGGGCGAGGGTCTACGACCCGGATTCCGCCTCCGCGCTTCTGGCGCTTTCGTACGCGCTTCAAAGCCGGTTCCAACTGGAGGAAGCCAGGGAAGCCATACGGGAAGCCGCCGAAAAAAATCCCGAAGACGCGTTGGTTTGGGCGAGGCTTTCGGAATTGAGCCTTTCCTTGCAGGACTACAAAGGCGCTCGCGAGGCGGCGCGCAACGCGGTCGAAATCGATCCCGAGGTCGGCAGGACGCAAACTGTTTTGGGATTCGCCCATCTCCTCGCATTCGAAATTTCCCGGGCGAAAGCCGCTTTCGAGAAAGCAATAGAACTCGACCAGGCCGATCCACTTCCCAGGTTGGGTCTCGGACTCGCCTTTATCCACGAGGGAAATCTCGAGGAGGGCAGGCGAGAAATCGAGATCGCCGCAAGCCTGGATCCGAACAATTCCCTGATCCGGAGCTATCTTGGAAAGGCGTATTTCGAACTTAAACGGGACGAAAAGGCTGCGGCTCAGTTCCGGGACGCAAAGACGCTGGATCCCAACGATCCGACTCCCTGGCTTTACGACGCCATCAGAAAGCAGACCGAAAACCATCCTGTGGAGGCCCTCGCCGATATCGAAAAATCGATGGAGCTGAACGACAATCGCGCGGTCTACCGGTCCAAATTCATGCTCGACGACGACGCGGCGGCCAGGGGGGCCAGTCTTGCCCGAATTTACGACGAACTGGGGTTCGAGTGTGTCGCGCTTGCCGAAGGATACAAATCGGTGGAAACCGATCCGACGAACGCGGCCGCCCACCGTTTCCTCGCCGATACCTACGCGTCCATGCCCCGGCACGAAATCGCCCGGGTCAGCCAGTTGCTTCGCTCGCAACTGCTCCAGCCTATCAGCGTTTTGCCGGTCCAGCCCCGCCTTGCCGTAAGCCGGCAGTACATATACCAAGGGCAAGGCCCCTCCGACCTGGGTTACAACGAATTCACCCGGCTTTTCGACCGCGACGGCGTCGCCTTCCGGGCAAGCGGCCTCTTGGGCGGGAACGATACCTTGTCGGACGAGGTTACCGTTTCGGGCCTCGAAGGCAATGTGTCCTTCAGTCTCGGACAATTCCATTACGAAACCGACGGAACCAGGGACAACAACGACCAGGAGCAGGATATCTACAACCTCTTCTGCCAGGCCCGCCTTTCCGAATCCACGAGCGTCCAGGCGGAATTCCGCGACTATGAAATGGAAAGCGGCGATTTAACTTTGAGGTTCGATCAGGACAATTTCGATCCTACCGAGAGAAACAGGGAGGACAGACAAACCATCAGAGTTGGTTTGCACCATAGTTTCAGCCCGTCGTCGGATTTCCTGATGTCGGCAATCTATCAGGATTTTATAGTAAAACAAAAATTTCCCCGAGAGACCTCCTCGTTTGACGTCGATGTGGACAGCGACAGTTATATGGCGGAAGGCCAGCATATCGCAAGTGCCGGTCGATCCCATTTCATTTCGGGGGCGGGACATACTTGTTCTTTCGATAAAAGGGCTTTTTCTTTTTTCGCTCAAGTTCCTTTCCCGCCTTTTTCCATTGTCAGCTTGACGGAGAACGAGAAAGACGTACGCAACACCAATTTATACCACTATGCATCGCTGAATTTTTCAAAAAACATTCTTTGGACCTTGGGCGCGAGCGCTGATTTTTTCGAGGGCGGATTGAAAGACAGGAATCAGTTCAATCCTAAAATGGGCGTCTCATGGAACTTACGGGAAAAAACGACTATCAGAGCGGCCGCTTTCCGCGTGCTCAAAAAGCCGATCGTGAGCGACCAGACCTTGGAACCAACGCAAGTGGCGGGATTCAATCAATTCTTCGACGATTTCGCTGGTACCGATGTCTGGAGGTACGGAATCGGATTGGACCATAAATTAGGTCGGAGGTTTTTCGGAGGACTCGAACTGTCCCGCCGGGACTTGGACGTTCCTTACCTGTATGTAGGTTCCGCGCGTTTGCAGGAAGTCAGGAAAGCCGATTGGGACGAGGAACTTTTCAGGGCCTACCTTTATTGGACTCCTCACGATTGTTTCGCCGTCAGCGGCGAATACCAGTACGAAAAGTACGACCGTGCCCTGGAAAACGCGGGAGTCCTAGGCATAGTAGAACTGGAAACGCACCGCATCCCGGTTCAATTAAGTTTTTTCCATTCCACGGGCATTACTGCGCGGCTGAAGGGAACGTACGTCTACCAGGATGGTGTTTTTGCCAAAACGACAGTCGTGCCTGGAGTTTTCTCCGAAAGTCGGGGCGACGATCATTTTGCAACCTTCGACGCTTCTCTCGAATACAAGTTCCCTAAGAGATTCGGCAAAATCGCCGTGGAGGGCAAGAACATTTTCAACGAATCCATCAAATACCAGGAAATCGACATGTATATGCCAACCTTCTATCCGGAGCGACAGATTCTCATGAGCGTCACAGTCGCGTTTTAGCGACTTTTTTTAACTTTAAAACGAGAGAAAGGAAAATCGAATGGCTGAACCGACGGATCCTCACTTCAAGGTAGTTTACAACAAACTGGGACAGATCGTGGACGTGGAGCCTCTCCAGGGTGGCGTGGTGCAATACAAGAAACAGCCCATGAAAGAAACTCCGATGGGCCCCATTAATACCATGACGGATACGCACATATTTATCAAGTGTGCGGCGGAGGAGAAGGGCGACTGCCAGTGGATCCATAACATGTGCAATCTGTGGTACATCTGCTGGTAAAAACCGCGGTTTTACAGAAGCGGCATCAGTCTCATGTCCTTCATAATCCGGGCCTTTCTCTGTTGGAGATAGGATGTCGGGTTTACGGGGGACCATTTATGGGGCCTCGGAAGTATCGCGGCCATGAGAGCCGCTTGTTCCGGGCCGAGGCGGTTTGCGGAAACGTTGAAATATTTCCTCGAGGCCGCCTCGGCCCCTCTGGTGTCGCTGCCCCAATCGACCGTGTTCAAGTAAAGTTCCAAAATTCTTCTTTTGTCGATGAAGATTTCCATCAGGACCGTGTAATACGCCTCCAAAGCCTTTCGAAAGAGGCTGCGGCCGTCCCACAGAAAAATGGTCCTCGCCGTCTGCATGGTGATCGTGCTCGCCCCCCGAACCCTTTTGGACTCGAACAATTCCTTGACGGCTATTTTCAATTCGATGAAGTCGAACCCGCCATGGGAGACGAATCGTTGGTCCTCGGCCGCCAGGACCGCCCTTCGCAAATGGGGGGAAATATTCTCCATGTCTCTCCAATAGGATACCGGGGGCACGAAAGGCTCTTCGGTCCAATGATGAGTTAGCCATTCGCACAACATGCGAGCCGTGAACGGGGGCTGGAAAAACCTGACGAACAGGACTTGCAGGACGCTCAGGCACAGGAGAAACGCCGTCGCCGTCGCCAAGACCCTCAAAAGCCTTCCGAATTTCCGTCCACTTTTATTTTCGCGTTTTCCGAACAACAATATCCCGGTATCTTTTATCGGAGAAAAAACGATTCGTCGAACGAAGGTCCACGGAACCGGATTTCATCTAAACAAAAATCTCTTAACATAGAAAACGATACTCGTAAATAAAATGTCTTGCCAACCAAACTCAAACTGTTAAATTATAATAACGCTGTCAAGCAATCAACGGTTTCTTTTTAAAGCGTCGAAACAAAAAAACACAAGGAGGTCAGATGACAGAGATCAACAGCCAGGGAATCGAGGATTTGAGCCGTTTCGCGTTGGACGTCCTTCGCCGGTCGGGAGACGAGGCGATGAAATTCTACGGAAAAGGCGACCCGAAGGTCAAATTCGACGAGGAGCTTATCACGAAGGCCGAAAATCGCCTTGCGGACTTTTTCAAGAGCGAACTGGAGTCCAACTTTCCCGAGCATCAGATTTTTTCCACCGTTCCGAAAGACGAGGAATACACTCACGACCAGAAACGATACCTATGGATTTTCGATCCTTTGGACGGCGTCGCCAACTACCAGGCGGGCATTCCCGTTTGGGGCATTTCCCTGGCTCTGATCGAAAACTTCTGGCCGGTCTTCGGCGGGATCTATATGCCGGCCACAGGAGACCTTTTCTACGCGCGCGCCGGATCCGAAGCCTATCGCAACGAAAGGAAAATAGAGATTTCCAAGAGAGAGAACATCAACGACGAGAGCATTATGTTCATTTATTCGCGATTCCACCACGAATTCCACTCCTCGTTTCCCGGCAAGATTCTGAACATGGGGAGCACCGCCGCCCACATGTGCTATATCGCCATGGGAAGGGCCGAGGTCGCGGTAGCTTCCCGCGAGTCCTACAGAGGGCTTGCCGCTGCGCATATCATAGTGGAGGCGGCCGGAGGCAAGGTGTTCAAGATTAACGGGGAGGATTTTCATTTGGGGGATTATCTCGACGGACAAAAAATAGAGGAGCCGCTCATGGTGCTGGCTCCGGGAATACTGTCCCAAGTTGCAGGCTGTATTAGAAAAGAGCAATGACTTTTTCCGCTCGATCGACATGGCCGCATCCATCCGTGCATGTTATGAAGACCAACTTGGAGTGAACGCATTAAACCCGATACCGGCCGATATTCGCCATGAACGGACATTTTGTGTAAGCTGTTAGCCAGTCGGCGTAAAAAGAGCGACCATGGAGAAAGGAGGATTGTACACAAAGTGCGTTTGTCGAGACGTTGGGCTATTTTTTCCGTCACGGCCATGCTTTTTTTCCTGTCGCAGTTCTACAGGACTTCCATCGCGGTAATCGCGACCGAACTAATGACCGATCTCGATCTGGACCCCGACGGATTAAGCCTTCTTTCGGCGATCTTTTTCTATTCGTTCGCCTTGACCCAGATACCCATCGGCATGTCCCTGGACCGAATCGGACCGAGGATCGCCATGACGGCATTGTCGGTCGTCGGCGTTTTCGGAGCTTTCGCGTTCGCGTGGGCCGATTCGCTAGGCGTGGCTTCCGCCGGAAGACTTTTGCTGGGGATTGGAATGGCCTGCAATTTCATGGGCTCTTTGAAACTGCTCACTCTTTGGTTTTCGCCCGCCTGGTTCGCCACCCTCAGCGCCTTGTTCGTCTCCATCGGGATGGCCGGCAATCTGGCGGCTTCCACGCCTTTGGTGCTTATGGTCCGGTGGATAGGTTGGAGATGGTCGTTTACATGTTTCGGATTGCTTTCGTTGGCGCTGACGACAGTTTTTTTCCTTGTGGCCCGAGACCGCCCGCCAGTTTCGGAGCCGGACAACGCGGCGGAATGCGCCTGTTCCGAAAACATCGGACAGGCGCGCCCTGGAATCGGCCTTTTGTTCAAAACCAAAGACTATTGGATCATTTCATTCGGCACGTTTTGCCGGTACGGTATATTCGCGGCCGTCCAGGCGCTCTGGGCGGGGCCGTATTTAATGACCGCCCTGGGGTTCGACGCGGTGACAGCCGGGAACATCCTGTTCCTGATGAACATCGGCTCCATCCTGGGAGGACCGTTTTTCGGAGTCGTTTCCGACAAATATCTGGCCGCCAGAAAAGGGGTGGTCGAAATCGGCTTTGTCGGAATGGCCGCCGCCCTGTCCTTGCTGTATCTCGTGCCGGCCGGGACGGGGATGGCCGGTCCGGCGGCCCTGTTCTTCCTGTTCGGCTTTTTTGCCGCGGCGGGCGGAGTGATGTACGCGCATATAAAAGAGAGGCTTCCCATAGAAATGGCCGGCGCGGCGATGACGGGGATCAACTTTTTTACCATGATCGGAGCCGCGGCCTTCTTGCAGAGCATGGGAAAATTCATGTCGATTCTGTTCCCCCACGAGGCCATGGGCGCCGAGTCTTTTCGATGGGCATTCGTCGGACTCGCGGGAATTTTGATTTTCGCGGCCGCCTTGTACGCCTTGACCAGGGAAACCCTTGCAACAACCTGACATCCTGTTTCTTGACAGGTTTTCGACTTTGCGCCATAGAATTCATTTGATTTCTTTTGGCGTTTTTTCGTTTCCAGGTTTACAATCGATCCATGAACTCGGAAATTTCGAATTTTTTAAAGGACACCCCTCTTTTTTCGTCGCTTTCCGACGAAGAAACGGAATATGTCGTTCCTTTCTTGAAAAAAGAAAACTACTCGAGAAATTCGATCATATTTCTAAGGGGAAAATCCGTCGTCGAAAATCTGTACATCGTCGCGAAAGGAGCAGTGGAGCTTTTCTGTAAAGAAGCGGGGCGAAAAATCTACCATATGTCCTTGAACAAAGGGGATGTTTTCGGAGGCATCCCCATTTTAATGACGGGCGGAATATCCACGCTGTCGGCACGCGCGATACAAGACTCCGAAATCTATACGCTGGAACGGAAAGTTTTCCTGGAAACTTGCATCCGGAACAAATCCTTCTACAATTTTTTCGAAAATGCCCATGCGGAGCAATTGGAGGACCCTGTGTATTCGTCCCTCCTTCAGACCTGCGAGGCTTTTCGCTTTCTAAAATCAGGTCTCCCCTTTTCTCTTCTCCCCGACGAGGCCATCGAGAATGCGGCGTCTAAAATGTCCAACGTGAAATATCCCGAGGGCGCCATATTGTTCGTGCAGGACCGGACCAAGGTCGAAAACCTCTACATCATTTGCAAGGGAGCGGCGGAAAGGTACTACGAGGAAAGCGACAGGAAGATAAGGGGGGCGTTGTCCGGGGAAGGGACGGTGTACGGCGGAATTTCCATGCTTTTGAACGACGGAGTCGCGGTCCGCACGTTGAGAATCAACGAGGACTCCGAATTCTACGTCCTTCCGAAAAAGGATTTCCTGGACCTGTGCGACCGGCATCCCGCCTTTGTCGGATATTTCACGGAGGCATTCGGCAAGCGCATGATGGACAAGGCCTACGCGGAATTGATCGGGAAAAGCATGGACCCGAGGCAGGAGGCGATTCAGGCGTTCAACCAACCCATTTCCGGCTTGCTGAAGGAAAAGCCGTTCTTCTGCGACGAAAACCATTCCATCCGTCAGGTTGCGGCCATGATGAAAGATCACGGCGCTGGCGCCGTTTTCGTCAGGGACAAGAACGGCGAGTACGTGGGGATGGTCACCGAGAGCGACCTGGCCCGGAAAGTGGTGGCCGAGAACATGGATACGAACCTGCCGGTGTTTCGGGTAATGAGCGCCCCTATTCAAACCATTTCGGACCAGGCCCTTTTCTACGAAGCGCATCTGTCCATGATCGGCAAGGATATCCGCCATCTGGCGGCGGAGGATTCGCGCGGAAGAATCGTCGGCGTGATATCCCGGAGAGATCTTCTTCTGGCCCAGGCCCAGTCCCCCTCTTTCGCCATATTCGAAATCGGGACCGCGAAACGCGTGGAGGATGTTTTTCCGATGCACCGCAAGCTCCCCGGAATCGTCGACAATCTTCTGAAAAGCGGAGCGACCGTAAAGAACATCACGCGCTACATCACCACTTTTTCCGACGCGATTCTAAACAAGCTGATCGATTTCGCCACAGGGGAAATGGGACCTCCGCCCGCGCGGTTCGCTTTCATGATCATGGGGTCCGAAGGGCGCAGGGAACAGACCCTGAAAACCGACCAGGACAACGCCATGGTCTACGAAGACATGCAGGACGATGGCGAAGACGAGCGGGCGCGCGACTACTTCTCGCGATTCGGCCGGAAGATCTGCGCTTGGTTGGACAAGTCGGGCTACGCCTTCTGCGAGGGCGAAATCATGGCCCAAAACCCCAGGTGGACGCAGCCTCTCTCCCAGTGGAAAAACTATTTTTCCTCCTGGATTTTCAAGGCGGAGGGCAAGGACCTTTTGGAGGCGAGCATCTTTTTCGATTTCAGGGGGGCCTACGGAGACATGGAACTGGTTCGCTCCTTGAGAAAGTACCTGGCGGATTCGCTGATGGGTTGGGCTGGATTTTTCAGACATTTGACAGAAAACGCGATGTACTACAAGCCTCCGCTGGGATTTTTCGGAAACATCATCACGGAGACCAAGGATGGACGCCGGGACGTATTCGACATCAAGGCCGCCATGATGCCGGTCATCGATTACGCGAGAATATACGCGCTGAAGCACGACATCGACGAAACAAACACCCAGGAGAGGCTGTTTAGGCTTCATGTGGAAAAAGTGCTCTCGTGGACCGAGTACAGCGAGTTGGATCAGGCCTACAGTTTCATGATGCAACTGAGATTCCGCCACCAGACACGTTCGATTGTCGAGGAGAATCGCCCGCCCGACAATTTCGTGAATCTGAAGAAACTGACTCGCATCGAACAGACCATGCTGAAGGAGATTTTCAAGCGACTCGATAAATTCCAGTCGAAACTTAATATTGATTTCACCGGCTTGGTATGAAAAAATGGGCTTGTATGATCGATAAGACCTCGGACAAAAACGACCGCCCCGGTCGGGGCTTATGCTTGAGGATTGAAAAATGGGAAAAAAAATACTCATCGTGGAAGACGAACCGAATATTGTGGTGCCGCTTCAATTCATCATGAAAGAGAACGGCTACGACGTAACCGTGGCGTTTTCCGGCGAAGAGGCCGTGGAAGCCATCAAGAAATCCATCCCCGCCCTGATCTTGCTCGACATCATGCTGCCGGGGATGGACGGCTACGAATTGTGCCAGATGATCCGTCAAAAACCCGAATGGAAAGATATCCGGATCATTTTCCTGACGGCTCTGGGAAGAGAGGCGGACATGGCAAAGGGCATGGCGCTGGAGGCGGACGCGTACATCACCAAGCCGTTTTCGAACAAGGAGGTCGTCGAGAAGGTCAGGGAGCTTGTCTGTGGTTAGTGTCTGTTTCCCGGGTCGTTTATTGCGGTCGTTCCCCCAACCGAACTTCCATCGCGAAATATCGGTTGTTTCGAAGTATTCTGGTTTTGACCACGTCTCCTGGGCGGCGTTCCCGGATTAGGCGCACCAGTTGCTCCGAGGATTCCACCGGGACGCCGTCGAACTCGACGATCACGTCCCCGTCGGCCGGAATGACCAGGTTTCCGGCTATAATTTGGCGGTTGGCGCCCCTGATTCCCGCCCGGTCCGCCGGTCCTCCCGGGACCGTCTCCACCACCATGGCTCCTCGATCCACCTTTAAGTTCAGAATCTTTGCGGTTCCGGGTATGACCGGAAAAATCTGGACGCCCAACCATGGATAGGAAACGTATCCCTTTTCGATCAATTGCGGCAAAATGGCCTTGGCGATATTGATCGGAATCGCGAACCCGATTCCCACGCTGGTACCCGTAGGACTTAAAATGGCGGTGTTGATCCCGATGATTTCGCCGTCGGAGTTGAGAAGAGGTCCCCCCGAATTGCCCGGGTTGATGGAAGCGTCGGTCTGGATGGCATCTTCGATCTCGTATCCCTCTTCGGTCCGGATGGTTCTTCCAACGGAACTGACGATCCCGGTGGTCAATGTCTCGCCCAGCCCGAAAGGATTCCCGATGGCAAGCACCTTGCGCCCCACGCGAATATCCGAGGAGTCGGCCATGGGGATGACCTTCAAGTCTTTTCGCCCGGGATCGATCTTTATGACCGCCAGATCGCTGTAGGGATCGGCCCCCACCAAATCCGCCGGAAACTTGTCTCCGTCGGCCAAAGTGACTTCCAAGCGGCGCGCGTTTTTAATCACATGGTTGTTGGTGAGAATATACCCCCTCTTGTCCACGATAGCTCCGGACCCGGCGCCCTCCCTCGGAACGGCGTGAAAAAAGAACTCCCTCGACAAAACCACGCTCACGATATTTACCACTCCCGGCGCGGCTTTTCTATAAACCTCCATGTTGTTGCGCTCGTCCTCTGTCTGCGCCGAGCCAGTTCCCAAAACCAGGAAAAAAGCCAAAAAGGCCGCTGCGGCCCCGATCGTCGCCTTCCCGAAAATTCCCGATTTCCCCGTTCCGTCACGCATTGTATTGTGTCCTTCCCTTCCTTTTACCGAACATCGCCCTCCAGATCAAATAAAGGAGAACCAACCCCAGCACCAGCCGGAATCTTGCCGGCAACAATTCCCGGCCTCCTTTCTTCAATTTTGGAAGCATTTCCTGCACTTTGTGGGCCGGAATGGCGAAACCCACTCCCGCGCTGACGCCCGTCGGGCTGAATATGGCCGTGTTGATGCCGATGATCTCGCCCCTCGAATTCAACAATGGGCCTCCGGAATTTCCGGGATTGATGGAGGCGTCCGTTTGGATCATGTCTTCCAAAACCTGCCTTTCGGATACGCGAAGAGAGCGACCTAGCGAACTGACAACCCCGACCGTCAACGTCCGATCCAACCCGAAAGGGTTTCCGATGGCCAAGACCTTGTCCCCGACGTTCAAAGCCCTGGAATCCCCGAATTCCAGCGCCGCCAGATTCGAATCCGAGGCCTCTATTTTGAGGAGCGCAAGGTCCAAGGCCGGCAACGCGCCAACGAGTTTGGCCGGGAATATGCTCCCGTCGGCCAATGTAGCCTCGATTTCCTTGGAATTTGCGATCACGTGATTGTTGGTCACCACGTAGCCCTCCGGGTCGATGATCGCTCCCGACCCCATGCCCTCCAGAGGGACGGGGTTGAAGAATATGTCGGCTCCCACCGCCCGAGATTTGAGGTTCACGACTGCGGAACTGGCTTTCTCGTATACGCGGATATTGTTCAGTTCCCCTTGAAGCAACGCCCCTGCCCGGGGCGACGCGACAAGAAAAAATACAAGGGCGTGAAAAAAGACTGCCGATTTGCGAAAGCCGTTCATTGCGGTGCAATCCTGTCTGCTCCGAAGTTCTTGCAAGTCGATCCGAATTGCTTGGAAACCTCGGAGACTTTTTATATTGATAGACTACCAGAGAATATCCATTTGGATCTTTCTCCCCGAAGTCAAAACGCGTCTGACGGGCTTGATCGAAAAGCGCACGGGGAACCTGCCTCCCTCGGCCGGCGCGCCGATCTTGATTTCCAGGGATTCCAGCCCCCCATAGCCTCCTTTCTCGAAAAACCGCGAGAACATCTGTTGCAGATTTTGTTCGAGTTCGCCAGAGTCCAGCGAACGGGGTAAGTGGTCCTGGCACCAGATGACGAATTTGGCGACGCAGCCCAGTAAAGTCTGGTAGGCGAGGGATTCGCCGGCCACCGTCGTTTCCGCCGGAACAAAAACGATATCTTTTTTTCGTTGTCCCGCAAGCGGGGTGAATCCGGAGCGAAGAAACTGCCGGATTCGATCCTCCGTCAGGCAAAGCTCCGTGGATATGGGGTCTTTGCCGTCCGGGAAAAACAGCGCCAAATCCTCGAGTCTGATTTCGTTACAGTCGCTCAGCCGGGTAGGCCAACCGAACTTGGCCGCGCTTCGTCCCATGAGAGCCCCGATCGCCCACACAGGGCTTGTCCACGGCAGGAAAGGCTCCTTGAAATCCACGGAACGCGGACGATTCTCCGGCCCATAGGGATACCGGGTCAACAAACGGTTGAAGGCGAGCGCAAGCCAGTTCGCCTTCGGCTGTCCCCGGAGTTTCCTCCACTTCGCGTATTCGGGCTCGTCGATCAGGTGAGGAAGGTATGGAAGTTTCGCAAGCTCGTCCCATGAATCCAAATAAAAAAAATTAGGGGTTATCCACCCGACCGAAGGTACGAGAAGCGTTTCGGAAAAGGATGCTACCGATTCCAGCAAATCGATGCTTCTTGCGGAATTGTCGAAGGGCAAATCCACCAGGATCAGCGACGGAAGGCCTTCCAGCAGTTCGGGCGTCAATGCCCCCAACGTATCCTCTAAAGTGTCCATGTCCACAGGAGCGATCTCAACGAGAACATCGTCGCCGATTCCTCCCTGGTTCAGGAGGAGCGACAAGCCTCGCCAGGCTTCGTCCACCCGTCTGAAGTGGTCGTCGGAGAAGATTTCGCTGAAAACGAGCCGGAGCAACTCTCGTATCCGGGCCGAAAGCTTCGCGTAGGAGGGCGGAGACGAGTCGTTGTCTCCGGGGAGCGCCACCAGGTTTAAAAGATTGTCCAAACTGTCGTCGTCCTTTTTCGCCGTCCTTTTAGTCCCCGCCTCGATTCGGATCGGCGGAATGCCCGGAAAACGTTGAAGCCCCGATTCGATTTGACCGGATGTCAATCCCTCCCCCCCCGATTTTTCGACGAACTTGCCCGCGTCGGCCAGGTTTTTCAGAAACACGTTGGCCTGGATCATTCCGTCCGGCTCGAAATCCTTTGGTTTGAAGCACCTAACGTCGATTCCTCCGGCCGGGCAAAGGTCCTTGGGCAAAGGGACGTAAAACGCGATACCCAGTTCTTCCATGGCTTGGGAAACGCTTGCTTTGTCGATCGCGACAGGGGCTTGGCCCCAAGGCTTTCCTCCGGTCGTTTTGAACGGCGCGAGGGCCAATATCTTGAAAGGCATTTTCGGTGCCGGCATGATCTGACTCCCGATACCCTAACGCCGCCAAAGCTTGTCGATCAAAGACGGCTTTTTTTTCACGTCATCGGGTTCCTCTTCGTTGACATTGAATTCTTCCTTGACCTCCTCTATGGCGGAGGAGAACGTTTTTTCGATTTCGACGAGTCTTCCTTGTCCCAGGAACTTGAAATCGGGCCCCTTGCGAGTAAGACCCACCTCGCAATTCGTGACAAGGGGAGCTTGGAGTTCCACAGGAGACCCGTCTATCAGCACCAGTTTTTTTCCCGTAAGATCTTTGATCCAATATTGATTTTCGTGAAAGAACACTTGGGCGTGATGGTCGAAGATCTGAGGGTGTTCCATGGGGAAGTCGCAGTCGGGACTTCTCCCGATGATTATGGGAAGCTCCTTGTACGAGCGAAGAGTAGGACCGAACACCACGCTCAACGGTATTTTGACCTTTTCGGGGCGGATATCCTTGAATGGCGGCGAAGAATGATTCTGGAACTCCGGTGGCTGACGCGGAGGAGCTTGGCGCTGGGACGCCTGCTTCGGCGCGGGTTCCGTTTGTTTCTCCCGACGGCTGGACGCATCCGTAGCCATGTCGTCCAAGGCGGTTTTGCCCTCTGTGGAAAGAACCGGCTCGGGTTCGGCATCGGCCACCCGGTCCGAAGTCCGGGTCAGAAAACTGATTTTGGGGCCGCCCTTGGCGAAAATCAAAACGTCTCCGTCCTTCAGGATCGCCTCCTTGATCTTCTTTCCGTTCAAGAACGTTCCGTTCGTACTCTGGTCCACGAATTTGAATCGGTTGCCGTCACGAACGATCTTCGCGTGCTTTCGGGATATGATGGCATGATCGACCGGAAAGCGGACCTGGCAAGAAGGATGGCGTCCTATCAGGATTTCGGGGTCGGACAATTCTTGGATTTGGCCTTTGAACGGTCCTTCGATATGAACGAGTTGTACGATGATGAGCGGTTTTGTTTTCATTTTACCCGTATCGGAGCAGATTTTAAAATTTGTTTCCTATTGTCTTAAAGAATTGGCTTGCGAGACAAATTCGAAGAATTTGTTCTCCGCATTTTACGACAACTATAATTATTTAGATTCGCGGCATGATGTCAAGGAAAAATAATATGCTCCGAAAACCTCGTCCTGCGTAATAGTATTTGATCTTGCGTCGATTTTTGGTTAACATTGCCCGTCTTGTCGAAAAAAATGCGGTCGAAAACATATAAACATTGCTTCTCAGAGACGAAGTATGATTAAAATCGATTCCATTGGAAAAACTGACGTTGGATTGAAGAGACCAAACAACGAGGACTCGTTCTACATCGATGAAAGGAAGGGAATTTGCATGGTGGCCGACGGCATGGGCGGAGCGGCGGCCGGAGAGCTTGCCAGCGGCATTTTCGCCGAAACCGCGCAAAAACTCTTTTCCGATGTCGGGAGCGCGCCCGGTCGAGCCGTTGTCGAATTGGTCCAGGCCGTTTTCCAGTCCGCCAACGAAAGAATCCTTCGGCATGCCGAGGAAAACCCCTCCCACAAGGGCATGGGCTGCACGGCGGAGTTGATTGCCTTTTCGGACGAGGAGATGGTATTGGGGCACATCGGAGACAGCCGCACCTATCGATATCGGAACGGCAACCTTCGGCAGATCACAAGAGACCATTCCCTGGTCCAGGAGCAGATCGAACAGGGACGCATAACGGTCCAGGAGGCCAGAAAGCACCCCCTCCGAAACGTTATTTTGCGCGCCGTGGGGATTTCCGACGGACTGGCCCTCGACATCGTCAAGATGAAACCCCAGACCAAGGATATCTTTCTTTTGTGCTCCGACGGTCTTTCCGACATGGTCGAAGACGAGCAAATTCGAGAGGTGATGGCTTCCGATTCCACGCTGGAGGACAAGGTGGACGCGCTCATCGAATTGGCCAAGGCCGCCGGGGGCGCCGACAACGTGACCGTGGTTCTGTGTCAAATCAAATAATGACGAAGTGCGCCGATGCCGAAATTTTCGAAAGGGCTTCGCCCTGAAGCCGGAGTGCCCGAATACTTGGGCGTTCTGCTTTTCATGTTTCTGGTTTTTTCGTGCTCCCGGGCCATGTCCCGGGACCGGTACTTTTCCGATACCCGCAGCCCCGCCCTCGCTCCCCCCTCCCAGAACCAGTCGGTCGCGGACGCGCGACCTCCGGATTCGTACCCGATTCCCCTGTCCGAAACCGAAAAACTGGTTTATGAATTCTTATCCCTTCAAAATTGCGAAATTCGCAGAAATGGCCTGGAAAACGGCGACGTAGTACTTTCCGCCCGAAAAAACGGCGAGGAATGGAAAATAGTCCTGCGACCGATATCCGGTAGCGCCACCGAGGCTTTCCTGTCCTACGCAAACAACGGAAAAGGGGAAGACAAGGAACTCGAACGACTCGGAAACCATGTGATGACCAACGCGCAAAAGGTCGTGATCGAGGGGGACAATGCCGCGTCCTACGTGCCCTCCGCGATTCTTTCCCTGGCCGAGTCCGTCGTTTGCCTGGAATCGGTGCTTTCCGACAGGCGCCTCCAGTTTTCCGGGTTTATCGTCGACGAAGACGGGCTTGTTTTGGCTACGGCGCACGACTTGAAGGGACACCAGGAACTGAATGTCACCTTTTTCGACGGCAGACAGGCGGCCGGCAGGGTCGTAAAGGCCGACCACCGCTTGGATCTGGCCCTGATCAAGGTGGATTTGAAGTTAATGTCGCGTGTCGCCCTTGAAAAAGGGAGAAACCTTTTGGGCGTCGGCGAAAGACTCTACACTGTCGGATGTCCGAACAACCTGAGAGGCACCGTTTTTCCGGGCATCGTCAACGGCCCTCCCCGGCGGGTGGACGATCTTGTCTATTGGCAGGTGAATATGAAAATTCATCCGGGAAGCAGCGGAAGTCCCGTTTTCGACGCCGGCGGCTCTTTTGTCTCCGTCGTGAAGGGAAGGCTCCGCGGAACCGACTCCCTCGGTTTTCTGATACCCTTCGAAACTGTCGTCGAATTCGTCAAAGGAATACGGATCGGGGGAATCGAGGAAAAATGAAATACGGACGATACAAGGTCGTACAGGAATTGGGAAAGGGCGCGATGGGAGTGGTCTTCAAGGCCCACGACCCGCGAATAGACCGAATGGTCGCGTTGAAGGTCCTCCGCGAGGACCGTGTCGCCAGCGAAGCGTTCTTAAAGCGCTTTTTGAAAGAGGCCATGGCCATCGGACGGCTTTCCCACCCGAATATCGTCACCGTGTACGATGTCGGGCGCGACCAGGGAACCGTTTTTATCGCCATGGAGTTCCTCGAGGGAAAACCCCTCGACGAAATATTGAAGGAAAGAAGGCTCGAATTCTCCGAGATCGTCGATATGGGCGTCCAGATGGCCGATGCCGTCCATTATGCCCATCAAAAGGGAATCGTCCACAGAGACATCAAACCATCCAATATAATCGTCACCCACGAAGGGCAGTTGAAAATCACCGATTTCGGCATCGCGCGCATCGAGGAACCCAACGCTCCCCAGCTGACCCAGGCGGGAGAAATTCTGGGCACGCCTTATTACATGTCACCCGAGCAACTCATGGGAAAGCCGGTCGACGGACGGAGCGACATTTTTTCCATGGGCGTGATGCTCTACGAAATGGCCGCCGAAAAAAGGCCCTTCACGGGCAAAAGCCTGCCCTCCATTTTCAACGCCATCGCCCAACAGATTCCCGAACCGCCCGGCCGTCTCGAACAAAAAGTCCCCGCGCGCCTTTCCGGCATTATTCTGAAAGCGCTCGAAAAGGATCCTGAAAAGCGCTTCGCCACTGCCAAAGAGATTGCCGACGACTTGAGAGCCTTGGACTTGAGAATGCCAGGCACGCCCGGAAAGCAGGAGACGAAGACCCGCGAAAAATCCAAGGCTCCTCTTTTGGCCGCGATTGCCGTTCTTCTCGTCTTGTCTGGCGGCGGCTATCTATACTATGAAAAATCGCGGCCCGCGCCGGCACCTGTTCCTGTCGCGACTCCCGAAACCCGGGTTTCCAAGCCCGAAGGACCCGGCCCCGCTCCCGCGCAGGACCACGGGATGGCAAAACCCGGACTCTCTTCGGAGAAAACGTTCGTTCCCGGCATTCCAGTCGTCGAAATCACTGAAACGGAAAAAGCCTCCTCGGCGATTGCCGAGGAAAAGAACCCCGAAGAACCTCCCGCAACTCTTGCAATCCTGAAGGTCGAGACAGAGCCCGAAGGAGCCCGGCTTTTCCTTGACGGCAAGCTGATAGGCGCAACGCCGTTGGATGTCGAAGTCCCGCTTGGAAAGCACGAACTCCGGCTTACCAAGCGGGATTATTACGATTGGGCCGCCCAGATCGACCTTGTCGAACCAGGCCCAACTCCCCTTTTCGTCAAATTGAATTCTCCGGTTTTTTAGAACAAGACGCAAGACCTCGGAAGCCGGGAAGTCTGATATCAATTGAATGACCGGGGGCTTTTTTTCAAATGCTTTCGATAACGGTTTCCGTTTGGAACTTGTTTTTTGGTCCGGCGAATTGTAAAATGAAACTCGATCTGCGGGAGAGAGTTGTCGACTCAAGTTTCTTGTCATTTACAATATCCTGGCCAGCCGCAGGGGACGCTTTTTGAAACAGCGGATTTCATGATTATGGTACGATATCGGAGTCAGGAGGGATGGAACGGGAGAAAGGAGATGGGAGATGGGATAGTTTCAACGCGATTTGCAGGATACAAGGGGGGCGGAAGCCAAGTCGACAGGCGCAGACCGTGTTTTTTTACAGTCGCGGCCGTTGTTTTGCTCTTCTCCGTCTTGTTGGCCGACGCGAGCATACGCGCGGAAGAAGAACCCTCCAAAGTGTTTGTCCGAAGCGCGACGCCCACTCCGCAGGTTTCCCGTGCGGTGGAGAACCTTCGGGGACTGACCGCCGGCGTCGATTACCGTTTGACGGACAATTTCGTCTTCGGGGGCGCCGTCGAATACGGATATGCCACCGTGGATTTCGACCCTCCCGCCGGGAATGTCGACGCTGAAGGCCACGGTCTGTCTTTTTACGGTACCTATTATTTCGACGACTTCCACATCGACGCGGTCGGAAGCTACGGCAGCAAGGAGTACGAGAAGGCGGGCAGGGTACAATATTCCTTGCGGAGCGCCGATCCCAACGCAGTCGCGACGGTGAACCGGAAGTTCGAGGCGGACCCCGACGGCGACGACTTCTCGTTCAGCATCGGCGCCGGTTACAATTTCAACCGGGATTCGTTTTCTTTCGGCCCCTATCTCAGGGCCAGCTACCTGAAGTCCGAAATCGACGGCTACACCAAAAAGCTCGAAAACTCCAAGACCAATCCCGGCCATGGTCTTGCCATCCAATGGGACGATCGGAACATCGAATCGTTCACCACATCCTTGGGCGGGCAGGCGACTTACGTTTTCAGCACGAATCTCGGAGTCCTTTCGCCCTATATGCGGCTGGAGTGGGAGCACGAATACGAAAGCGATTCCAGGACCTTCAAGGGGCGATTCTTTAATTCGCTCGAAGGCGTCCCCAATCTCGAGGAGGACAACGTTGTTTTAATTACCTCCGACGATCCCGGCAGAGACTATTTCAATTTCGGCCTTGGCCTGGCCATGGTTTTCCCCAGCGGTTTCATGGCGTTCATTGACTACGAGACGATTCTCGGACTCAAGGACATAAACAGCCATCAGTTTGCCGCAGGGCTTAGGTTCGAATATTAGCGGCCGAACTCCGAACTATTTCCCGCCTTGAGACAATATTTCGGGAATATTATAATAGTCCGCGATCTTTCGGAAAGTAGCGAACCTTCGCCTATGAATTGTAAGCCTCATACAACTTCAACCCCTGGAGGATTCAAGATGAAAATATTCCTGAGAACAGTCCGAATCGTTACGCCCTTGTTGCTCGTGTTGGGGGTTTGGGTCGGAAACTCGCTCGCCATGATAAAGGCCGGAACTCCGGCGCCCCTGTTTCGGGAAAAGGACCCGAACGGCAAGGTTTACGACCTTTCTTCCCTTAAAAACAAACAGATGATCGTATTGTACTTTTTCGACGTGGACAGCGAATCCAGCCGGGAGATGCTCTTGAATCTGGGAGAGCTTTCCCGCAAATTCGCCGACGCCGATTTGACCGTCTGGGGAATCTCCCGATCGCCCAAGGAGAAGACGACGGGGTTTGTTACGGAAAAAAAGCCGGGTTTTCCGATCTTGGTCGATAGTTCCGGAATCGCCAAAGCCTACTACGCCACGATGATTCTTCCCGTCGTCTGCATCGTCGGCCCCGAACTGAAGGTAATGGACTACTTCCAGGGCGGGGGCAAGACCACCGAGGTAATGCTCGCGAGACTGGCCGAGAGAAATCTCCAGCGCAAAAAGACAACGGTCGCCAAGGCTATCGCCCAAGAGGCGGTCAGGACAAATCCGAAGAATGCAATGGCCAAAGCCGTCGAAGGGTACGCCGAACTCAAGGACGGCAACGTGGACAAGGCCGAAAAAGTGTTCGACGAACTCGCCTCCAAGCAGGATACCGAGTCCGAGGTGCTCGGCAAGGAGGGGCTCGCCGCAGTCTACCTCGAGAAGGGGGAGGCCGAAAAGGCCGTGAAGACCGCCGAGGAAGTCCAAAAGAAAGCTCCCCGGCGCTCCTTCGCGCACGTGGTCAAGGCCGAGGTTCTCTACGGCCGGAACAAAAAGGAAGAAGCCGCCGAGGAGTTGAAAAAGGCGGTGGAGAAAACCGAGGCCGAACCGCACCAGAAAGCCCTCGCCTACAACCAGTTCGGACGCTTCCACGCCAGCGTCGGAAAGTTCGACCAGGCCAGGCGGCTTTACGACCAGGCCGTCGATATCGATCCCTACTTCATAGAGGCCACTTCCAACAAGGGCATGGCCTACGAAAAGGAAGGCCAATGGGACAAGGCCCTGCAAGCGTACGAAAAGGCTCTTTCCGTCGATGGAAACGACGCCTTCTCCTCCGTGCTCGCCAAAAACGCGGCGCAAATGGCGGCCATGCAAAACGATTCCAGCCAAAAGGAGCGCGTGGACAGGCTCGTGAAGGAGTTGGCCGAAAGATACCGGAGCCAGCATTCGTCATGGGGCAAAAAGGCGGAAGACACGTGGACGTCTCGTCCCCTGATCGTCTCCTTCGTGGATTTCAGGGAAACGGGCGGGCTGTCGGAGCGCGACGGCTTTTCGACCGTCGTCGTGACCGGGCTTTCGGACCTGCTGAATACGGGAGGTCGAGTCCAGGTTGTCGAACGCGTCCTGATCGAACGGCTTATGGAGGAACTCAACCTTGGCTCCAGCGACCTTGCGGACCCGGAAACCGCCCTTTGGCTTGGACGGGTTCTCGCCGCCAAGGTCCTCGGAACAGGAACTCTTTTCATGCTTCCAGGAAACACCATGCTGAACCTTCGCCTTATCGACACCGAAACCACCGCCGTCGCCAAAGTCCTCTCCGAGCAGTTCTCCTCCTCGGGTTCCTTGGAATCCGGGCTGGACAGCCTGAATCGGAAAATCGCCGATTCCTTGGCGCAAAAATATCCGCTCAGAGGTTTCGTGGTCCAGGCCGACGGAGCCCGGATCATGATCAACATCGGTTCCAGGCAGGGCGTGGCCGTCGGGACGAAATTCGAAGTCCTCGAGGAGCAAAGGCCGATCGAGTACAAGGGACGGATGCTCTCGCCCGCGCCCAAGCCGATAGCCGTTATTGAAACGAACGCCGTGGAGGAAGACTTTTCGTACGCGACCGTCGTAAGCCGGGACAAGCCGTTCTCCGCGGACGCGAAAATCCAGGAGAAACCGAATTCGGGGGCGTAGTTTGTTGGTTGATTGGTTGATTGGTTATTGGTTATTGGTT
>CAZNTU010000028.1:0-38071 GCA_964575975.1 uncultured Desulfobacteraceae bacterium
CATCGTTCCAATCGTTCGATCTTTTTCAGAAAATCGGGCTTGGATTCAATTGCGGCCTGCGCGTTTGCAGTCGTGGCTTTAGCCGTTAGGGGAGGCCCGGCTAAAGCCGCGACTGCAAACGCGCCGATATCCAAACGGCCGATGTAAAGTCAGGCCCGGTAATCGCATTCGACGGCTATACGAATGTCAGAAAGCAAGCCGATTGTCAAGAATAAAAGTCGAATTGAAATTCGACCTGTTCTATGTTTTTTCGGGGGAAATACGAAACAAAAGAAAGGATATTGATATTTTCGCAATCCGAAGCACTGTCACATGTTCCGCCTGTATTTGCCCCCCACGTCGTACAGCGCTTGGGTGATCTGCCCCAAGCTGCAAACGCGCACGGCGTCCATCAGCTCCGCGAAAACGTTGCCGCCGGAGAGCGCCGTTTTCTGAAGTTTTTTCAACGCTTCGGAGGTCTTGTCCTTGTTCCTCCGCTCGAATTGTTCCAGACGTTCCAGCTGGGAACGTTTTTCCTCCTCCGTCGCCCGGGAAAGTTCCAGTTCCTCCATGAAGTCGTCGCCGCCGGCGTCCGTGTCCCTGAACGTGTTGACTCCGACGATGGGAAGCTTTCCCGAATGCTTCAAGAGTTCGTAGTACAGCGACTCTTCCTGGATCTTGCTTCGCTGGTAGCCGGTCTCCATTGCGCCGAGAACGCCGCCTCGTTCGCCGATGCGGTCGAACTCCTCCAGCACGGACTCCTCCACCAAGCGCGTCAGTTCCTCGACCACGAAACTTCCTTGGTTGTTGTTTTCGCACCGGGCAAGGCCCCATTCCCGATTGATGATCAGCTGAATCGCCAATGCGCGGCGCACCGATTCGTGGCTGGGGGTCGTGATGGCCTCGTCGAAGGCGTTGGTGTGAAGGCTGTTGCAGTTGTCGTAAATGGCGCAAAGGGCCTGGAGCGTGGTGCGAATGTCGTTGAATTGGGGGTCTTGGCTGTGGAGCGATCTTCCCGATGTCTGGATATGGTACTTGAGCATTTGAGACCGTTTCGATCCTCCGTACTTCTCCCTCATGGCGATCGCCCAGATGCGGCGCGCCACCCTTCCGATGGCCGTATACTCCGGGTCCATGCCGTTGGAGAAGAAAAAGGACAAATTCGGCCCGAAGCTGTCGATGTGCATGTTTCTGGAAAGGTAGTATTCCACGTACGTGAAGCCGTTCGCCAAGGTGAAGGCGAGCTGGCTGATCGGGTTCGCTCCCGCCTCGGCGATGTGGTATCCCGAAATCGATACCGAATAGAAGTTCCTCACTTTGTGCTCGATGAAATATTCCTGGATGTCCCCCATCATTTTTAGGGCGAAATCGATGGAGAAGATGCACGTGTTCTGGCCCTGGTCCTCCTTCAGGATGTCAGCCTGGACCGTCCCTCGGACGCACGAGAGGACTTGGGCCTTCATCTCCTCGTATTCGTCGGCGGTCGGCTGCTTTCCCTTTTCGGCAACGATACGGTCCGCTTTCTGGTCGATGGCGGCGTTCAGGAACATAGCCAGAATGATCGGGGCCGGGCCGTTGATGGTCATGGACACGGAAGTCTTGGGCGAAAACAGATCGAATCCGCCGTAAAGGACCTTGACGTCGTCCAATGTGCAGACGCTCACTCCCGAAGTGCCTACTTTTCCGTAGATGTCCGGGCGAACGTCGGGGTCCCAACCGTAAAGGGTCACGGAATCGAACGCGGTGGAAAGGCGCTTGGCCTCGTAGTCGGCGGAAAGAAGTTTGAACCGGCGGTTGGTGCGCGCCGGGTCCCCCTCGCCCGCGAACATTCTCGTGGGTTCTTCGTCGACTCGTCGCAACGGGAAAACCCCGGCGGTGAAGGGAAAATGGCCGGGAAGATGCTCCTCGCGCAGCCACCGGTAGAACCTTCCCCTGTCCGCGAAACTGGGAAGCGCGATTTTCGGGATGCGCTTTCGGGAAAGAGACTCCGTGTACAGCGGCACCCTGATTTCCTTGTCCCGGACACGGTAGACAAGCTCGTCCCGCCCGTATGTGGCTTTCAGGCCTTCCCACTCCTCGAAAAGCCTTTCGGTTTCCGGTTTGATCTCCTTTTTCGCCTTTTCCGTTTCCTCTTTGAGTCTCGCGAGAAGCTTTTCCGTGTCCGCTTCCAAGGAGTCTCCGGCAAGAGCCTTTGCCGTCTCCTCCAAGTGCCAGGCTTTTCGAACGGCGGCGGCTTGGTCCTTGGTTTCCCGGTGGTATTTTCTGACCGTTTCGGAAATTTCCGGCAAGTACCGGATTCGCTCCGACGGGATGATGACCGTTTTGGAAGTCGATGTCTTTATCGGCTTTCTTTCGTAGCGCGATTCGAACTTCACGTCGGTCTTTCTTTCGATTTCGTCGAGTATCGCATGGTAGAGGGCCGTGACGCCGTCGTCGTTGAACTTGCTCGCTATGGTCCCGTAGACCGGCATTTCCTCCGGGAGCTTGTCGAAAGCCTTTCGGTTTCTCTGGACCTGCTTTCGAACGTCTCTGACCGCGTCCTCGCTTCCCCTCTTCTCGTACTTGTTCACGACCACGAGGTCGGCGAAATCGAGCATGTCGATTTTTTCCAGCTGCGACGGCGCCCCGTATTCGCTCGTCATGACGTAAACGGAAACATCCGCGAGATCGACTATTCTGGAGTCGCCCTGGCCAATTCCGGCGGTTTCGACGACGATCAGGTCGAAACCGGCGGCTTTCAACGCAAGCAGGACGTCCGGCAGGGCCTCGGGAATTTCCGTGCTGGAGTGCCGGGTGGCAAGGGATCGCATGTAGATGCGGGGGGTGGAAATGGCGTTCATGCGAATCCGGTCCCCCAGCAGCGCGCCGCCCGTCCTTCTCCTGGACGGATCGCAGCTGACGACCGCCGCGCACGCCTCGGGCGCGTCGTTTAAAAACCGCAGTATGATTTCGTCGGTCAACGAGGATTTTCCAGCGCCTCCCGTGCCCGTAAACCCCAGCACCGGCATCTTCTTCGCGTCGGCCTTTTTTTCGAGTCGCTTCCTGACTTTTTCCCAACGGCCGTCGTCGTTTCTGTTTCCCCGCTCCAAATACGTAATCAGTCTCGCTATTTCAAGCTTGTCCGCGCAGTCCAGCTTTTCGATCCGGAAATCGCCGTCCCCGACGGTCGGATAATCGATCAGGCGGACCAAGTGATTTGCAATCCCCTGCAACCCCCATTTGGCGCCGTCCTCGGGAGAATAGATTTTCGCCACGCCGTAGGATTCCAATTCCTCTACTTCGGCGGGGACGATCACTCCGCCGCCGCCGCCGAACACCTTGATTTTCGGCGCGCCTTTTTCGCGCAGAAGATCGACCATGTACTTGAAAAACTCCACATGGCCTCCCTGGTAGCTGGAAACGGCGATTCCCTGGGCGTCTTCCTCGATCGCCGCATCCACGATTTCTTGCGCCGACCGGTTGTGCCCCAGGTGGATCACCTCCGCGCCCGTGTCCTGCAATATTCTCCGGACGATGTTGATGGAAGCGTCGTGGCCGTCGAAAAGAGACGTGGCCGTCACTACCCGAACGGGATTTTCGGGACGATAAACCTCGACTTCCTCGCTCATGTCTTTCCTCCTTTTCCGATGGAAAGGCCGAGAATAAAATCCGTCTGGATTTTAATATACTGGTCGATGGTATACATACGATCCAGATACCAGCGCCTGAAAGTCCACATATGGCCCAAAACGGTGATGTTGTGCGCGATCAGCTCGAGCGAGCATTCGTCCAGGTTGGGCATTTCGCCGGATTCGGCGATCTTTTTCAGCACGTTGGTGAAAATGTTGGTGATGCGCACCTCGTTTTCGAGGACCCGTTTTCGCCACTGCTTTGGAAGAGACTTGGTTTCCTGGTAGATGAGCAGCAGGTGGTCGCGCATGCGGTCGCAAACCAGGATGTATTCGCGAATCATCTCCGTGAGCGCCGCCTCGCCGTCGGAGGTCCTCGCCAGCGCCTCGTTGACTCCCTGCTCGACCTCGTAGTGGATGGCATCGCATACCAAATACAGGACATCCTCCTTGGACGCCACGTATTCGTACAACGATCCGATGGAAAAGCCCGCCGCCCCGGCTATCTGCCTGGTTGTCGTCTTGTGGAAGCCCTTCTCGATAAACAGCTGGACCGCCGCGTCCACGATCTGTCTGCGACGTTTGATAACCAAATCGGGATTTTTTATTTGCGTTGGTACGTCTTTCAACCGGTTTTGACGGCTCTGAATTTTCATGCTCCCTTACCAGAGGGTTGGTCCGATGCGCCAACCCCTTGAATTGTTTGTGAAATTGGATGCCGATACCCACTTGGTAAACCGAGTCGGACTGCTGAACGAGCGCTCACTCGAAAATACAGGGTATGATTTCGGGTTGTCAAGTAATTTCTTGATCGCACACCTATTAATAAGAATGGAAATCCGCGCATCAGGGCGAAGTTATATGTCGAAAAAGATCGGATATCAAGCGGGCGGAGCGCCCAACCTTCGAAGCAGGCTCCTTCCTTCGTTCAGAATGTTTGCAGGGCTCAATAAAAAACGAACGGGATTCATTTATTAAAAAACATTTGACAACCATATCCACAGGAATGCTATGAATATCTTGGCCTAGTGCTCTCTCGGCCGTTTCCACAAACCCTGGGAACTTTGAGGGTGTTAGCGTTAATGAAATTCCGGAAACGAAAAAAACGACGGATCAAACCACAGGCCCTGCGGAAAGGAGGAATCTGTGAACTTTGACCTGACCAGAGAACAGGAAATGATTCGCAAGGAGGTGCGCAAGTTCGCCCAAAGCGAAATCGCGCCCGTCGCCCAGGAACTTGACGAAAAGGAGGAGTTTTCGCCGGAACTGACCCTGAAAATGGGCGAGATCGGACTTTTCGGCATGTTCGTGGGAGAAAAGTACGAGGGCCAGGCCCTCGATTACCTGTCCTATATCATAGCCGTCGAGGAAATCGCCCGCGTGGACGGTTCCCAGGCGGCCACTATCGCGGCGGCCAACTCGCTGGGAATCGGCCCGATCTATTATTACGGCGACGAGGAGCAGAAGCGCAGATATCTTCCGAAACTCTGCACGGGAGAGGGCCTGTGGGGATTCGGTCTGACCGAGCCCACGGCGGGGTCCGACGCGGGCGGCAGCAAGACCACCGCTGTAAAAGACGGCGACGAGTGGGTCGTCAACGGTTCCAAGATTTTCATCACCAACGCCGCCTGCGAGCTTACGATGGGGGTGACGGTACAGGCGGTCACGGGCAAGCTTCCCAACGGCAAGCCGGAATACACCTGCTTTATCGTGGAAAGCGGAACGCCCGGTTTCAAGGCCGTGCCCATGCACAGGAAAATGATGTGGCGCGCCTCGAACACGGCGGAACTCTATTTCGACGACGTCCGCGTTCCCCATTCGAACCTTTTGGGAAAACAGGGGGACGGTTTTCACCAGATGCTGCAAACCTTGGACGGCGGAAGGCTGTCGATCGGGGCCATGGGGCTGGGCGGCGCACAAGGGGCTTATGAGATGGCCCTCAAATACGCCAAAAGCCGCGTACAGTTCGGGCAGCCCATCGGCAAGTTCCAGGCGGTGGCGTTTAAGCTGGCCGACTGCGCCATGGAAATCGAATGCGGCAGGAATCTTCTGTACAAGGCCTGCTGGCTTAGAGACCAGAACCGCCCGTTCGCCAAAGAGGCCGCCATGGCCAAGCTGTACTGTTCCGAACTCATGGGACGCGTGGCCAATCACGCCGTGCAAATCCACGGCGGGTACGGTCTCATGAAGGAATACGACGTGGAGCGATTCTACCGCGACCAAAAACTCCTGGATATCGGCGAGGGGACCTCGGAGGTTCAGCGTATCGTCATTTCCAGGTATATCGGATGTTGACCGGGTCGAAAGAAAAAGGAGGCAGGCATGAACGAATCGTCGATTCTCCAGGTTAAAAAAGAAAACGGCGCGGCGATTTTGACCCTGAATCGCCCGGAAGCGATGAACTCGCTGAATTTCGCGCTTTTGAACGCCTTGAAGGAGCAGATCGAGAATCTTCGCTTCGACGGAAGTACGCGGGCGGTAATCGTAACGGGAGCGGGGGGAAAAGCGTTTTGCGCCGGGGCGGATCTAAAGGAGCGCGCGACCATGGAGCCGGCGGAGGTGAAAAAGTTCATATTCGCGATCCGGAATCTTTTCGAGTCTATCGAACAACTCGACAAACCGGTTGTCGCGGCGGTAAACGGCATCGCGCTGGGGGGCGGGACCGAACTGGCTCTCGCCTGCGACATCCGGATCGCCTCGGAAAACGCCTCGATGGGATTGACCGAAACGCGTCTTGCCATCATACCGGGCGCGGGCGGCACCCAGCGGCTTCCGAGGCTGATTGGAGTTGGAAAGGCCAAGGAATTGATTTTCACCGGAAGAAGAGTCGATGCGAAAGAAGCGTTGGATATCGGCTTGGTCAACAAGACATGCGAGTCCGGCTCGCTTCTCGACGAATGCATGAAAATTGTCGAAATGATCAAGGAAACCGGTCCCATAGCGATCGAACAGGCCAAGTTCGCCATCAACCACGGCATGGAAACCGATATTCACACCGGTCTCGCCATCGAATCCCACGCCTACTGGGCGACCATTCCCACCGAGGACCGCAGGGAGGCGTTGAAAGCGTTCAAGGAAAAACGCAAACCGGAGTTCAAAGGCAGATAAACATTACCTTCTCGATGAATCGGGGATGAATATGTCTGAAGAGAGAGAGCAAAACCGTTGGTTCTGGGAGAACGAGGAACTGAAGCTGGACGAGCGCGTATACCATGCAACCTGGCCCGGCGGACAAAAGGCGGTGGACCGGTTGGCGAGCCAGGGCAAGAGGCAGGTCCGGGAGTTGATCGACGATTTGATCGATCAGGGAGAGACGTTCTACGAGCTGAGCCGGATCGCCGGATTCGGGATGAACTATCCGGGGGTGGCGGACGTGCCCTGCGGGGGAATCGTGACCGGTATCGGGAAAATCCATGGCAACTGGACCATGATCATCGGCAACGACAGCAGGGTCAAAGCCGGAACCTATTTTCCCGTTACGTTGAAAAAGCACATGCGGGCGCAGGCGATCGCCGAGCGCTGCGGTCTGAACTGCGTCTACATCGCGGACTCCGGGGGGGCGTACCTTCCCATGCAGGCCGACGTCTTTCCGGACGACCAGCATTTCGGCTCCATGTTCTACAATATGGCCCGGATGTCCGCCATGGGGCTAAAGCAGATCACGCTCAGCACGGGCGGAAACACGGCGGGCGGGGCGTATATCGTCTTCATGGCCTGCCAGTCCGTGATGATCGACAAGCTGGCCTACTCTTTCCTGGGCGGACCGCCTCTGGTGAAAATGGCCACGGGAGAGGTTATCACGGCGGAGGAACTGGGAGGGGCGAAGGTCCATACGCAGATGTCGGGCGGGGCGGACCATTTCTGCGCGACCCAGGAGGAAGGGATTCGAATCGTGCGGGAAATCCTGTCCCTGGAACCGCCCCAGAAGCTTCGTCTTCACAGGTACGAGGAGAGGCCGCCCTTGGCGCCTGAGCAAACCGTCTACGAAATCCTGCCGGCGGCCGTACACAAGGGCGTCGACGCCAGGGCGTTCGTCGAAGCCGTCGCGGACGACGGATATTTCATCGAGTACAAGAAAAACTACGCGCCGGGACGCGGCGACAACATCGTCACAGGAAAAATCCGTCTGAAAGGACTTCCGGTCGGCGTCATTGCCGCCAACTCCGTGGGCATTATCTTTGTCGAGGCGGCCAGGAAAGCCACCGAGTGGATCGTCCGCTGTTCCCAGGAGAAAATTCCGCTTCTATTCGTTCAAAACTCGCCCGGGTACATGGTCGGATCGGAATCGGAGCAGACTGGAATCGGAAAATACGGGGCGGACATGGTCAGAGCCGTGTCCTGCGCGCAGGTCCCCAGGATTCAGCTGGTGATCGGTCCGGACAACGGGGCCGCCAATTACGGCATGTGCGGAAGAGCCTACCGTCCGCATTTTCTATTCGCCACCATGCGCTCGAGGACGTCGGTCATGAGCGGAAGAAGCGCCGCGGGCGTTTTGCTTTCCATCGAGGAAAGAAAGCGGGAGGCGGACGGAAATCCCATGACCGACCTAGAGAAAGAGGCTTTCAGGCAAAAGATGATCGACAAGTACGACGGAGAGGCCCATCCTTTCTATTGCGGAGCGAGGCTGTTGAACGACCGGGTACTGAAATTCTCCGAAATCAGGGATTGGCTGTCCATGGCGTTCGAAGTAAGCCTTTTGAAACCCATAGGGGAGCCTTCTTTCGGAAACCTGAGATTTTAACCGAAGAAAAAAAAGGGGGGAGCCATGACCGAATACGATTACTGGAAAATTTTTCCCAGGATGCCGAAGAAAGTCACTATTGGAGACATTACCGTACGGGACGGTTTCCAGCACGAGGAAAAGTTCGTCTCGACCCCCGCGAAAATATTCTACCTGGAGGAACTCGTATTCGCGGGATGCCGGAACATCGAGGCGACCAATCTCGGAAATCCGTTTCTCATGCCGCAGTTTCGGGACGCGGAGGAAGTGCTGACTCATCTTCGAAGCGAAACGTTCAGGAAGCGATGCCAAAAGAAGGGCATAAACTACGACGACATCGTATTTACGGCCATAACCATCCGTGAGCCGGCTGTAGACCGCGCGATCCGGCTAAAGGAGGCGGGGATCGGCCCAGACCGTTTGCTGATGATGGTTTCCACGGAGGAGGAGCACCATTTCGCCAATTCGGGGACGACGCTTCCGGCCTACTGGAAGGAAGCCGAAAGATGCGTCAGGAAATGCAACGACGCGGGCATGAAGATGTGCGGGACCGTGAGCACCATTTGGGGAAGCCCCATCGGAGGGGCGACGGACATGAAGGACGCGGTCGAGTTTACAAAAAGATGGCTGGAACTGGGGGCGCACGACGTCGAACACGCCGATCACGACGGAAGCGCCTCCGCGCCGGACGTATATCGATACTATTCCATGATTCTGGACGAAATCCCGGACGTGGACGTGCATATCGCCCACTTTCACGAAACCAAAAGAATGGCGTCGGCCTCGGTCCTGGCGGCACTGCAAGCCGGGATCGCCCATTTCGAGGCCACGTTGGGCGGACTCGGGGGGCAACCCGCCAATTTCCTGGACGACTGTCCGGTCAAGGGAACCGGCGAGTATTATTACGAAGATCCCCGCTACGTCGGCTTGGTTACACTAGAGGACACGCTGGTCCAGATAGACGAGATGGGAATCGAGCACGGCTACGACGTGGACCGCATACTTTGGCTGGGAAAGCAGCTGGAAAAGACCATCGGGCGCAGGCTTCGTTCCGAAGCCATCTTAAACGGACGGACCCTCAAGGATGGACACCCGAAATTTGCGCGTCCCGGACTCGAGAAGCTAAAGGAAAAATTCGGGGAAAAGCCGGGACGGAAGCTTCCGGAAGACTGGGCCGAAAATGCGGTCCTGCCGGAAAAATACAAGCGCGCGGGTTGAAACGGAAACCAAGCCGCTTCGGATGCAAGGCTTTTTCAATCAATAGGAGCGAAACATGCAAAAAAACGACAAAACTCCTCACATCAACGTGGATTTTTTCGAAGACCTCACGGGCGACATATCGAAATCGAGCGGCAAGGACGTCGCGGCCATCGGGGAGCGCGTGAGGCAAATCCGAGAGGACAAGGGCATATCGCTTGAAGAACTGAGCAAAATGACTGGATTCGAGGTCGATTTGCTGTCCCGCATCGAAAAGAACGAAGTCCAGCCGCAACTGGGCACGACCATGAAGCTGTCCAAGGCGTTGGACAGCGCGTTCGGGCGCCTGGTCTCGGGAGTCGGCGACAAGTTGTATTCCATCACCCGAAAAGGCGAACGGAAGACCGTCTCTAGAACCACGTCCAAAAAGGGAAAGCAAAAGGCCTATTCATACAAAAGCCTCGCGCCCGAAGTGCGAGGTCGTCATATGGAGGCGCTGATCGTCCAACTGGAATCGCTCGAGGAACCGGAATGGTCCTGCCACGAGGGCGAAGAATTCATCTACGTCCTGGAGGGTACCGCTTCGCTTCGCATCGGCGAGGAATCGTTCGATCTGTTTCCGGGAGACAGCGCCTACTATCTGTCGACTACGCCGCACATCATAATGGCCAAGGAAGGCACCGCCACCATCCTTGCGGTTCTTTACGAAGCCTGACCTGTTTCGAAGCGACATTCGGGACGATTTCCGGCACGACATTCGGGCGGAAGCGGAAACATCGGGATTCCGGCATGCACGAACCGCACATGGTCGGAACTGTGTGGATAAAAAAACCTCTTCCTACAGAGGAGGAGGTTTTTTTATTCTTTTTTTGCACATATTTTTTAATTTGTGATAAATCCTCCCGTTGATCGATCCAATAACAATAAAATCCAATCCGCACGATATGGAGGAATTCGTCATGAAAAAAATAGAGGCCATCATCAAACCTTTCAAGCTGGACGACGTCAAGGAGGCCCTGAACGAAATCGGGGTAAAGGGCATGACGATCATGGAAGTCAAAGGCTACGGCAGGCAAAAGGGCCACAAGGAAATATACCGGGGCGCCGAATACGTCGTGGACTTCATCCCTAAAATCAAGATCGAGATAGTCGCCCCGTCGGATCAGGCGGACCGCATAGTGGAGGCGATCCGAAGCTCGGCCATGACCGGCAAGCTGGGCGACGGGAAGATTTTCGTTTGCCCGGTCGAACAGGCGATCCGCGTAAGGACGGGCGAAACCGGCGTCGATGCCATCTGACGCCGAAAAATAAGGAGGGAATCGCCATGCGCTACCCGTTGCCCGAATCCATCGGCGACCCCGAACTTCTGGTAGGCCGGGAAAAGGAATTCGCCACTTTCAACAAGTGGATCGAAAGAATCCCCAAACGGCTCTCCAAATCCAGGGTCGTCCTGGCCAGGAGAAAAAGCGGTAAAACGGCCTTTTTGCAGCGCATCTTCAATCGGCTGTGGAGCGAAAACGGACCGGTGGTTCCCTTTTACATCAATATCGCGGAAAAAAACATTTGGCTGCCGGATTTGGCCGAAATTTATTATAGAACGTTCGTTTCCCAGTTCATTTCGTTCTTGGAGAGGGATGAAAAGGCGGCGTCCATTCCGCTGACGTTGGAACAAATCGGGGAATACGGCCGGGCGAAATCGATGGATCTTCTCGTGGTGGACTCGGATTTCATATTCGCACAACGCTCGGGCCAAGGATTCGACTCGATGTGGCACACGGCCAGCACGGCCCCCCATCGCTACGCCGTTGCGTTCGACACCTCTTTCCTGGTTATGATCGACGAATTTCAAAATACGGGCGCATACGTGTTCACCGACAAAGGCCATCAATTCCCCGACAAAACCATCCCGGGGACATGGCACGATCTCTCCGAATCCAAAATCGCTCCCATGCTGGTTACCGGCTCCTATGTAGGTTGGATCATTAATATCATAGACACCTACCTGGAAGCCGGTCGTCTGAAACGGTTCGTCATGAATCCGTACCTCGAGCCGGAAGCCGGCCTAGAAGCCGTGTACAGATACGCCAAAGCCTACAACGAACCCATCGCCAACGAAAGCGCCGTTCATATCAACCGTTTGTGCATGTCCGACCCTTTTTTCATATCCTGCGTGATCCAAAGCGAATACCAAGGCAAGGACCTTGTCACCGAAGACGGGGTCGTCGATACTGTCCATCACGAAATCACCGACCGCCTTTCGGAAATGTCCATGACTTGGGGCGAATACATCGAATTGTCCCTGAAACGCATCGACACGATCAATTCCAAACACATCCTCCTGCACTTGAGCAAGCACTCCGACCGGGAATGGACCCCGCACGAATTGAAACGGGAACTGAATCTGGATATCGACATCGGCCAAATTAAACTTCTTCTGCAAAACATGGTCAAGGCGGACCTGATCCGGGAAGGAAGCTCCGATATCCGGTATCGGGGACTGACGGACGGAACCCTCTACCTGATCCTGCAAAGCAGGTTCGAGGAGGAGATCGCGACGTATCGGCCGGACATTCCGCAGACCGATTTGAAAAAGGATTTCCACGAAGAAATCAAAGGCCTGAAGCACGAGAAGAAATCGCTTCAGGGCATGGTCAACCATTTGAGCGGCATGATGGCCGAATACCAGCTTTTCAGCGAATTCAGAAGCAAGAAGCGCTTTTCCCTGTCCCGATACTTTTCCCATGCCAAGGACGACACGGAACTGAATGTCAAGGACGTCCGAATGCGGGCGAAATTCCAGAGACCCGACGGCAAGGAAATGGAACTGGACGTGGCGGCCGAATCCGACTGCGGCAGAATCGTCGCGGTCGAGGTCAAAAAAGCCAAGGAAGCTTCGGGACTGACGGCCGTGAAAAATTTCCTGGAAAAGACGAACGTTTTCGCGGCCCTGCATCCCGAAAACAAAATATTGCCGGCGTTTTTCTCCGTCGGCGGATTTACGGAAGAAGCTATGCAATATTGCAAGGAAAACGGGATTGGCATGGCGGCAAGCCTGGAGCTGTTTTAGATTTGATTACTATAGTCCCGGGCATATGACTTGATGCTAACCTTATTAATATAATTGGTAAGAAAAGTATCAAGTCATTTGACCGGGACTATAGCACAGACGACGGAACCTAATCCGGTACGGTTTTTTACATGGGGTAAATCAATCGATGACTGGATACTTTGGGCGTAGCATCGATGGCTATTGTGTAGCTGGAATTTAAGATACGGCTTTTCAGAGCAAATAGACGCACAAGAGGAACTTTCTTGTCGATTAAAGCAAAAAGCGATCTGCCTTCGCCGCCCCATTTCCATCCGGCATGCTCAATGAGATGTCTGGCAACTTCGAAGTTCCCGTTGGAAAACCATACTTTCTCGATCATTGCCGGTCGAACGACTCCGTTTTCCGGCAGAAACTTGAACAGCCTGTTTATCAGCCTGTAAGGAAGCGGCATGTGCTTTACCCGCAACGTTCTAATGAGATGCTCCTCGGCGACTCCGATTCCCGCCACAGGCATGGAAGCATTGTTTACCGCAACCAAGTAGTGCCTGTATGATTGGCCCCCTATTTTCCGTTCTTGCCAGTCGCGGAATTCGCGGGTACCCGTTTTTTGGTAAAGGTTGTAATCCTTGTAAAAGTCGTTGAGGGCTCCTGCAACGTCTTTTAGATAGCGGATTTCCATCTTATGGACGGCGATCCCTTTCAACGGAGAAGGCGGTCCTTTCTTTTTACGCACGGGAACTAAAATCAAGCGGCTTTTCAGTTGCATGGGAAGGTTTCGAAATGTTCGCAGAGAGCCTTTGTTCTTGCTCTGAACGAAAGCAAGCACCACCCCGGCCGGACCCGTTCTATCGCGGGCGCGCCGAACCAGGCTCCGAACCAACTTTTTACCGATGCCTTGGCGGCGAAAACATGGTCGTACGGCAAGGGCGTGCAAGTATGCATAGGCTCTTGTCGAACCTTCGTAATTGCATTGTCCGTATCTGATCAATCCCGCGCCCGTGATCGTACGGGGTTTCGACGTTTCCGCCACGATCCCCTCGATATCGCCGGATAGAGAATAATAATCCAGCAGTGGATCGCATTGAAAAACAGGCGCCGTTCGAACGAGGCCGGTATCGGGGCTCGCGGCCAGCAACTCCGCAAGTTCGGGACCGTCGTCGCTCGACATTGGACGCAAAACGACCGCGTTCTCCATAGACATTACACTCGATTATCGTCCGTGGTTGTTCGGGGGCGGGATAAAATCCCGCCCTTTCCAAAATTTCGAATTATCCGATGGTCATGATTTTATCGCCGGTAGAGACCTCGGTCCCTTTCTGAACGAAAATTTCCTTCACGATCCCGGCTATGTCGCTGGTCAATTTGTTCTCCATCTTCATGGCGTCCATGGTGGCCACCACCTGCCCGGCCTGAACCGCGTCTCCCACTTTCACCTTTACGTCCAGGACGAGTCCGGGGATTGGGGCTTTGATGACGCCTGCGCCCATGGCTGGCGCGCACTCGGGCGCGTCGGATGCGGGCCCCGCCGGGGCCCGAGCTGGCGCCGACGAGGGCGCGGGCATGGGCCGGACGGGGACGAACACGGTTTGCGCGGGTTTCTCCGAAGGATTGTCTATCTTCACCTGATATGGTACGCCATTGACGACGACTTGGACTTCGCCTTCTATGACATCTCCGACCACCACCTCGAATGGTCTGTCTCCGATCGAAAAATTATATTTCATGTCGAAACTCCTGTTTATTCATGGCTGATTTGTTCGGACGCATCGGATCGCGAAACATTCCGTCCGCGCGACCCGACGCGCGTTCTTCATCGGCGGTTTATTTCCGGATATTCCGGTTGAATGTCGTCATGCGATCCGTCATCATGCGAGTTCTTCCTTCCAGGGACCACGGGGACGTATCGGCCGAAGGGCTTGGAGCCGCTCCGATCGGCGCCGCTCCCGAAGGCCTGCTCGCGGAAAAGTGCATTTTCAGGGCAAGCGCGATGACTGCGGCCGTCTCGGGGGACACTCCGCTCTTGATCTCCCTTCTTTCGGGCTGGCACACGATCGGCTTGGAATCCGCCTCGCTCGTTCTCTTGCCGCCCGCGATTTTCTTCTCTCCGGTTCGAAACGCCAGACCGGCGAGCATCATCCCGATCATGAGAAAGCCCAGCACGATAAACACGCCGAAGAAACGGATAAACAGCGTTCCCACCACATATCCCCAGAAAGAGTCCCTGGGGCCGCCGACCAGGAATATCTTTCCGTCGGCCGCTCCATCGGAATCTAAAGGGCCGCCGTCCGTGACTTTCATGACTAACTCCCGTTCCTTTTCCGCCTTCTTCACATTTTCCGCTTCCGAATTCATCCAGGATTCCGACAATCTTTCGTTGAAAATCCAAAATGTCGTGGCCCCTGTAAAGAAGGACGACCGGACGGAGACAAAGACCTCTCCGCCTTTTTCGACTCCGCCGATGTCCATCATGAACAGGTTCGATCTGAAATCCCGCCACGTGTGCCCCGGTCGTTCCGCAGCCTTGAAATCAAGCCCTTTTACGTCTTTCAGATCGCCACCGGCGACTTCGAAGTCGATCAAAACGCTGGTGCTCTTGGCACGGGGAATCAGTTTGGCCGTAAATTTTCCGCCGTCGTTCGAAAATTCCGGTTTCGGAGTTTCCAAATCCGCGCCGGCCATACCCGCGCGGGACGAGTCGGAAAAACAGAGAGAAAGGGCGAACGCGAAGGATATGAACAAAAGGACAGTTTTTCTCATGGTTTCCTCCTATTTGAACATGGCGATAAACATGCCCGCCGCAGCCGCGGAACCGATGACGCCCGCGAGGTTGGGCCCCATGGCGTGCATGAGGAGCCAGTTGTTCGGATCCTCTTTCATCCCTTCCACATGGGTGACCCTTGCCGACATCGGCACGGCGGATACGCCGGCCGACCCGATGAGCGGATTCATTTTCTCCTTCAGAAAGAGATTCATGATATGAACCGTCAGAATCCCGCCGAAGGTGCAGACAACGAAGTCAAAGAGTCCGAGACCGAAAATCAGGAGCGGTTTCCAGCTTAAAAAGGTCTCGGCCTGCATGGTGGCGCCCACGGAAAGCCCCAGGAAAATGGTGACGATGTTCATCAGGGCGTTCTGTGCGGTTTCGGAGAGGCGTTTTACAACCCCGGACTCCCGCATGAGGTTGCCCAGCATGAACATGCCCATCAACGGGGCGACGGAGGGGACGAGAAGGATAATCAGCGCGGCCGCGATGAGAGGGAAGAATATTTTCTCCCGCAGAGACACCTCCCTGAGCTGCCTCATGCGGATGCGGCGCTGGGCTTTGGTGGTCATGAGCCGCATAATGGGCGGCTGGATCAGGGGAACCATCGCCATGTAGGAATACGCCGCCAACGCGTTCGCCCCTAACAGCTGAGGGGCCAGCTTGGCGGTGAGATAAATGGTGGTCGGGCCGTCGGCGCCGCCTATGATGGCAACGGACGCGGCCTCCTTCAGAGTGAATCCGCAAAACAGGGTTCCAACATAGGTTATGAACACGCCGAGTTGGGCGCCCGCGCCGACGATGAGAGTTTTCGGGTTGGCGATCAGGGGGCCGAAGTCCGTCATCGCCCCCAATCCTAAAAATATCACGCAGGGGATGATCTCCCATTCGACTCCGTAATGGTAAAACGCTCGGATCAGTTCGGGTTGGCCATGCTCGGTATATCCCATCAGCGGTACCAGCGGAAAATTCACAAGGAAAATCCCGAACCCGATCGGCAGAAGCAGCAGCGGTTCGTATTCCTTTGCAATAGCCAAATAAAGGAATACAAGCCCGATGCACAGCATGAAGACTTTCCCGCCCGTCAGGTTGGGAATTCCCGTCTGAGTGATCATAATTTGTTTGATCAGTTCGAATACCTGGTCCCAGGTCATGTATTTTGCTCCTTTCTCCTGGAATGCCGTTTATAAGGGTACGTTCCCGTGCTTTTTCGGGGGGTTGGCGTCTCGTTTTGTCTTCAGCATTCCGAGGGCTTGAACGATTTTCGGACGGGTGTCCGCAGGATCGATGACATCGTCGATATATCCCAGTTCCGCAGCCTTATAGGGATTGGCGAATTTTTCCCTGTACTCGGCCACCAGTCGTTTCCGTTCGGACGCCGCATCCGAGGCGTTTTTGATTTCGTTCCGGAAAACGATGTTAACCGCTCCGTCCGCGCCCATCACTGCGATCTCGGCCGTAGGGTAGGCCATGTTGATATCGCCCCGTATGTGTTTCGAACTCATGACGCAGTAGGCTCCGCCGTAAGCCTTCCGGGTGATCACGGTAATGCGCGGCACGGTGGCCTCGCAAAAAGCGTAGATGAGCTTCGCGCCGTGCTTGATGATCCCGCCGTGTTCCTGGTTGATTCCGGGCAGGAATCCGGGCACGTCCTCGTAGATGATCAGCGGAATGTTGAACGCGTCGCAGAAACGGACGAATCGAGCCCCTTTGACGGACGCATTGATGTCGAGACAACCGGCCATGACGTTGGGTTGATTCGCGATTATCCCCGTCGAAACCCCGTCGAACCGGGCAAAACCCACTACGATGTTCTTTGCCCAATGTTCGTGGACTTCGAAGAAATATCCGTTGTCAACGTTGGAGCGGATGATGTCCCGGATGTCGTAGGGAACGTTCGGGTCGGCCGGAACGACATCCCTGAGAGATTCGTCCCGGCGCATGGGGTCGTCGCCGCAGGCTATTCGGGGAGCGTCCTCCATGTTGTTTTGGGGAATGAACGACATCAGTTCGCGGATTTTCTCCAGACAGACTCCGTCGTTGGCCGCCGCGAAATGGGCCACGCCGCTGACGGAGTTGTGGGCCATCGCGCCCCCCAAATCCTCTTTGGTGACCGATTCGCGGGTGACGGCCTTGATGACCTCCGGACCGGTGATGAACATGTGACTGGTGTTTTCCACCATGAAAATCCAATCGGTCAAGGCCGGCGAATAGACCGCGCCGCCCGCGCAGGGTCCCATGATCGCCGTGATCTGTGGAACGACTCCCGACGCCATGACGTTCCTGAGAAAGATATCGGCATATCCGGCAAGGCTGGTGACGCCTTCCTGAATCCGCGCGCCGCCGGAATCGCAGAGGCCGATAAGCGGCGAACCGACTTTCATGGCCATGTCCATGGCTTTGCAGATTTTTTCGGCATGGGCCAGAGAAAGGGACCCGCCAAAAACAGTGAAATCCTGGGCGAAGACGAAAACCTGGCGTCCATGAATCAGGCCATAACCCGTCACAACGCCGTCTCCCGGAATCTTTTCCTCCGCCATGCCGAAATCCATGCAGCGATGAGTCTTGAACCGATCCGTTTCCACGAACGTGCCCTCGTCCAACAGCGCGTCAATCCGTTCCCGAGCCGTCAATTTCCCGGCCTCGTGCTGTTTTTGAATGCGTCCCGCCCCGCCGCCTTCCAACGCCTGCTTGCTTTTACCTTCGAGTTTCTTCAACAGCTCCCTGGCTTTCATATAGTCTCCTTATGTTATTTTATAAATTGGAATCGGCTTCCGCCGGCTCATCCCTTTTCAAGTATCGAGAGTCAAACGGACGTTCCAAGGTAAGTTTGCCATTCATATTTCAGGAAAACCTGTCCTGTCAACGTGGTCGGCGTTTCCGTCCGCAGTTTTCCCAATTCCGTTCCGGGCCTGCTATTTATTCCTTCCGGCGCGTTTGGAGTCGCGGCTTTAACCGTTGATTGCCCGCATATCGGAAAGCTCGGTGGGACACAGGATGGGAAAAATCAGGCTATAAGCGAGGACCGTTGCACCCGAAGACCTCCAAGTGCGGCAATCCACTTTTCGAGCCGTTTTTCAAGGCGGTTCGGCATGCGGGCTGTCCTGTCATGGAGGACGTGAATGGATAGCCCCATTAGGGGAGATCCTCGAGGATCTTGAAGGAAGAAACCAAGAGTTCCGCCCTGGCGCCTTCCGCAGGGAAGTTGACGGTTCCCCTGACTCTGACGCGTTTTCTCAGGAGTTGATGAAGCGCCCGTCCCTTGCGATTGGTTTCAGCGATTCGATATTCCTGTTCGTCCTCGGTGGCGATGGCGATCGCAAGAGGCGTACCCTCTTCGTCCCATTCGATGGGAACGACGATCCCCGTAAACGAGCCGGACGATTTTCGAACTTTGATATCAGTTTCGCTTTTCATGAATAGCGAGACGTTTTTCCCCAAAAATTATAAGTTCGTAAAAAAACAACTCCTATCTTTATGTGGTTAGCAATAAGCGTGCCGATATAAATTTCGAACGGAAAGTCGATGCCTCGGGAGAACAATCAGGGAAATACGAGGGCGACATGGAGAGCCGATGCCGTCAAGACGAACAGGATATTCCGGTTTTTTCCAAAATGAGAACTTCAGGTTCTCAGCCGGGTGTTCTTCTTGTATTCTTCCTTATGGATGCCGTACTTGGACATCAGCTTGTGAAGCTGGCGGGTGGTAATGCCTGCGGCGTCGGCCGAAGCCCTGATTCTTCCCTCGTGCTTGGCCAGGAGCTTTTTAAGGTATTGCCGTTCGAATACCTCTGTCGCCTTTTTGCGTGCTTCGGCCAATGTCAAATTTTCATCCAGGGCGATAGAGAGGGCTGCGGAAGATTTATCGACTTTGAAAAATTCGCCGGGGAAGCTTTTCGTAGTTAAAACAGGCGATTGTTCCAGGATATAGGCGCGTTCGATCAGGTTTTCCAATTCCCTGATATTTCCGGGCCAGTTGTAGCGTTTGAGAGCCTCGACAACTTGCCGGTGAACTCCGGTAATACCTTTGCGGTCAGACAATTCGTGCTTTTTGATGAAGGAGTCGATGAACAAAGGAATGTCGTCGATTCTCTCCCGGAGAGGCGGCATTTCGATGGGGAATACATTGAGACGGTAATACAAGTCCTTGCGGAAAAGGCCGTCGTCGGCCATTTGCTTCAGGTCGGAATTCGTGGCCGCGATGACTCGGGCGTCCGAACGCAAGAGGTCGTCTCCTCCGACGCGGCTGAAAGTGCCGTCCTGCAGGACTTGCAGCAGTTTGATTTGCGCCGACGGGGTAATGGTCCCGATTTCGTCCAGGAAAATCGTTCCTCCTCTGGCTATTTCGAACTTGCCGAGCTTGCGTCGAATCGCTCCGGTGAACGCCCCTTTTTCGTGGCCGAACAATTCGCTTTCCAGGAGCGTGTCGGGAATCGCGCCGCAGTGTACGCTGATGAACTGCGCTTTTTCGCGCCGACTATGCAAGTGGATCAGTTTCGCCAGAACGCCTTTTCCGACTCCGGTTTCGCCGGCCAGAAGAACGGTCGTTTTTGTGGGCGCGACCGAGCGGGCCTTGTCGAAAACCTCCCTGACATTGTCGCACTGTGTCTTCACGACCTCGTCGGCTTCGAGCCGGACGAACCGGTCGCGCAGATATTCCAGTTCGGACTTGCGAAGGCCTCTGGCGATGATGCTTTCGGCCACGGTTTTGATGTCGTCCTTGGAAACCGGGCAGGCCAGGAAATTGCACACGCCCGCCTTTATAGTCGAAGCCATGGGCGGGGCAACCGGGCCCAGTCCCCCCATGTCGGCCATAACCACGATTTCAATGTTCGCGTAAAGCTCTTTGAACGGACTGACGGCGGTTTCGTAGGAAGTGTCGTCCAAGCCTTCAAACAGCGCCGCAGTGTCGATGAAGACGATGTCCCGGCGTTTTTTGCGCAAAGCGGCCAAGGCTCCGTCCCTGTCGGACTTGCTTTCCACCGACCCCTCGGAGGAGAGGGCCTTTCGGATTTGTTCGACCACTTCGCGACGTTTTGAGACGACCATAAAAGAA
Organism: uncultured Desulfobacteraceae bacterium; assembly: GCA_964575975.1. Lineage (GTDB taxonomy): Bacteria > Desulfobacterota > Desulfobacteria > Desulfobacterales > SKZT01. Next base: position 20,370 of record CAZNTU010000028.1, read on the forward strand.
AGCATGCGATCTCCATGGCTTAAATAATATCCCGATATGTAATGATCGACGATAGATACATCCGGGAGGCGAAAAATACAACGCATTTCGAAATGTCCGGCTTTATTTGATTCCGGCCGGCGGCCCACTCCCCATGGAAGCCTGTCGGAAACGATCCTGAATCGTTCGCCGCTTGCGTTTGCCTTGACATACCTGCGGAACTTGAAATTCCGTTTCGGAGAAAAACGGAATCGGCGGTTCCCGAATCGGCGGAATCGAAAAGCGTATTCAGCCGCCAAACGCTCCCGAAAAAAACAAAAAAGGCCGCGAAGTCGCGTTCCCCCTTCCGGGAGCATCGACTTTCGTGGCCTTTAAATGAAATTATCGGACGTTTCCGAGCATAGGTTGGCGGAAACCAGTCTTTTCCAATCGTTTTACCGGGCGGCCTTTTGCCCGAGTCGAACCATACAGATTTTTCTTCGCCTGTTCAGCCGATGTCCGAGGTCGCCAAATCGTATCCGTGTTCTCCGTGGAGAGACTTGTCGAGGCCGTCCAGCTCCATTTGCTCGTTCAACCGGAACCCCACCGTTTTTTCCACCGCGAAACATATAATAATGGTACCGACTGCGGCCGTGGCGATGGTCGATCCAAGACCCGTCAACTGGACCACCAACTGATCTATCGCGGTCCAAGTCCCGGAAACCGCAGCCGACGCCTCGGCCATCCAGCTGTCTCGAATGAAGAACGAAAGAAGAATCACGCCAAGTCCGCTTCCGACGCCGTGAATACCGAAACAGTCAAGGCTGTCGTCGTAGCCGAGTTTCATCTTCATTTGCAGCGCGTGGTAGCAGGCGACCGAAGAAATCGCTCCCAGAGCCATGGCCCCTATCGGAGTGACGACGCCCGCCGCAGGCGTAATAACGACCAGGCCGGCAAGAATGCCAGAGACAAATCCCAGGGACGTGGCTTTTCGAAACACCAGCGCTTCTATGGCCAACCACGCGAGCGCGCCGGTCGCGGCAGATATCTGGGTCATGGTAAGCGCCCTTGCCGTGTCAAGGCCGCTTTGAAGAGTCGATCCAGCGTTGAACCCGAACCATCCGACCCATAAGAGTCCCGCTCCCATTATCGTCATCACGAGGTTGTTCGGGTTGATCACGGTTTTGGGATACCCTCGCCTGGCTCCCAGGAACAACGCCACCACGAGGGCGCTGATTCCTGCGGATACGTGAATGACCATCCCGCCGGCCAGATCTATTGCGCCTCTCGCTCCCAAATTGAAGAGCCATCCGTCGGAAGCCCATACCCAATGGCAAAGCGGGCAGTATACGATCAGAAACCAAAGCGCTATGAAAAGGCAATAGCCCCTGAAATACACTCTTTCGGCAAGCGCGCCGCTGATCAGCGCGGGCGTGATGATGGCGAATTTTCCCTGGAACATGGCGACGATGTATTCGGGAATTCCATCGGTTACGATGTCGTCGATGCCTTTCAGGAAAAAATAGTCGTCGCTCCACCCGACAAAGCCTCCCAAGACGCTTTTGCCGAAAGTCAGGCTGTATCCGCATACCACCCACAAAACTCCCACGATGGCAAGGGACACGTAGGTATGCATCATGGTCCCGATCACGTTTTTCGTTCTGACGAGCCCCCCGTAGAACATGGCGAGGCCTGGGATCATCAACAGCACGAGAGCCGTTGAAATCAGCATCCAGGAAGTGGTTCCCGTGTCGATGGGCGGAGCGTCGCCCGCAAACGACAAACCTGGAAACGCTAAAACGGCCAAAATCGTCGACAGCCAGACTCCTATCTTTCTCCTCATGCTCCTTCTCCTTCTCCTTTTCCTTTTCAAAAAGTAATCCGTTCCTTATTTATTGATAACGTGACGAATCGAAAACGTTTGGAACAAAATTGTTTCGCCTGTACCGCCGGGTCCATGAAGGCCTGCGAGCGCGGCGCACGCGCAGACAGACGATTCTGTAATTTTCGTGGCCGCCGCGATCCTTGTCCCCGGCTTGTTCCTCTTCCATGTCGTGCCGGAAGCGTCTGTAGCTGCGGAGGCGCCGCGCCGCCGTGGAAGGCGGCGCTACCGTATGCGGAGTTCGCCTTTTGATCGAACGGAACCGCGCGAGATCGTTCGTTTCGCGGCGGGCTTCGAAAAACAGGAAAGGGAAAATTGCAATTCGCATGCAATATCTTGTAACATATCGATTATATTAAAGATCGGCACTTTTTAGAGGGGCGTGCGATCAAAGACGCATGACATAATTGTAGCTTTTGCGATTGTTGCATAAACAATATTGTAATAAATCGGTGCGGCAAAAGACAGGCCCGGCAGTTCCGAGAGACAACGGACGCCTCCTGACCTCCTAAAACGATCGGAGGGTTGCATTATTCTTCGCGTTTCTTAAAATAGATGGCTGAAAAAAAATTAATGGCCGAAAACCGATCATCATCGGACAGAACATGAAAGGAATTGAATATAACATTGCCAGACTTATTTCACCGCGTTGGAAAAATCGAATCGTTTTTGCCTCGCGCTTTGGGTTCGGAACGTTTCTCCATTCTTAAAGACATTCGCAGATTGAAACGGCTCGCCAAAAATCCGTCGGAGGATTCGGAGCAGGAGAAGGCCGTTTCCGAACTGGAACGGAAATTCAAAGCATCCGTCGCAAAAAAAAGGCGCCGAAAGGACGGCGTTCCGGAGATTTCGATCAACGAGAAACTTCCCGTTGCCGCCAAGAAAGACGAGATCTCCCGCGCGATCCAAGAACATCCTGTGGTGATCGTGTCCGGTGCGACCGGATCGGGAAAAACCACGCAAATACCCAAAATATGCCTTGCGGCCGGAAGAGGAATCGATGGAAGGATCGGATGCACGCAACCGAGGCGTATCGCGGCGATTACGGTAGCCAACAGGATCGCGGAGGAGCTGGGCGAGGATTTGGGAAAATCCGTGGGATACAAAATCAGGTTCGACGAAAAGGGAAGTCGCGACGGCTACATCAAGGTCATGACCGACGGCGTCCTTTTGGCGGAGGCGCAATCGGATCCGTTCTTGAACGAATACGACACGTTGATCATCGACGAGGCCCACGAAAGAAGTCTCAACATCGATTTCGTGCTGGGCATTCTGAAGAATCTTATTTCCCGGAGGAGGGACCTCAAGCTGATCGTCACGTCGGCCACCATAGACACGGAGAAATTCTCCAAGGCTTTCGACGACGCTCCGATCATAGAGGTCTCCGGGCGCATGTATCCCGTGGAAGTGGAATACTGGCCGCCGGAGAAGTTCCAGGAAGAGGAGGAGATCACGCATGTGGAAATGGCGGTAGCGGCTGTGGAGCGGCTTCAGAGGAAGGGGCCGTTCGGCGATATCTTGGTGTTCATGCCCACGGAGCAGGACATTCGGGAAACGTGCGAGGCGATCGAAGGAAGAAAGTTCAAGGGGGTCGATGTTTTTCCTCTTTTCGCGAGGCTGTCGTCGGGGGAGCAAAAACGGGTTTTCGCGAGGACGGCGGGTCGGAAGATCATTGTCGCCACCAATGTGGCCGAGACATCCATCACCATACCCGGCATAAAATACGTGGTGGACACTGGGCTAGCGCGGATGCTCAGGTACTCTCCCCGGACGCGCACGACGGCGCTTCCGGTGGAACCCGTCTCCCGAAGCAGCGCAGACCAGCGCACCGGCCGGTGCGGACGCGTCGAAAAAGGCGTTTGCATTCGGTTGTATTCCCAGGAAGACTACGAGAACCGTCCGCTTTACACGCCTCCCGAAATATCGAGGTCCAACCTTGCGGAGGTCATTTTGCGGATGATCGCGCTGAACCTTGGAGACATCGACTCGTTTCCGTTCATTGACCGACCTGACAATAAAAGCGTCGCGGACGGGTTCGAGCTTTTAAAGGAACTGGGGGCGATCGGGGAGTCGGATGGAAAAGCGAGGAAAAAGGGCGGGGGCAAATATTCGCTGACGCAGATGGGGCGTTTTATGGCGGGCATACCTTTGGACCCTAGAATTTCGAGAATTCTGATCGAAGCCGGCGAGGAGGGGGTTTTGGATGAAATACTGGTTGTCGCGGCGGCTTTGAGCATCCGAGACCCCCGTGAGAGGCCCTTGGACAAAGCCGAAGAGGCGGACCGGAAGCATGCCGTGTTCGCGGACTCCATGTCCGATTTCGTTTCGTTGTTGAACATATGGAACCAGTATCGGCTCGCATGGAAAAAGTACGGTTCCTCGAGCGGATTGAAGCGATTTTGCAAGGACCATTTCCTGTCGTTCAAACGCATGCGCGAATGGAGGGACATTCGCGAACAGCTCAAGTCCATTCTGGAGGATTCGGGAATCCAGGTCGGGCAGGGTGAAAGAGAAGTCGAAAACGATTCGAAAAAGGGAGCGTTCGGTCTACTCTATTCGCGTATCCACAGATGCATGCTGTCGGGGTTTCTGTCCAATATCGCGCAAAAGAAGGAGCAAAACATTTACAGGGCCGCGAAAAATCGTGAAGCCATGATATTTCCCGGTTCGGGGATTTTCAACCGGGCCGGGGAATGGATAGTGGCCGCCGAGATGGTGGAGACGTCGAGGCTTTTTGCGCGGACATGCGCGAACGTCGATGACGGTTGGCTCGAGAAGGCGGGGGGAGGACTTTGCCGCCGCGTTTATCTCGATCCTCGCTGGGACGCGAAACGCGGGGAGGTGGTTGCTTCCGAGCAGGTGAGTCTGTTCGGATTGGTGGTCGTGCAAGGAAGGCCTGTTTCGTACGGGCGGATAAATCCGTCGGAGGCGAAGGATATTTTCATACGAAGCGCCTTGTTGGGAAGCGAAATCAAGGAAAAATTCGGTTTTCTGGAACACAACCGGAAACTGATCGGGGAAGTGACGGAATTGGAAAACCGCCTGAGAAGGAGGGACATACTGGTCGGCGAAAACGAGATGCGCCGCTTCTACGAATCGCGTTTGAACGGAGAGGTGTACGATATCACCGCGTTGAGGAAACTTGTAAAAAGGAAGGGCGGGGACGGTTTCCTGAAAATGGAGAGAGGCGACCTTCTGAATTACACACCAGGTTCGGACATATTGTCGAATTTTCCGAATAATATGGTGGTAGGGGAAAACAAGTTCGGTTGTCTGTATTGTTTCGAGCCGGGCGACGAGAAGGACGGCGTGACGATCAAGATTCCTGCCGGGGCGGCTTCTTCGGTGATCGAAGCCCCTTTGGACTGGCATGTCCCGGGTTTTTTGGAGGAAAAAATAACTCTTTTGTTGAAGGGGCTGCCCAAAAAGTATCGCAAGGAGCTGGTTCCCTTGGCCGAAACCGCGAAAACAATAATGGAAGAGATGCCAAAGGGAGAAGTGTCTCTTCGTACGGCGTTGAGCCGGTTTGTCTACGAGCGCTTCAAAGTCGACATTCCAGCGTCGGTCTGGCCGTACGACGATCTTCCGGATCATCTCAAACTGCGAATTTCCATAACGGATTCAAAGGGCGCGACGATTCGTTCCGGACGGGACAAGAGCGTGCTTCTGGGCGCATATTCGGAAAAAAAAGAGTCGGAGGAGGTCGCGGCGACGAGAAGACAATGGGAAAGAGATGGAATCGTCGAATGGGACTTCGGGAACTTGCCCGAAACTCTGACGGTGAACGGAAAGGGAGGCGGGCGCTGGTTGCTTTATCCCGCGCTCGAACTCCAAGGTGACGGTTCCGTTTCCATTCGTCTTTTTACCGACCGGCAAACGGCCGAATGCAAACATAGAGAAGGGGTCCTGGCCCTTTGCAAGCTGCGCTTTTCCAATGAATTGAAATTTCTGAGGAAAAACCTCTCCGCGAATTCGGAAATCGAAAGATATGCGGCGATTGCCGGAGGGAGGAAAAAGTTCGAAGACATTTTGTACCGGAGTGTTACGACGGAGCTTTTTGCTAAGAATGCAAGATCCGAAAAAGATTTCCTGGAGTACGGGGAACAAGCGGCCGGCAAATTGGGGGAAACCGGTTTGAAGAAAAAGTATGTCGCGGTCGACGTTTTGAAGGCGATACACGAGGCGAGAGAAAAGATTTTCGCGATAGAATCGTCCGGCCGGAAAAACGCCGTCGTATTGGAGTTCTGCGGACATCTGCGAAAATCCCTTTCGAATCTCGCGCCGGAAAATTTTCCCGAGCTTTACGATATGGAACGGTTGTCCCGTTTGCCCCGATATATACAAGCCATCGGCGTTCGGGCGCAAAGAGGCGTCGTGAATCTCGAAAAGGATATCGCCAAAACGAAAATCCTGGAACCATTCGTCAAGGAATTGGAAACGATACTTGCGAATTTGGGTCCGGAGGATTCAGAGGAAAAAAGGGCGGAGGTCGAAGAATTTTTCTGGCTTCTGGAAGAGTTCAAGGTGTCGCTTTTCGCTCAAGAGTTGAAGACCGTCGTTCCTGTCTCGGAGAAACGGTTGAAACAGAAGGCTGATCGAATCCGGAGAATGGTTTAGCAATTTTTTCAACCCCGAAAGCTTTTTTTCTTGACCTTTTTTTCACTATAACCTATGAGAAGCGAGGAAAATCCCCCGGCTATTGCCGTTTGTTCGACCGGATTCTGAAGCCGGAGATTTTTCTTGTTCAGAATCGCAGCTTTAGCCGCGGGCGAGGCCGGTAACTTATTGTTGGCGTGAAAGGAGGATTTCGCTTTGGCAGAGGGTATCGTTAAATGGTTCAGTGACAAAAAGGGCTATGGATTCATTGAAAGAGACGGCGGAAAGGACCTGTTCGTGCATTATACGGCGATCAGTATGGAGGGATTCAAAACGCTTGCGCAGGGAGACAGGGTCAACTTCGACGTCGAAGAGAGCGAAAGGGGGCCGGAGGCCAAAAATGTCGTCAAGGCATCCTGATTGAAAAATCAATTTGGAAGGAAGGGCGTTTTGGTCTCTTGCGGCACGAACGCCCTTTAACTACCTAAAATGACGATCGATTTTTTTGCATTCCGATAGCCGAACTCTGTACGCGGAAAAAAAACGACCGCGAGATTCCGGTTTTCTGCGTAGAGATCCCTTCGATGGAAAACGCGTCAAGGCCCCTATGGCAGAATTCTTGCGAGTTTGTCGATGCCGTTTGTCCGGCGGGACAATCGCAAATCGGACAGGGAGCTTGAAAAACATATCAAGGTCTTTCTCTCATAGAGGACGGTCTCGAAACGGCAGAGCCAAAAAATGATCTCGAACTCGAAACAAATTCCGTGAAAAGCTCGGTTTTGTCGAACAAGACGAATTCGATCCCTTTGAATATCGAATTGACATGCTTGTTCGATTTGGCTAATATGGCCGCAAAAAATGCCGGTTGTGAGTTCTATTTGAAAAATATTTGCTGTTCACGCCGATTGGCCTGCAGAGACGGGTGATGACAAGGAGTTGTTTTTCCAATGAACGATATCAATGACGATGAATTCGAATTGGGTATTCCCATAGGAGACGAAAGCGAAAATGCAAGGGACGCGAAAAAAGCCGCGGAGGAATTCGATTCGAGGGAAGAGAAGAGTGGGGGAGACTTAGAATCCGACTGGGATGACGACGGATACGACTACGAGGTCGAGCTTGGAATCGAAATAGAGGGAGGCCGGGACGATGGCGAATCCCCGTCCAATGGCATGGAAGGCGACGAGGGGAGGATGACGTCTGTTTTCGGGAAGGAAGAAGAATCCGTCGAACCTCACGAAGAGGATGTCGGAGACAGGCTATACGAGATATCCGCAAAATTGGACGCCTTGCAAACCCAGTTTCTGACCAAGCTCGAAAACGATGCCTTCAAGGACAAATTGATCGATACGCTCCACAGAGAGTTGCAGGCTTATAAGAACGACCTGGTAAAAAAGCACGTCCAATCCATTGTCATGGATGTCATTAAAATCATAGACGATATTCGCAAGCTTTCGGAGCATTATCACTCCATGAAACCGGAGGAACTCGAGCCGGCGAAGTTGCTTCAATTGCTCGAGCGAATCCCAGGCGACCTCGAGGACCTTTTTTCCTATCAAGGCGTCAAGCCGTTTACTTGTTACGGCTCCGAGTTCGATCCTAGCCGGCAAAGAGTTCTGAAGAGAATCGACACGTCCGACCCTTTGGAGGACAGGAAAGTGGCGGAGAGCTTGAAGCCGGGCTACGAATGGGACGGAAAAATCATCAGACCGGAAATTGTGTCGGTATATCTTTATAGAAAAACATGCGATGATGGAAATATAGGAACATTCGATGAATGAACGGTTAAAAAGGATTTTCGGCATCGATTTGGGAACGACATATTCCTCGATAGCGTACGTAGACGAATTTGGAAAGGCCGTCATTTTGCCGAACGCGGAAAATCAAAGAGTGACGCCTTCAGTCGTCTTTTTCGACGGGGACAGCATCGTGGTTGGAGAGGTCGCCAAGGAGTGCTCCCGACTATACCCCAACGAGGTGGTAAGCTTCATTAAACGGAGCATGGGAGAGTCCGATTATCTTTTCGACTACCGGGGCAAGACCTACCGTCCCGAGGAAATTTCAAGCTTCATTCTAAGGAAGGTCGCGCAAGATGCAGAGGCGTCTTTGGGAGAAAAGATCACGGATGTCGTGATTACCTGCCCAGCGTATTTCGGAATCAATGAAAGGGAAGCCACGCGCGTGGCCGGCGAGATAGCCGGGTTCAACGTCCGCCAGATAATCAACGAGCCCACGGCGGCGGCCATCGCATACGGGGCCGCGGAACCGTCGGAGCGCAAGATCGTGCTGGTGTACGATCTCGGCGGAGGCACCTTCGACATTACCATGATCGAGATCCGCAACGATTCTATAGAGGTGATCTGCACGGGCGGCGATCACAACCTGGGGGGAAAGGACTGGGACGACAGGATCGTGGCGCACTTGGTCCAGGAATTCCAGACGGCTGTCGGCGCCGACGAAGATATCTTGGAGGACCCGGACACATGGCAGGATTTGCAGCTTTCCGCGGAAAGATCCAAAAAGATTCTCTCTCAAAGAGACAAGACCCCTATCTCCATCACTCATGGCGGCGAAAGGGTCAAAGTGGTTTTGGAGCGCAAAAAATTCGAGGAGATTACACAGGATTTGCTGGAACGTATGATCGTGTTTACACAGGAGATGCTTCAGGAAGCCAAAGCGAAAAGCTACGATAATTTCGACGAAATCATCCTGGTGGGCGGGGCCACCCGCATGCCGCAAGTTACGTTCCGTCTGAAGGAAGAGTTCGGGATCGAACCGAAAATGTTCGACCCCGACGAAGCCGTCGCCAAAGGGGCCGCCATCTACGGATGGAAACTCTCTTTGAACGACGGACTGGCGAAAAGGATCGCCGACAAAAGCATAACGGGAATGGACAAACTCGGGAAAGACGACGTCATCGACCTCACTCCCGATTTAATCGTCGAGAACATGGCTGCGGAAATCGCCAAGGATATCGGATACACTATCGGCGCCGTCAAGAAATCCCGGGTCCGCATCAAGGATGTGACGAGCAAGAGTTTCGGCGTGGTCGTTCGAAACCCCGAGGACAAGGAACTCGTCTACAATCTCATTGTCAGAAACATCCCGGTGCCCGTGGATGTCACCAAAGCCTTTTTTACTGCTGTGGCCAACCAGGAGACAGTTTTAATTCGCATCATGGAAAACGAATCCAAGGACGAAACCGTTTCCCTGGAAGAATCCATGGAAATCGGCACGGCCGTTCTCAACCTTCCATCCGGACTTCCGGCCGAGCAGCCCATCGAAATTTCCTTCAAACTCAACGAGGAAGGAAGGCTTCAAATAACCGCCTTGGAAACGAAAGAATCCAGATCCGTCGATGTCGGCATCGAGACAGGATCGGTTATCCAGGGACAAGAACTCAACGAGGCCATATCGCGGAACCAGAGCATCATCGTGTACTAACGGGATACACTGACACTTCGATCGAAAGGTAAAAATGGGAAGGGAAAACTTCTATATCATACTGGACCTTTCCTTGGCCCCTCCCGAGAAAGATCCCGTAAAAATCGAGAAGGCCATTAAAAAAAAACAATCCGAGTGGAGTCGACTTCGAAGCCACCCCACAAAGGGCATAGCGGCCCAGCATCTCATCGGGATGATTCCCGAAATTCGCAAAGTCATGACGGACCCCGCCCTTCGGGAGAAGGAAGCTCGGATGGCGTTGGAGTTTATTCGGAATCGGAAAGCCGAGAAGTTTTCCGACATCGACCGGCACTTGGATATTCTCATGAGCAAGGGGTTCATCAAGGACGAGGAAATCTTCAAGCTTGCCAAGTACCATAAGATCTCCCAAAGCGAGATTAGATCGCGCATCCAGCTCAAGGAACAGGAAAAATACTCCGAACTTGACAAACAAATCCAAAACCGCCTGAAAAAAGGATATATCGCCGAGGATGAAATTTCCGCCCTGGCTAAAATCCACGGTCTCGCCGAAAATCTGATTCGCTCGAGAATTAAAGGTCCGATTAAGAAGGAAAGCGCCAGCGTCCTTAAAAAATCAAAGCTCTTGGACCCTTCCATTGTTAAGGTAATAGAGGACAATCTCAAAATAGTCGGGAAGTCGTCTCTTTACGATTTCTTGGGCATCGACCCGACGGCGGAATTGGAAGAGCTTCAAAAGAGAGCCAAGGAAAAGGAAGCCGAGATTTTAAAATCCCGTAAAAAGGATTCGATCGCCACAGCCGGCGGCGTATTGGTCGGCCACTGCATTTCGCTGTTCAGAAACCCAAGCGGAAAAGCCTCCTACGACGCCGCGAGAGTGCGTTCGCATCTGAGCGAAATGGACTCCGATATAGAAGTGGCGGGAATCGAGGGGACGATTCGGATCGACAATTTCGAGTTTCTCGTAGGACGAGCCGTCGAACTCGGAATGGACTACGACGAAGCCGTCAAATACATCCAAAACTATTGCAAGAAGAAAAACTGGAGCATCGAAACTCCGAAGAAACAGCGAAAAGGCCGAAAACCAGGACTGCTTCACGTGGCCGCTCTGGCGATTTTTTTGATGGCGGGCGGCTATCAAGGCTTTAAGCTTTACGACGATTATACAAGGAAAAACGAATACGAAAACTTGATGGCAAATGTCGAAAGCCAGGGGATGCTGGACGACAAAATCCAAGTTCTGAACAAATACCTTCTCTCTCACGAGACTCACAAATATACCGGTCTTATAAACCAAAAATATGCGGAATACAAAACCAAAAAGGAGGAGCAGGATCTGGAATCCGCATTGGCTGCCGCCAAGCGATCGATTTCCGAAGGAAAACTCGACGAAGCCTTGGAGATTTACCGCGATTTTGCAGCTCGAAACCCGAAAAACCCCCGGCTGAAAGGATTGAACAAGGAAATAGCCGAGCTGGAAAAATCCATCGAGCAAAGGGACTACAAGGAGTTGGAGAACGCTTTGCGCCTGGAGGCGTCCGAAAGAATAGCGGCGTATGCTGCCTATTTGAACAAGTATCCGGCCGGGGAGGGGCGGGAGAATGTTCTGAAGCTTCTGGCGGACTTGGGAGATACGTATTACGTTACTTTGACCGACGAGTTGGCGGATTGCGAAAAACGGAAACAGTACGAAGACTGTCTCCGGTTGGCGGATACTTTTATAAAAGCTTTTCCCGACGACCGACGATCCGAGATTCTGAGAAAAAATCGCGAGATATTCGAGCAAAAGATCAGGGAAAACATGGTCTTGACCGAACTGAAGAAAAAAGCTTCGGAAAAGGGTATGGATTTTGTCGCTGCCCGAAAAATCTATGAAACTTATTTGGTAGTCAATTCCGAATCTCCACTCAAAAGCCGGATAGAAGAAGAGATGGAAACTTTGGACAAGACGCGCCGGAAAACCGAACATGAGGCCGAACTCGAACGTCGCGCGGCACTTTTGAGAGAAACCGGCGGACGTTTTTCGTTAGTGAATGAAAATACCGTCTCGGACTCCCGAACCGGACTGATGTGGCAGATGTGGGATTCGACGCATTCGTCCATCGAGTGCATGGATTATCAAGCCGCGCTGGAATACGTCGCCAGCTTGGAAACCGGCGGATACGACGATTGGAGAATACCCGCTCCGAAGGAATTGATAGGCGTTTATAAGACGAAGCCTTTCTTTCCTTTCGGCGAGGCGGAATGGTATTGGAGTTCCGTCAGTTACAAAAGTTATTACGACGGATGGATTCAGACGGTGGAGATTGTTACTACCGAACAGAACACGAGTTATCAAGTTGAACAAGTAGATTCGAGAAAATGCGGCGCGGTTCGTGCGGTGAGGCCGTAAAAAACCCGGATTTTCAATTGTGCAACGTATTCCAGGCCTTTTTCATGTAAATCCGGGAGATTTCGTCCCAAAGTATCAGCAGGATGTAACTCAAGAAAGGATCTTTGTTTTCCTTGGACAAATCCCTGATGGTTTTCCACTCCTCGGAACCGGCGATCCTGTTGGCTTCCTGGGAAAGGACGTTCAGGAACTCCTCCGAATCGGCCGACCCTCTGAAAATTCTGTTGAGCGCCAAGCGTACAAGACTTGAGCGGGGCAAGCCTATGTTGTCTATGGATTGGCGGAAAATCTTGGAATCGACGCCGGTCAAATGATTCAACGCCTTTTTAGCGAGCATCGTTCTTAGAATTTCCTCTTCGGGCTCTTCGGCAAGCGTAACGCGGGAGTAATAATATTGAATATCGTTTCTGCAACCGCAATAATAGAACCTTCCGATTTTAGCCACTCCCAGCAGGCCTTCCTCAAGCTTGCTCCTTGCATACTCCAGGCCGGAAAGGTTGTGAAGGCAAAGGGTCGCGATTTCGTCGGGTTGGGAAAAGCCGTTGGCCATTTTGTGTCCGATCCTGGCCCGAATGTGTTCCGGGTTCTTTTTCAGCGTGTAAAAATCCAGCGTGCCTCCGGGGACACCGATAGAATCGGGTATGACGCTGATCCCGTTTTCGTTCGTTTCCACGTCGAATCCATGGTTTTCAAGCGCTTCCCGAATTCTAACGATTTTAGGATCCAATGGTTTATCCATCCCTACGTCAGCTTTTCCTTGAAAAAAAGGAACATTTCAGATATTCCGGTTCAAATTTGTCGTTGAATCTTCCGGATTTCGAATACAAGTTTTCACAGGAAAACGCGTAAATACGAATGATATCAGGAAAATGTCGTATTTGGAAGATTATTTTTAAACAGAGCGGCTTGCGCTTTCGTTATATTTCCATAATATTGAGCGATAAAACTGATAACTATAAAGATGGACAACATGTCGGGATATTCTTTTTTAGGGGAAACTTTCGCGCAATTTGCAAGTGGCTGCGGAGGAAAAACATGAAAATATACACGGGCGGCGGCGACCGGGGCAAGACCGGTCTTTTCAGCGGCGAGCGCGTATCCAAGGCCAGCGCGCGGGTCGATGCGTACGGGGACGTCGATGAATTGAATTCGGTGATCGGAGCGCTGATCGCGTCCATCGAACCGGAGGACGAAGGGCTTTTCCAGCGGTTGAGGCAAATCCAGTCGCGTCTGTTCGGAGCGGGGGCATGGCTTGCCGTCACCTCCGGCTCCGAGTCCGCCTCCCTTCTGGAAGCTTTCGCCCGCGAGCACGTCCAATGGCTGGAGCAGTCCATCGACGAAATGGACGAGAAACTTTCGCCCCTTAAACAGTTCATCCTCCCGGGCGGCTGCAAAGCTTCGGCTTGTGCTCATATAGCAAGAACAGTCTGTCGAAGGGCCGAACGACACGCCGTGTTCGCCCTTGAAAACGAAGCGGGAACGATTTCCGAAGACGAAAACGCGAGAAACGTAGTCGCATTCTTGAACCGGCTTTCCGACTACTTTTTCGTTCTGGCGCGCTATCTAAACCAATTGGCGGGCGAACCGGATATCATATGGAAAAAACTGTGAGGAAGATACCCTCTACCAATCCTCGTCATTTCCGAAAAAAAAGCCGGGCTTTGGCGTCAAGGGCTCCCTCGCAGGCGTATGGATCACGACCTGATTGCCCTTCTGCAATTGGACTGCGGTCCAGTTCCAGGGAGAGTACCAGATCCCGATCGGTTCGTTGTTCGGACCGAGGATTTCCGCGCCGTACGTTCTGATGGAATACCCCCTGTGATCGGTCATCATGTCTATCCACTGCGCCAGTTGGCTCGGAGTCAAATCCACCGGCTTCCATAGGCGGGACCGGAGAGTATATTTTTTATTCACCCCCAGAACGGCGTCCGGCCTGGCGTCCCGGCCGCTATAGTAATAGTTGTAATCCTCCAAGACCCGATGGGACTCGAAAAGATCGTTCACCCTGTCGCTCAGGCGAATGACGCCGTCGTTGGCGCCCGCGCAACCGTAAGAAAGCAACCCCGCCACAATGGCAACAAAGGCCGCGATTTTCGAAAAATATGGTTTTTGCATTCTTTTTTTTCTTGTTGGACACTATGTGCAATCAATTCGATTCGCTTTCAACGAACGATAGCTATCTCTTTGCGACGCGGTACAGAATCAGCAGTAGAACGGCTCCGCCGGTAGCCAGCAAAATGCTTCCGATATTGAACCCGGTAACCCTCCCGAATCCCAGGGCTGTTCCGATCCAGCCGCCTACGAAGGCGCCGGCGATTCCGATCAGAATAGTAACAATGAATCCGCCTGGGTCTTTGCCGGGCATGACGAGTTTCGCCAATGCACCGACGATCAATCCCATTACGATCCAAGATAAAATTCCCATTGTCAACCTCCTTTTTTGTTTGCGTTATTATCGCGCCGTGGCTCGCGGATTGGGCCAGGCCAGTTGGATGCCGATCATGCTTTCGAGGGTGCGTTGGAAATCGGTCAAGTGTTCGGGGGTATTTCGAACCTGTCTGGGAGTAACGTCTTTGGATATGCAGTATGCTGCCAAGGCTCCCGCTGCTTCGCCGATATTCCATTCTACCGGATGGAGTCGGTAGCAGCCGTTTGTAATATGAGTCGTTCCGATGTTTTTGCACGCCGGCAGAAGGTTTTCCATGCGGACCGGAATCAGCGCGCCCAAAGGTATCTGGAAAGGCCAGCTGCTTATATCGACGTAAGTGACCAGCTTGGTGCTGGGGTGCAAATCGATCCGATAGCTGCCAATGCCTATGCTGTCGCGGAAGATTTCGGCGCCTTCCAGGGGCGCACGGGCCTCCACTCCCACCTGCTGTTCGCATACGGTGAATTCGGCTTGTATGCGCCGGCTTTCGCGAACGTAGACATGCTTGGCCAGTCCGTCGGCGGTTTCGACTATGTCGTTTCGAATTCGCAGGCCCCGGTAGCCGTATCCCCCGTCAATCCGGGGAGCTTCCGTCTGCATCCAGTAAAGCAGGGAAAGGCTCAACTGCCGGGCTCCGTTCAGATGCCGCCTGCGATCCTCCTCCGTAACCCCGACCAGCGGCCCCAGCCAATAGTCGTTTTGCGGCCAATTGACCAAGGTGATATCGCTCGCGTAGGTTCCCGGGGAAAAATGGCCTTTATAGAGGATGCGGCGAAAATGCCACAGATCTTCCACTTTCGAGTCGGTAGGTCCTTCGAAGATCGCTTGCCTTCGCAGTTCCAGCGTTGTCGGATCGACGAATACCCAGCCAAGTTGCGGTTCCGGCCAAAAATCGGCCCGATAGGAACGCCAGAAATCGTAATCCTCGGGGCGCTCGATGGTAAAATCCTCGTCGGGCAAATAATCGATGGCGAAGCACCATGTGACGGATTGTTGGTTGAGCGGGTCCGGATCGCCCGGCAGCGCGTGCAACTCTCCCGTGTCCGCCTGGCTTTCCGACCCGATGATATGTTCGACGTCGGCTATGGGCAGCAAGTCGCCGAATTCGGTCGCGTCCAGTACATACGGAGCGCTGATTGTCACTCTTTCGCCGGTGGCGGCGTTCTCCAGGTCGACTGCCCGCACTCTGTCGCCGTCCGATTCCACGCTCACCGGACGGTGGTTCAAAACGACATCCAGTTGCCTACCGGCAAGAAAAGGCGCCAGGAGTTCGTAAATGGCGGCGAGCGCCACGCGCGGTTCGTGGCAAAGCGGGCTTACGTTTCCCTTGCCCGGATTCAAGCGTTCGTCGAAGCGGGCTTCGGGCAGAAGCGGGTAGTTGCGGCGATAATACTCTCGGATGTGCTTTCGCAGAAGACGATATGTGGCCGTGCATCCGATGCCCTCGATCCATGGGTGTTCGTCGGGAGGGACGGCTTGGGATGTCAGTTGCCCGCCGATCCATTCGGTTTTTTCGGTCAGGACCGCCTTCTTGCCCATACGCAGAGCGCTCAATGCGGCAGCCACGCCGCCCAATCCGCCGCCTACGATTAGAATGTCGGTTTCCATTTCGGTTGCCATCAAAACCTCCCTTGAAAACACGTTGGCATTCAAAGTGGGGACTTGGTTTTCAAATCGGAACGGAAGCCAAGCCCCGAATCGGTATCGCCGCCAACTGCGCGGTCGGGGTTCGTTACTGGGATAGCAAACGAACCGCCAATTCGTTGTTTTCGCGAGCGCGATTCTTCATTTCGCTTATATTCTCGCCAATGCGCTTACGCAGTTCGTCGCGCATGCCCCACGCCCTGTCTATTCTGGCGATCAGCTGTCCGGCACTGATGTTTTCCAGTCCCAAGGCTTCGAGTCTGAGTTCGTCCAGAAACCCGTTGATCTTGGTGGCATACGGCAAACCCATGAAGGGCACTCCGGCAAGAGCCGAGAAGATGAGAAAATGCAGCCGCATGCCTACTGTGAAATCGAAGTTTGCAAGCAAAGAGACCATCTGCCCCGGAGAATATTCGTTCTTGAGAACGGCGGCGCGTTGCGCGTGGCTCATCTGCGCGACTACGCCGTGACTGTGCTGAACGTCGTGCATTCGGCGCTCGAGCGGGAAAAACACGACTTCCGCGTCGAATCGGTCGACAAAAAAATCCGCCGCGTTCGCCACCAGACGATGGTAATGGTCTATGTCGATATCCGGTGCCGCAGGACCCAACTCGCGAACGGAAAAACCGATAAGAGTCGCCTCGGGATCGACGGCCTCCATACGCAGGGCGTCCTCGTTTTCCAACCGTTCGGGTTCCAGGAGCACCGCCGGGTCGGCGGTCAATTTGATTTCCCGCTGAATCCCGATTTCCTCCAAAAGCTGCAGACTTTGCCGGTCGCGGACCGTAATACGCTCGACCTTGTTCAGCACATCGGACAGCTTCGACCGTATGTCGCGATCACCGAGCGGCCCGGCGCTTACCGCGTATACCATGACCGGCACGCCGACCTCGTGGGCCAGAATCACCTCGCGCAAATACGTTTCGGCCTCGGCGTCGTACAGAATGCCTCCGCCTCCCAGAATAAACAAATCCAGTTCTTTCAGCACCTTTATTGCTTCGAGACGAGACAGATCGCGCGGTTGAACGGCATGGTCCACGTGGTGGCTGCGAAGCGTATTGTCCGCGTCGCGGGTGAAGACGGTGATTTCGGCGGGTATCGAGTTGCGAATTTGATCGACGATAACCTTCAGGATCGCTTCGTCCCCCAAGTTGAGGCCGCCGTACGATCCCGAAATTCCAATATGTTTTTTTTCCGAATCTCCAGACATTCAATCACCTTGTTTGTAGTTTTGGAAACTATGGTAAGGCAGTGCCGACGAGCTTTGAATACCGATCTGCACCTACTTTTTCAGGCGGGAAAGGGTATTTTGGGTGCCGTTCGGGGAAAGCGGCGGGTAATGTGTCCGAAGATTTGGAACCTGTGCGGCAAGGTATTAG
>CAZNTU010000029.1:0-38034 GCA_964575975.1 uncultured Desulfobacteraceae bacterium
CTCAAGGGGGGAATTGCACCGCCCTCCGACCGCACGGGTCGATAAATTCGGCATGTTACCCGTTAAGTTTACAATGTCAAAATAATCAATAATCAATTGTCAATGGTTAATGAAACATGGGATCAATGGATGGCGGATTTTTCGCCCATGAAAGGAATCCTGAACATGACCCAAACCAAAAATATCGACAAACCAGCGGAGAACGTCAGGGGAGCCGAGTTCGAGGAAATGCTCGACCCTGTTCGCGAGATGGTCGCCGCGTGCATGCAATGCGGCTCGTGTACCGGCTCTTGTCCCAACGAGTTCGCCATGGACTTCACCCCCAGGCGAATGTGGCGGATGGTACTCATGGGCGAAGCCGACGCCATCTTCGAGTCGCAAACGTTCAGCATGTGTTCCAACTGTTATACGTGTACGCTCCGGTGCCCGAGAGGGCTGCCGCTGACGGACGCCATGTCCGCTCTGAAGCGGATAGCGTTCAAGAAGGATTTGCGGCGCTATCGAAAGGGAACCCTCTTCTATCGCGAATTTCTGGAAAGCGTCCGGCGTCACGGGCGGGTGAAGGAAATGGAATTCATGACCTTTTATTTCGCCCGGCTGAAAAGCCCGACGATCCCCTTTAAATTCGCCCCGTTGGGCCTTAAGCTGATGCGGAAGGGGAAAATCTCGATCGAGTTTCCGTCAAAAGGCGACGGGCGTCTGAACCGCCTTTTCGAAAAAGCCGAAGAACTGGAGGCGCTATGAAATATCTCTACTATCCCGGTTGTTCTTTGGAGGGAACGGCCCGAGAATACGACGTTTCGACCCGCGCAATGGCGAAGGCACTGGAGATGGATCTTGTCGATCTTAAGGACTGGACCTGCTGCGGGGCCACGGCGGGGGTTTCCGCCGGCCGATGGCTGGCCCTGGCGCTTCCGGCCCGCAACCTGGCGATCGCCGAAAAAATGGAGGAAAACCCGGTTGTGATGGTCCCTTGCAGCGCCTGCTATTTGAACCTGAAAACCGCCGAGGTCGAAGTTCGAAAAAAGGCCGACGTCCTGAGGAACATCAACAAGTGTCTCGCGCCCGAAAATCTCGCGTTTGAGGGAAAGACCGTAACGAGACATCTGCTGGACGTTCTGTCAAGGGACGTCGGGCCGGGACGGATTCGTTCGAAGGTCGAAAGGCCCTTGGACGGCTGGACTCTGGTGCCTTACTACGGTTGCCAGTGCCTGCGTCCGCACGTGGTGTTCGACGACCCCGAGAGCCCGACATCCATGGAACCTCTCCTGAAAGCCGCCGGGGCGAAAATACACGAATGGTCCATGGGCGCGAAATGCTGCGGGGCCTCGCACATGAACACCAAGCCCGAAACCGCCATGGAATTGGTAGCGGCCATATTGAAAGGCGCGAAAGGGGCCGACGCCATCGTCACCGTATGCCCCATGTGCCAGATGAACATGGAGGCGTACCAGAAACAGATTTCATTGAAAAAAGGCGAGGATCTGTCCATCCCGGTGCTGTACTTGCCCCAAGTGCTGGGAATGGCCATGGGGATTTCGTCGAAGGCGCTGGGATTGGAGATGAATTTGTCGGTAACGGAAAACGTATTGAGGCAGTGTGCATAAAAGCCTCGGAATATCCGCGAGTTTCAAACTTGTCGGACCGGTCGGACTTGTCGGACTCGTCGGACCTGACGGCTAACAGCTAAAGGCTAACACCTAACAGCTAAAGGCTACAACCATGCAACGACTGATCGACAACATAACGAAAAGCATCGGCTCCAAGCTGATCGTACTGGTCGGCGTCGTGTTGCTGCTATCGATCTCCACATGGGCGTACTTCAACATCAGCTACCAGAAAAAGAAGCTGATGGAGAACATCATCAACAACACGGACCGGCTCACCACAACGGTCCGGCTGGGGACCCACTACGCCATGATGCTCAACAGCCGCGACGACATCAACCAGATCATCAACAACATCAGCAAGCTCTCCGACATCGTCAACATCCGCATATACAACAAGGAGGGAATCATCAAGTTCTCCAACAGCCCCTCCGAGGTCGATCAGGCGACGAACATCAAGGCCGAGGCGTGCTACATTTGCCATCGCACCGACCCGCCGCTCGAGAAAGTCGATCTGGACGCGCGCACCAGAATCGTAAACGGCGCGGAGGGCAAACGGTTGCTGGGGATCATCAGCCCCATCTGCAACGAACCGGGATGCTCCACCGGGGAATGCCACGTGCATCCCGAGGACAAGCAAATCCTGGGCGCGCTGGACCTTGTAGTATCCCTCGGGACCACGGACAAGGAAATCGTGAAGGCGGAAAAGGGCATTATCGCCCTGGCCGTTTTCGTGTTCCTGGTCCCGTCGTGCATCATTTTCGTATTCGTCATGAGATTCGTCAACCGTCCCATCGGCAGCCTGATCGATGGAACCCGCCTAATCGCCGCCGGAGACTATTCCACGCCGGTCGAGCTGAACCGCGCCGACGAAATGGGCCAGATGGCCGCGGCGATCAACCAGATGCGAAAAGCCATCGGGGAGAAACAAAACGAGATCAACCATCAGAAAAACGAGTACCAGAACCTGTTCGAGCTGGTGCCATGCCTCATCACGGTCCAAAACAGGGAATACCGCCTGATCAACTACAACCGGATGTTCGCCGAAATGTTCAATCCCGATTCGGGGGATTACTGCTATCACGCGTACAAAGGCCTGGACTCCAAATGCACCGCGTGTCCCGTGGAAAAGACCTTCCAGGACGGCCGTTCCCATTATTCCGAAGAATCGGGAATCAACAAGGACGGGACCGTCAAGCACTGGATAGCCAGGTCCTCCCCGATCCGGAACGAAAAAGGCGAAATCGTGGCCGCGATGGAGATCAACCTCGACATCACCGAGCGAAAGCAATTGGAAGTCGAACTGGAAAAATCGGAAAAAAAATACCATGCGATATTCAACAACATTCCCAACCCGGTGTTCGTGCTGGCCCGCGGGACGCACGAAATCCTGGATTGCAACATGAGCGTGGAACCGGTTTACGGCTACTCCAGTCACGAACTCGCGGAAACCTCGTTTCTGGAATTGTTCCTTCCGGAAGAAAGGGACGTTTTTTCCGGAAGGCTGGAAAACGAAACGGTACTGAACCAGGTCAAGCATATCCACAAGGACGGCCACACGATTTTCGTGAACATTCGCGTTTCCCCCTCCGAATACTCGGGACGCAAGGTCCTTTTGGCGACGACCAGCGACATAACGAAAAGGCTGGAAGCCGAGCAGCAGCTTATCCAGGCGAGCAAGATGGCCACTCTGGGAGAAATGGCCACGGGCGTGGCGCACGAACTCAATCAGCCTCTTTCCGTAATCAAGACCGTCAGCACCCTTTTCATACGGAAAATCGGACGGGAGGAACCCATCGACGAAACGCTGTTGAACCGCATGCTCGTAAAGGTGGACAAGAACGTCGACCGGGCCGTGAAAATCATCAACCACATGCGGCAGTTCGCTCGAAAATCGGATCTGAAGCTGGAAAAGGTCAAGGTCGCGGACGTGCTGGCGAGCGCCTTCGAAATTTTCAGCCAGCAACTGAAAGTGAGGGGAATACAGGTCGAATGGAACATCGACGAAAACGCCCCTTCCATCAGCGCCGATCCCGGACGCCTGGAACAGGTCTTCATCAACATGCTGGTGAACGCCCGCGACGCCATCGAGGAGAAATGGAACCGGTTCGGCACTCCCCAGGAGGACGACAAGATCGTATTGACAATCAAAACCAGGGGGCGCATGGTAGTCTGCGAAGTTTGCGACACGGGGATAGGAATTCCCAAGGAACTGGCCAACAAGATTTTCGAACCTTTTTTCACCACCAAGGAAGTCGGCAAGGGCACGGGTCTGGGATTGTCCATCAGCTACGGCATCGTAAAGGAGTGCGGAGGCGTCATAGACGTGGCTCCCAACAAACCCGAGGGAACGTGTTTCGTGCTCTCTTTTCCCGTCTACGGAGAACAGAATGGATTTGTCGCAACAAGATAAGACGATACTGCTGGTCGACGACGAAGAGGACATCCGGGACGTGCTTTCGGTTTCCCTGATGGACTTCGGCTACGAGGTCTACACGGCGGAAAACGGGCAGCTGGCCCTCGAGCTGTTCAAGGAGAAAAACCCTTCGATGGTGTTGACCGACATTAAAATGCCCCTCATGGACGGAATCGAGCTGCTTCGCCAAATAAAGAAGGTCAATCCGGAAACCGAAGTCATCATGATCACGGGACACGGAGACATGGAACTGGCGATAAAAAGCCTGAAAAACGAGGCCACCGACTTCATCACCAAGCCGATCAACGTGGAAGGCCTCGAGATCGCGCTCAAAAGGGCGGCCGAAAGAATCATCATCCGGAAAAAGCTTCAGGAATACACGGAAAATCTCGAACGGCTGATCCGGGAAAAAACGGAACTGCAAGACCACCTGTCCTCCCTCGGGCTGATGATCGGGACCATATCCCACAGCATCAAAGGCATGCTCACGGGTCTCGACGGCGGCATGTACATGGTGGAGTCCGGGTTCAAGAAGAAGGACGAGGAGAAGATCCGGGACGGGTGGCAGACGGTCAAGCTGGTGGTGGACCGGATCAGGAAAATGGTGCTCGACATTCTCTATTACGCAAAGAAGCGCGAGTTGCAGTGGGAAAAGGTGGATGCGGCCAGTTTCGCCAGGGACGTGGCCAAGGCGGTCGAGCCGAAAATGAGCCAGAACGGCATTGAATTCGAGTGCCGGCTCAGCGAGGAGGCCGGGGAATGCGAGATCGATCCGGGCTATGTCCATGCCGCGCTGGGCAATATTTTCGAAAACGCGATGGACGCCTGTCTCAAGGACGAGGAAAAAACCTCCCACAAGATCGTATTTCGCTTGAACGCCGACGAGGAAAACGTTATTTTCGTGGTCCAGGACAATGGAATCGGCATGGACGACGACACGAAAGAGAAGCTGTTCACCCGTTTTTTTTCGTCGAAAGGGAGAAAGGGCACGGGTCTGGGGCTCTTCATCTCCCACGAGATCGTCGGACAGCACGGCGGAATGATAGTCGTCAATTCCTCTCCCGGCAGAGGGTCCAGCTTCAGCATCCGGATACCGAGAGAGGCCGCCGAAACGGAAAACAAGGACTCGGACGCCGCGTAAACCGCAACGAAATCGGACATGGCAACAATGAACGGGACGGACCGCAAAAACATCAAAGCCGGCTTGAAGGTTTCGATCGTTTTGAAACAGGACCAGCGAACGGGCAAGCTCACGGAGGGCATCGTAAGGGACATTCTAACCAAGTCTCCGACCCATCCACACGGAATAAAGGTCCGGCTCGAGAACGGAATGGTGGGCCGAGTGAAGAAGATTTGGGAATGAAGAACGGAGCGAATATCCGAGGAGAATAAGATGCCTCTGAAACCCGAAACGCGGTTTACCGCGGAAGAATATTTGGAGAGGGAAAGGCAAGCCGAGATAAAAAGCGAATATTTCGACGGACGAATATTCGCCATGACCGGGGCAAGCCGGAACCACAACCTTGTTTCGGGAAACCTATACGCCCGCATCCACGATCAATTGCGAAACACCGAATGCGAAGTATACGCCAACGACATGCGGGTGAAAATCGAATCCACGGACCTTTACACTTATCCTGACATCGTAGCGCTCTGCGCGCCTCCCGAATTCGACGACTCCCGAAACGACACCCTCCTCAATCCAAGCCTGATAATCGAAGTACTGTCCGATTCCACGGAAGCCTACGATAGAGGTGCGAAGTTCGAGCACTATCGGTCGATTCCATCCTTGTCGGAATACGTGCTCGTCAGTCAGAAAAAATGCCACGTGGAAAAGTTTTCCCGTGGAGACGGGAATACTTGGATCTTTTCGGAATACAAGCGTCCTGAAGACGAATTGATTTTGGATGCCGTCGAATGCCGCATAAAGCTATCGGAAATCTACGAAAAAATCGATTTTTCATGATCGGTTGCATAGCGTTAAAATATCCGCCTTCCCGCAACCGCGAATCCGACTCGGCAAGAATCAGTTGATCGAACGAAGGTCGAAACCGGGGAACGGTGGGTTGGGGGCGGAGGAAGCTTGGAGGTCCTCGGCTTCGACACGCTTGGTACAAGCGACAACCCCCCGCCCCCCACCCCCACCCCCCCCTGGTACTCTACGGCTGAACACTGAACCACTCCCCCCCCCCCGCAAAAACGCCTTGCCAAGAAACCCGTAAAAAGAATAAAGTATACGTTCATCCCAAAACCGAAACAGAGGAGGACAGTGCATGGCCAGACTTGTGCATTTCGAAATTCCGGCGGACGACATGGAGCGGGCGAAAAAATTTTACACGGAGCTTTTCGGGTGGAAAATCGCGCCGTCCGAAGTATCTGCCGAATACTGGATGATCTCGGCCGACGAGGGCGAGGGCGCTGTGGGAGGCGGCATGATGAAACGCCGCGACCCTGCGCAGCCGATCGTCAATTATGTGGACGTTCCATCGGTGGAAGACGGCATGAAAAAGGTCAAGGAGCTTGGCGGCGCCGTGATCGTGCCTATAATGCCCGTGCCGGGCATGGGGTATTTCGCCGTTTGCAAAGATACGGAAAACAACGTCTTCGGCATCTGGGAAACCGATCCCGAGGCGGCCGTTTTCCGCGACGGCGCCGAGGTTTTCACGGCAATCCTTCTGGCGGTGGTCGCCTCCGATCAAAAATACGGCGTGGACGAGATGAGGACTATCTGGGACGAAGCCGCGCGAATGGAGCTTTTCCAAGACAAGGACTACAAGGATATCGAAACGCGAGTCCTGTCCTATTTCGAGAAAAAAGCTACGGAACTGACTCCGTTCGACCAGGATCAGATCAATATGATTCTTGCTTCGGCCAAAAAGCTTCTGAGCCCCGAGGAACGGACGAAAGCTTTCGAGGCGGCAGTCAAGGTGGCCTATTCCGAAAGGACGCTCGAAGGCTACCTGCTGATGGAATCCGACGAGAGGGAAGAATCCGTTTTGAATTCGATCCGCAAGGAGTTCGAAATATCGGAACAAAAGGCGAGGTCCGTGGTCGAGAATTTGAAAAAGAGCCTTTGATATTTTCAATGAAAAAAAGAATGAATATGGAAAACACGGATGCCGGGGACCGGACGAGGCTGCAGAGCGCCAAATTGCTCGAAAGCATCTTCCGGGCGGCCCCGGTGGGAATCGGCGTGGTTTGCGACCGCGTGATCATGCTGGCGAACGAACGTCTGTGCAAAATCGTCGGTTACTCTCACGGGGAGCTGTTGAACAAAAGCTCGAGGATGCTGTATCCCACCGACGAGGAGTTCGAACATGTGGGGATCGTGAAATACAGTCAGATCGCCGAAACCGGGACCGGAACGGTGGAGACGCGCTGGCGCCGCAAGGACGGCGCGCTGATAGACGTGCTTTTGAGTTCGTCGCCCGTTGTCGAAGGCGACCTGTCGGCCGGAGTCACATTTACCGCGCTTGACATTACGGACCGAAAAAAGGCGGAGCAGGAGCTGTTGAACCTGAACGAAACCTTGGAACTACGCATATCCGACCGGACGGCCGTCGCCGAGCAGCGAGCGCTTCAGCTTCAACGGCTGGCCCTGGAGTTGTCCAATGCCGAGGACCGCGAGCACCAGAGGATCGCGATGATCCTGCACGACGATTTGCAGCAGCAGCTCGCCGCTATCCGTTTCGGACTCAAATCCCTTCTGCCCAAATGGCTTGTGGAGGGAGAAGTAGCGGAGCGGCTGGCGGGGCTGGAAACGATGATCGACGAGAGCATTTTGAAAACACGCAATCTGTCGTACGACCTGAGTCCGCCGACCTTGCGCCAAAGCGGCTTGTTGGCGGCGTTGGAGGTACTGGCCCGGCAAACGAAGGAAAAGCACGACCTGGACGTTCTCGTCGACGCCTCCCCCGATTCGGAACCGCGCTCTCCCGTTTTGGCGTCCGTGCTGTTTCGCTCCATTCGGGAGTTGCTTTTCAATTGCAAAAAATATTCGGGCGTCAAGACGGCGAGGATAGAAGCTTCGCGAATCGGCAATCAGATCGAGTTCATCGTCGCGGACGAAGGCCAAGGGTTCGATCCGACCGTGCTGGAGGGCAGGAACAGCCGGGACAGGGAGACGGGTCTGGGGTTGTTCGCGATTCAGGAAAGAATCAACAGTCTGTCCGGGCGGATAATGGTAGTGTCCGCTCCGGGCGAAGGATGCCGGATTTCCGTACGGCTGCCGGATTCCCGGGAGGTCGAGCCCGAAAAGGAGCTTTCCTTTGGCGAAGGAGAGGTCCGCGAGAGAATATCGGCTGCGGATGGCGCGACGGAACGCGGCAAGATAAGGCTTCTTTTGGCGGACGACCACGCCATGCTTCGCGACGGCCTGGCCAATCTGTTCAAGGGCGAGGAGGACCTCGAAGTGGCGGGCCAGGCGAAAAACGGCCTGGAAGCCGTCGAGCTGGCGAACGAGTTGAATCCCGACGTGGTTCTCATGGACATCTCCATGCCCGTGATGAACGGAATCGAAGCCACGACCAAAATCAAACAGAACCATCCCGGCATCCGGGTAATCGGCCTTAGCATGCACGACGACCCCGGGACGCGCGAAAGGATGATCTCGGCTGGCGCGTCCGACTACGTCTACAAGGCGGCTCCGGCGGAGGAACTGCTGGGGGCGATCAGGACCGTGGCGGGGTCTTGAGCGGCAGGGCTCGATTCCCGCTTCATGAAAACCGATTCCCGGCATTTCGGTAGCGCCGCCTTCCACGGCGGCGCGGCACGACTGGCCGGCATTAACTACTGGAAAGAAACAAACGCAGGAGAAAATTTTAGCGACAGAAAACCGCCACTTTCATCAACCAAATTAAGTTCATCGAATCCAATTCCCGCTTCATTAAAATCGCGAACCGTTCCTTGTCACTATGACGGTCTTGTCGGAGCACTGCAAGTCCTCGGCCAGGGATTTGTAGGAAACCGGGCTTCCCACGTTCCTTTTCAACAACTGGATTAGCGTCTCGATGGACGTGATCTGCTGAACGTTTTCGAGGTCTATAAGGTCCTGCTTCAAGGTGATATCCAGATGCGACTTTTTCCATCGCTTGTAGAAACGCTCGTCGCCCTCTAAAAAAGGTTCGGGAAAACCCCCGATTTCCAGTAGCTTGTTCAGGTTCTCCTCGCGGGTTCCGGCGCCGGAGAGATTTTCGATCTCCTTCAAGTCGAGGGGGTGCAATCTAAACTGGAAAAACCTGCCTGCAAGCGAATCCCCGACCTTCCGGCAGGCGTCCGGCTTCGCGCTGCCCGTGACGACTATCGCGGGGGGGATTCCTTCGGTATCGTACACCCCTTTCAGCCAAGACTTCAAGTTTTTCATCTTGTGAAGTTCGTCGAAAACGACAAGGCCCTTTCGGGCGAACCTTTGACAAAAGCCGCCGCGCTTTGTTAATGTGCATTCTTTAAAACCATAGTGGCACTAAAGAAACGAAAAGACCATGAACGAATCCGAACTGATGGAATTGATTCGCAACGGAGAAAACTCCGGTGTCGAATTCAAACGCGATCACGACCACCCCGACAAGATCGCCAGGGAGATCGCCGCGTTGTTGAACCTGCAAGGCGGCTTCGTCTTGCTCGGGGTCGAGGACGACGGCACGGCGACGGGTCTTTCGCGAGGCGTCGCCGAAGTGGAAACCTGGGTCATGAACGTGTGTCGAAACAATCTCCAGCCTGCCGTCATTCCCTTTTGGGAAACGATTCGCTTGGACAACGGGGCCGTAGTGGGAATCGTCGCGTTGCCCGCCGACAGCCCCGACAAGCCGTACAAGGCCCGTCGCGGCTCGGCCTGGGTAACGTACGTCAGGGTCGGATCGACTTCGAGAGAAGCAACTCGCGAAGAGGAGGCTCGCTTGTATCAATCCTCCCACCTGATGCGCTACGATATCAAAGCCGTCCCCGGCACCGGAATTTCGAGCCTGGACGAAGGCCGCGTGCGCCAATACCTTTCGGACATACTGGGCGAGGCGGATTTGCCGGAAAAAGCGCAAGATCTCGAAGAAGTCCTGCTCAACCTGGATATTCTGATTCCCGGAAGGGACCGCAACAACGCTTCCGTAGCCGGGCTGCTGCTGTTCGGCAAGAATCCGAAAAGGTATCTTCCGCAAGCCGGAATTACCGCGACGGCCTATCCCGGCACGGAAAAGGACTACGATACCATCGACGAAGAAAATATCAGGAAACCGATAGTTTCCCTGTTGAGCAAAAACAGAGGCGACCGCCCGGTCGAAACCGGAACCATCGACCAGGCCGTCGATTTCATCGCGAGAAACATGGGAGGCACCGCCGTTCTGGAAGGAGCGATAAGAAAACGGATACCTTCCTATCCCTTGGAAGCCGTCCGAGAAGCGGTCGCCAACGCCGTGGCGCATCGGGACTACACCATCACGGTGACGGACATCGAGATCTCCCTCTACGAAGACAGGCTGGAGGTCGTATCTCCCGGCCGTTTGCCCAACACGGTGACCGTGGAAAAAATGAAGCAGGGATACAGGGCGGCCAGGAACGAACTCGTCAAGGAAATCCTCCGCGACTACGGATACGTCGAGCACCGTGGAATGGGCGTCAAAAGAAAGATTCTCCGGGGAATGCGGGAGCACAACGGCACCGAGCCGGACTTGATCGAGGAGGAGGACCGGTTCGTCGTGCGGCTTTGGAAGTCTCGTCCCCCGGTTCCGCCTATTTCCCGACCGGCTATTTCCTGAACGGGTCGGCCGCGATGTCGTATCTTTTCATGATTTGCTGGAGGGCCTGTCTTTCCAACCCGCACAGCTTGGCGGCCTGGGTGACGTTTCCGTCGCATTCTCTCAGGTAGTGGCCGATGTATTCCGAATTGAACCGCCTCAGGTTTTCCTCTTTGGCGATTTTGTAGGGAAACTCGCACACCCCCTCGTCGGGTGCGGCCACGACCGGGACCTCCTTTTTGAATCCCACGTGCGCCGGCATGATCTCCGCGCCCCCGGAAAACAGAATCCCGCGCAGGATAATGTTCTCCAGTTCCCTGACGTTTCCCTCCCAGTGCCGTTTCAAAAAGATTTCCATGAGTTCCGGGGATATTTTTTTGAGCGGCTTTTTCAGATCCTCGCAGTGCTTTTCCACAAGGTGGTTCGCGATCAAGGGAATGTCTTCCCGCCGTTCGCGAAGAGGAGGCAGCACGATGGGAAGAACGTTGATGCGGTAGTAGAAATCCTCCCGGAATTGCCCCAGCCTGATTTTTTCCTTCAAATCCTGGTTCGTCGACGAAATGATTCGCACGTCCACCTGGATCGACTTGGTGTCTCCCAGGGGTTTGAGTTCCTTTTCCTGGATCACCCGCAGCAGTTTCGCCTGGATGGCGGGGCTGACGTCTCCGATTTCGTCCAGGAATATGCTTCCTTTGTCGGCCTCCTGGAACAAGCCGATCTTGTTGCTCGTGGCATGGGTGAAGGCGCCCTTCTTGTATCCGAACAGCTCGCTTTCGAGGATATTTTCGGGAACCGTGGGGCAGTTGACGGCCACCCATGGCTTGTCGCCGCGGGGGCTTAACGCGTGGACCGCCCTTGCGGTCAGATCCTTGCCCGTACCCGATTCTCCCGTGATCAGGACCGTCAGGTCGTTGTTGGCGACCATCCGAATCGTTTCGTACACGCGTTGCATGGAGGAGGATTTGCCCACCAGTTCCTGAAAAGCGGTTCTTCCCTTGCACGCCATTTGAAGCCTCTGGTTTTCCTTCAGCAGGCTGCTTCTCTCGAACGCCTTTTCCAGCCGCAACAGAAGGGCTTCGTGATCGAAAGGCTTGGTGATGAAGTCGTAGGCCCCCCTTTTCATGGCTTCCACGGCGGTGTCGATGCTTCCGAAAGCGGTCATCATCAGAACGGTCTGGTCGGGAGACTCCCGTTTGATCAACTCCAAAAGCTCCAGACCGTCCATGCCCGGCATCTTGATGTCCGCCAGCACCAGGTCGAAGCTCTTCTCGTTGTAAAGCTTCAGGGCGTCCTGCCCCGACGGCGCGGTCGAAACCTCGCATTTCAGGTCGGGCTCCAGGCTTCTTTTGAGCAACTGGAGCATGTCTTTTTCGTCATCGACGATAAGTATGGTTCGGCCCATAGTTTTTTCGCACTTTCGTTTTTTTCAAAGCCTTATGTCTTTATCGGCAAAACGACGGTAAACGTCGTCCCCTTTCCCGGTTCGCTTTCCACCACGATGTCCCCGCCGTGGTTCATGACTATGCCGTAGCTCACGGACAGTCCCAGACCGGTACCCTCACCCGTGGGCTTGGTTGTGAAAAAAGGGTCGAATATGCGGGAAATGTTCTTCGCCTCGATTCCGTAACCGTCGTCCTCGAATTCGATTACCGCTTGTTTTTCTCCGGGACAATGCCTGGTCGCGATCGAAACGGTTCCTTTCTTGCCCACGGCGTGCTTTGCGTTCATAACCAGGTTCATGAAGACCTGCTTGATCTTTTTTTCGTCCAGTTTCATGGGGGGAAGATCTCCGTCGTAGTTTCGAACGATCCGCACGTCCTCCAGCTTGGAATGGTGCTCGATGAACGTAACCACGTCTTCGAGGGCGTCGTTCAGCCGGATGATCTCCTCCGAGGGTTTGGACCCGCGAGCGAAGTTCAACAGGTCCTCCACGATCGACTTGCAGGTCTGTACGTGTTTCTCGATGGTTTTCAGGTCCTGGTATCTTTCGCTCTCGGGATTCTCGTTTCTCAGCAGCAACTGGGTGTATCCCAAGATAATGCCCAATGGATTGTTGATCTCGTGGGCGATGCCCGCGGAAAGCTGTCCGATGGAAGCCAGTTTGTCGGCCTGCGTGATTTGCTGCTCCATCATTTTGCGCTCCTCGATGTCCTTGACCAGAAAATGGATCGTGTCTTCGCCCTCGCGCCCTCCGCTGTCCAAACCGGAACTGACCAGCGCTCGCCGTATCGACCCGTCCCGGCATTTCAGCTTCACCTCGTCGCTGGAGGCGAACCCCACCGACTCGATCTTTTCCCTGATTTTCCGCCATTCCTCCGGGTTTTCGAAAAAGCTCTGGATTTTTTCGCGCTCCCGAAAGGCCTCTCCGGACTCGAACCCCAACATTTTCAGACCCGCCGGGTTGATGTCCACGATGAAACCGTCGCGCCCGGTCACCAGGATCATGTCGCGGGAAACCTCGAAAATCCGGCGGTATTTGTGCATCGAAAGTTCGAGCGCGGCAGTCCTTTCCGCCACCAGCTTCTCCAAATTGCGGTTCAGAAATCTCAATTCTTCGTGCGTCAATTGCAAAGCCTGCTTGTCGGACACGATTTGCTCGTAAATCTTCCAGCTCCTCTCGAAATACAGAGTCACCGCCCCGACGACCATGAACATGATCGTGTTGATCGAGCCGCTGAACGGCCGGATCGTCTCCCACACTCCCGCCCGGTCGGCCGCCAGCAGCACCTGTTTCAAAAGATGACCCGCCGACCGGGATATGGCGAAACCCGCAAGCGCGAAACACACTATGAAAAGGTATGTCCATATGACGTTGTTCGGGTCCCGCCCCTTAAGCCTCATCACCTGCCGAAGGCACATGAACGAGAGCACGATCATCAAAAAAGAGCCGAAAACATCGATTAGCGTTATGGGCGCGCCATATACAATCATTGTACCGGCCTTTCCGATTCGTCGATTGTCTCCGCCAAAAGTCTCTTCAACCCGAGATAAAGAAACAGCATGGCCGGAACGCAAAGGACATGGTCCATTTTGCCCAAGTAATAGTATATTTCGGCCGGCCGGCCCAAAGGCGACGATATTCGAATATGAAACGAATCCACTTTTTCCACGACCACCAGCATGGACTGCTCGTCGAGAAAATGAAGGATGATTACGTTGAAATTCCACAAAATGAAAAAGAGCGCCGCATGCTGAATGAACAACCAGCCCTCTTTTTCGACCAGTTTCCTCTGTCGAAGCCAGTAGACGAGAATGACCATGCTAAGCAGAAAGAACAGATGGGCGAACTGGTGCGCGTAGATTCCCTCGGGAGCGCCGTGCGTCTGAGTGGCCACCGCAGTTTCCGGAACCAGAAAAAATATCGCCGTTGCGATCGTCAGCCCGAATTGCATTGTTTTCAAACCTCGCGACCCGGCCGTTCCAAAGCCGGACAAAATATTCGGAAATTATCGCCCTTGGATTAGCAAGCCGTGTGCCACAATTCGTTGTCCCGAATTCGCGGACCATGCGGCGCTCGTAAATTCGACGCGTTTCCATAATACGATCCGTGCCGAAAAGGATCGGACAAACCGTTGCTTTTATACCCGCGAATTGCAAAACAAATAAGGCGTCCCAAGGGAGCCGGTACAAATTATTCGGAAAAACAAAGGGTTACAGCATAGCAATAAAAGATTGTCGTTGCTATATTTTTATTGCGTCCAGCGCGAAAAAAACGTTTGCGGCCGTTTTGGCGAAATAACGAAACCAACCAAAGCGACCGATACAAGAAGCCGGAATTTTGAGCATTGTTTCTTTACGTCGGACTTTTGGCGGTAACGGACATTTGCGTTTTCAGCCCCTCGGAAAAAAATCGACCGGGCACTGCGGCCTTTCCACGGCATGCTATTTGCTTAAAATTACGGACATTTTGAAAGTCGCAACGCAGCAACGGAGGATAAAAATGGAAAAGGAAATTTACAGCCTGTGTTTCATGTGTTCCGTCAGGTGCCCGATCAGGGTGCTTGCCAGGGACGACCGCATCGAATGGATCGAGGGAAACCCCCACGTGCCCGGAATGGAGGGCAGCCTGTGCCCGAGAGGTTCGGCGGGACTCGCTCTTCTGTACGACCAGCAAAGACTTCAAACTCCCTTGATTCGAGTCGGGGAACGGGGTTCGGGAAACTGGCGCAAGGCGAGCTGGGACGAAGCCTTGGATTTCGTGGCGGACAGACTGAAGGAGACCATCGACAAACACGGTCCGCAAAGCATCGTCCTTGGAGAACGCACGCAGCTCGCCACCCATGTCAGCAAGGCCTTTTTGAAAGCGCTGGGCTCTCCCAACCATTTCACCCACGACGCCCTTTGCAAGGGTTCCGTGAATACGGCGTGCCGCTCGCTTTTCGGGTACACGGACGCCCAAATCGGGGTGGACTACAAGAACACCAAGCATATCGTCCTTTACGGGAGGAACATATTCGAGGCGGTTTCGGTAAAGGAGGTCAACAATCTGATGCATGCGCTGGAAAACGGCGCGCGGCTCACTTATATAGATCCCAGGGTGACGGTTACGGCGACCAAGGCCCACCGGTACTGGATGATCCGTCCGGGCACGGACTTGGCTCTGAACTACGCCCTCATTCACGTTATATTGAAGGAGCGTCTCTACGACGCCGATTTCGTGGAGCGCCACGTGGAAGGTCTTCAGGAGCTTCGGGAATTCGTGAACGACCTGACTCCCGAATGGGCCGAGGAGGAGACAGGCATTGCCGCGGACGAAATCGTGGCGCTCGCCCGGGAAATGGGCAAGGACAAGCCCTCTGCAGTTTTCCATTATGGATACCGGGGCGCAAGCCACGTCAACGAAATATACATGAGAAGGTCCATTCTGATTCTCAACTGCCTGATGGGCAATCTCGAGGCCAAGGGCGGACTGTTTTTCAAGAAGGGGCCGGGCGAGGTCGGGAGAAAACCCGCGAGGAAGCTCACCGACCGGAAATTCGAGAAGAAAATCGAAGTGCCGCGTTTCGACAAGGTCGGCACACCCGACTTTCCGCTTCCGGACCCCGACCACGGCGTTGCACAGATGCTTCCCCACGCGATATTGAACGACGATCCCTATCCGATCAAGGCGTTGATCGCGTATCGTTTCGAGCCGCTCATGTCCATCCCCGACACGAATTCGACCAAGAAGGCGCTTGAAAAGTTGGATCTGATCGTGACCATCGACATCAACTACAGCGACATCGCCTGGTACTCGGACGTCGTCCTGCCCGAGAGCATCTATCTGGAACGTACCGATTGCGTCCAGCAGGCGAACGGACTTAAGCCCCAGATGTTTTTGCGAAAGCAGGCGGTAGCGCCCAGATACGACACCCGCGAGGGCGCCATGATTCTGAAGGGACTTGCCGAAAGACTCGGAATCGGCGAATATTTCCCTTACGAAAACATGGAAGATCTGGTAAAGTGGCAGCTCGAAGGCACGGGATTCTCGATGGAGGATTTCGAAAAGAAAGGCTTCGTGGCTTACTGCAAGGACCCGATCTACTGGGACCGGGACAAGATCAAGTTCAAGACGCCGTCGGGCAAGATCGAATTCCGGTCGTCTCTTTTGGAGAACGCGGGCTACGAGTCCTTTCCCGAGTACGAACCCGTGCCCATGTCCCCCAAGGGAGAGTTCAGGCTCGTCACGGGAAGAAGCGCTCTTCACACGCACGTATCGACGCAGAACAACCTCTATTTGAACGAGTTTTTGTCGGAAAACATCCTTTGGATCAACTCCCGCAAGGCGGCCGAGCTGGGAATCGCCGACAATTCGCTGGTGGAGGTTTCCTCGAAAAATGCCTCCGGCGTACTCAAGGCGCACGTGACGGATTTCATCCACCCGGATTCGGTTTTCATGCTGCACGGGTTCGGGCACGTGGCCAAACGGGCGGCCCGCTCCTTCGACAAGGGAGTTTCCGACGCCGCACTCGAGGAGAACGTTTCGGACACGGTAGGCGGAAGCCCCGCGCTGCATCATACTTTCGTGAAAGTCAAAACCGTTTAACCACACAGTTGCAAAAGCGTTACAACGCTCTTTTCAACGGAGGATCGCAATGAGCAAATATTACCTGTTTCAGGACACCAAGAAATGCATTGGCTGCCACTCCTGTGAAATTGCCTGCAAGAGCAACAAAGGGCTTCCGGCCGGACCCAAGATCTGCCAGGTGATCGAGATCGGACCCAAGTTCATCGGAGGGGTCCCGAGGGCGTCGTACATTTTCATGCCCTGCTTCCACTGCGAAGATCCCTGGTGCGTGGCTGCCTGCCCTACCGGGGCGATGACGCGCCGCTCCAAGGACGGCATCGTCTACGTGAACCCGGAACTGTGCGTGGGTTGCAAGTCCTGCATATCCGCCTGCCCCTGGGGCGCGCCCCAGTGGAACCCGGACACGGGGAAGGTGGTCAAGTGCGACTACTGCATGGACAGAATAGACAAGGGTCTTCAACCCGCCTGCGTAACCCTTTGCACCTCGCACTGTCTTCATTTCGGAAGCGTCGAGGACATGACCCAAATCCGAAGAAAACGCCACGCCAGCGTGACAGCCGCGCTGGAACACAGCCATTTCGGTTGATTCGGGCGTGTCAATGGTCGCAGGAATCGTTTCTTAAAAGAACCGTCGGGTTTCTCCGGCGGGAAACATTGGAAAGAGCCGTTGGAAGGAGTCGCAATGAACAGGTGTCCGGTCGACAGCACCATCGCCGAACTTTCCGAATTCGTCGAGTCGGGGGCGTTCAAGGACCCTCGGCTTCGCCGAATCGGAGAGGAAATGCTGGTGCTGATTCGCGATATCGCGCTGGGGAGGGCGGGCGAAGACCATGTGCCCTCCGTCAAGGAAATGCTGAACACTGTAATGGAGGAGACGAAGGAGGAGACGGTCCGCCGTTTCGCCGCGAAACTGGCCTCCGACATCGGGGAGAACGAGGAAGTTTTCGAAAGCCACGTCAAGACGCATAACTGCGCTTCGGGAGACTGCGTTTGCCTGGCGCCCGCGCCGTGCCAGATGGCTTGCCCCGCCGGGATCGACATTCCCACCTACGTTTCCCTGATTGGTCTGGGGAGGGACGCCGAGGCCATCGAGGCGATCCGGAAGGACAATCCCTTTCCCTGGGTTTGCGGTCTCGTCTGCACGAGGCCCTGCGAGTTCATGTGCGTTCGCGGGCGAATCGACAAGCCGATCTCGATCAAGTTTCTGAAGGCCTTCGCGGCCGAGAAGGCGCTTTCGGACCGGGAATACAAAAACCCGGAAAAGGCTCCGGACAAGAACAAGAAGGTCTGCGTGATCGGAGCGGGACCCGGAGGCATGAGCGCCGCCTATTTCCTGGGCCTGATGGGCTACCAGGTGAGAGTGATCGAGGCGCAGCCGGTCGCCGGCGGCATGATGATGCTCGGCATCCCCCGGTACCGCCTTCCCCGGGAGGTCATCGACCGGGAGGTCGCCATGATCGAGGAGTTGGGAGTCGAATTCCGGTACGACACGAGATTCGGCAAGGACGTTACCCTGGAGCAGCTCAAGGAGGAGGGCTTCGAGGCGTTCCTGTTCGCCATCGGCGCCCACAAGGCATTCAACCTGAACATTCCCGGGGAGAAGGATTATTCGCAGGTTCTGGAAGCCATCGACTTTTTGAGAAGAGTCGCTCTGGGAGACCGCAAGTCCCCGGGCAAGCGGGTCGTGATCATCGGCGGCGGAAACGTGGCCATCGACGCGGCCAGGACCAGCCTTCGCCTGGGAAGCGAGGAAGTGGTCGTCGCCTACAGGAGGACGAGGCACGAAATGCCCGCCGACATCGAGGAGGTGGAACAAGCCGAAGACGAAGGCATCCGGTTTTCGTTTCTGACGATTCCCGTCGAGGTCGTCGGGGAGGGCGGGAAGCTGACCGGCCTGAAATGCTTGCGGGCCGACTTGGTTTCGAAGCCCGGAAGCGACCGGAAATCGCCGGTTCCCATGCTGGGAAGCGATTTCGTCATGGATGCGGACGCGGTGATTTGCGCGATCGGGCAGCGGGTCGACAACATGTGCATGGAGTCGGTCGCGGATTTGAAGTGGTCGCGAAGGACCACCATCGACGTGAACATGGCCTGCATGGAAACGTCGGTTCCGGGCGTGTTCGCCGCAGGAGACGCGGTTACCGGCCCCGCCACGGTGGTGGAGGCCATCGGCGGAGGAAAGCGGGCCGCGAAAGCCATCGACCGGTATCTCTCGGGCTTTCCCCAGCCGAAAATGCCGCCGGTCCCCGTGAGAAGAAAGCGAGTCGATTGGCTCGAAGTGCCCGCCGCCACCAAGATGGTCTTGAAGCGTCCCGAAATGCCGTTGCTGAACTTGGAGCGCCGCCGCACGACTTTTCAGCAGGTGGAACTGGGATACAGCGAAAACCAAGTGCGGGAGGAAGCCCGCAGGTGCCTTCGATGCGACGTGTGCCTCAGATGCGGGAAATGCGTGGAAATCTGCCGGGACAAAATGGGCGTGAACGCCCTGGACCTGGGATATCTCGATTTCGATCATCCCGTGGAAACCGATTTTCGCCTCACCGAGGAAAAATGCATCCTCTGCGGCGCGTGCGCGGCCAACTGCCCCAACAACGCCATCCGGATCGAGGACAGGCACGGAGAGCGGGTGCTCAACATGTGCGGCACCATTTTAAACAGGCAAAAACTTCTGTATTGCGAGTCTTGCGGAGCGGTGATCGGCCCTGCCCGGTATCTCGACTATGTCAACAAACGCATAGACAAAGTCGTGCCGAAAACCCAAACGGAAAAGCTTTGCGAGGCGTGCTCGAGGAAAAAATCGGCGAAGATCATGCATTTTTAACGGACTATCGAAAAGGAGGGACAGGAATGACGGTTTTTCGCAAAGGCCAGAGGGTCGAGATTTTCCGGAAGTCCG
This sequence comes from uncultured Desulfobacteraceae bacterium, assembly GCA_964575975.1. GTDB lineage: Bacteria > Desulfobacterota > Desulfobacteria > Desulfobacterales > SKZT01. The sequence goes on from CAZNTU010000029.1 coordinate 19,652, forward strand.
ACGACGACGGATGGGAAACGTACATGGAGTCCTACATCGGCGCCCACGGAATCATTACCGACCCGGACACGGTCATCAACGACCCGGAGGCGCTCGTGGAAGTTTCTGTCGATGGAAAGGGCACGCACCGATTTCCCCAGGACTGCCTGAAAATTCTGGAGTCTTGAGAACTATTTCAGCCGAACGCCATGGTGAAAGCATGACGATAGCCGAATTGTTGAAAAAGAGCGGGGCTTACGCCCATACCATCGACGAGGGCCCGACCGTCGCCGAGGCGATCGCGGAAATGGGGAAGAAAAAAACCGACGTGCTGATTGTAACCTCGGGCGGCTGTCCGACGGGGATCTTCACGGACAGCGACGTCTTTCGCTGCTGCCGCCTTTACAAGGCCGACTCGTTCGCCGGAATCGGAATTGCCGAAGTCATGTCCCGCGGCATTGTTTCGGCCGCCCCGGAAGACGACATCAATGACGCTCTGGAAAAAATGCTGCAACGCAAGGTCCGCCATTTGCCGGTGTTCGATTGCGGCAATGTCGCCGGCATGCTGAACATGTACGATCTTGTCCGCGAGCAGCTGAATATCCTGAACGGCGAAATCCATTTCCTGAACGACTATATTTCTCGTCTTCAGGATGCGGGACACGATTAATCCATTCTTTTCGGGATTTTCTCGGGGATAAAATGAAACCGGACGAAACAACTATAGCGAATACGGTAACGATCAATATAGACGGAGAATCGTACGAGGCGGAGGAAGGACAGAGCGTCTTGGAGGCGCTCAAGTCCTGCGGCTTCGACATCCCGACCCTGTGTTTCCATCCGGCGTTGAAACCGTCCGGATCTTGCAAGCTATGCGCGGTGGAGGTGGTCTCCAAGACTGGCCGGCCTGCGGTAATGCTCTCTTGCATCCTGCCTGTGAAAAACGGACTGGAGATCAAGACCAAAAGCGAGCTGGTGCAAAAGTCCAGGGTCCGGGCCTTTTCCAACCTGCTCAACATGGCGCCTCAATCCGGAAAAATACGGAACTTGGCGCGGAAGCACGGAATAGACGTCGGGCCTCCGCCCGACGGATGCATCAGGTGCAGGCTTTGCATACGCGTGTGCAAGGAGATCGTGGGGGCCGGGGCGCTGACCATGAAAACCGTCGATGGCGCCAAGTACGTTTTCCCGGTCCCGGACGCCTGCATCGGTTGCGGAACTTGCGCGAACATCTGTCCCACCAATGTGATAAAGGTCGAGGACGCGGAAAACGTAAGGACCATTTCCATTCGGGAGGAGATCGTCGGAAGACACCCGCTGGAAACCTGCGAAGGCTGCGGCAAACGGTTCGCCACCCAAAAGTTTCTGAAACACATCACCGAACGCGCCTCCCCCCACGCCGACTTGAAGGAGCATCACAGGTACTGCCCCACTTGCGCCAAATTGTTCTCGACTCGCGTCAAGTCTTTCAAGGACAGGAAACAACAGATGAGCGGCCACTGAAAAAATGGAGCCGTGCGGTTAGGTATTAGGTTTTAGCTGTTAGCGGCGCCGCTTTGGCATGAAACCGCAGATAAAACGTTCAATCAAACCGAATGTGTCGACTTTTCCCGGGATGATCATAATTTCTCCCACTAATACCCAACCGCTAAGAGCTAACGGCAACGGTGTAAAAAAATCGCCGGTTTGTAAAAGTGGGGCGAGCGATTTTTTTCAAGCGAGATGTGAAAGGCCGATAAAAGTTTTTTAGGTGGGTTTTAGTTGGTGGGAACGATTTCATACTCCTAACAGACCGAATGCAATCAATTATGTGCGCGGGTGGGCTATTCCCCGCGCTTCTTTTCCAAATTATCAGGCAATTCGGAAAAAAAATCGCTCGCTCCGAGGTAAACTGCTCGAAAGTCGGTGTATTTATATATTCTTTTCCGGTGGATATCAAGGTCAAATACGCAATTTTATTTCATTTTGTCTTTTTTTTTCGGCCTTGCGTCGAGCGTGGGGTTTACGCAAGCGTCAATGTGGGAAACATGAGCGGTTTTTGGGAATCGTCGAAGCGGGGGCCGAGGGGGACATTCCGACAACGTGGAATCCATTTTGGGTCGTAGCTTCCAATTTTCGTATGGCCCCCCTCCGGCAAAGACGAACATGTCGGATTAATTCGAAAGCGAAACGAAAGCATTAAGGCGCGGCTTTGTCAATCTCGACTCCGTTGAATCCCTTTACCTTTTGTCGGTGGGCTTCCACCCTTTTCTGATAGGCTTCGATTCGCGTATTCAAATTTAGAACCTGCTGCTGATAGTTCCTTTTTTCGGCATCAGAGGCCGACTCGGGCGGGGGGGATTTCAACCTGGTTTTTTCTTCTTGGAGGTGGTCGTTCAAGGCTTTGATTGCAGACAATTCGATATCCAAACCCTCTTTAACCTTCCCTGATTTATCCTGGGTCGCGTTGCCGATCCCTCCACTGGAGTTGTCTTGGGTATCGCTCACGCGATCAGGGGAACCGATTTCCACCGAGCGCGGGTTTTTATCTTTCACGGAGGTTGTCTGGCTATTGGGATATGCTTTAGTGGAAGTCTTGATCTCTTCCATTGTTTTCACCGAATCCGGGTCCACATCCTTAACTTGGGCGGGATCGTCCGTATAGCGAACTATTCCGTTCTGGTCCGTATATTTATATATCTGAGCAAATGCAGGGACCGAAAAAACAAGCGCCACCGACAAAACGATTCCAACAGTCGTAAAACGCATGGGCGTCTCCTTATTTAAAAGCTTAATCTGCCATAGGCAATAGAGAGGCGACCCCGGATACTGAAAACCAAGACCTTGCCGAACCTATCCGATTTTTCAAGTGCCCGACCCGGAGTCGCCAAATCCAGTTACCGTCTTATATCCGTTTCGCGCCAATACAGCATGCCGCCGACCACCGGGGGGACCGGCACCTCGAGGATGTCGGCCGAATCGTCCGCAATGTACAGGCGGTCCTTGATGTCCACCGGCTTGTAAAGCATTTCGTCGATGAACAATCCAGATGGTAGAATGGTGTTTCCGTCTTGGTCCTTGATCACGTCGTCGCTTTCCACCTTATCATCTCCGTCGGTATCAAAGAGAGCTTTATTCTTTTTCCCCCCGCTGCAAGCGTCTATCTGGAAAAGCACGGACGAACCTCCCGAGGAACACGGGGTCTGGACCGGGGTCGAGGCTATAAACACGACCACGCCGTCGCGAATCATCGGATCGCGAATAACCCGCTGCCCAAGTGTCGGCATATCGAAATACCACCCCAGATGAAGGCCACCGCCGGCAATGTCCCAATAGTCGATCATGTTTTCGCTCATGGCGAAATAGGTTTTTCCGCCATATCCGATATAACTGCCGGTCTGCTCAAGCAAGGTATAGTCTTTCCACTCCGGATTTGACAACATGCGATCGCCATCGGCCGTAAGAGTCGCAGTAAATTCGCCCAGATTCTTGCTTTTGGGGTCTTGTTTCAAATACTCCCAAGCCGGCTGCGTATCCCATATGCCATAAAGCGTTTGCGTGTCTGTGGTATTAAAGTCCCCTTCATTTACGTACTGACCCGTGCCGAAAATCACGATATACCCTGGACTGCCCGAGTCGCAGTGGCGCATGACGTCAGCTGCGGCAGTTATCCGTTGGGCGTTGCCGCTCGCGTTCTTCGCCGTGAACAAAGGCATTGAAGCCGTGCCGGACGTAAACGCAACGCCCCAAGAATCTTTGGTCGCGCCGCTGATATCGAATTTCCACATATTGCCTTTCAAATCCCCGACGTACACATAATCCGCGTAACCGTCGGAATTCGGATCGATAATGGCCGCATTGGCCACGATGCCGTTGCATTCCTTGACTCCCGTGGGGATTTTTTTGACCACGCTGCCGTCGGTGACGCTCAGCACATAAAGGACGGCCTCGCCGTTGACGCTGTTGTAACCGTTTCCGAAAACCACCACCCATCCGGCGGCTTTTGTATTGACGATAAACGGACGGCTGAACGTGTATCCCAAATCGTCGTCGCCCAGTTTCACCGCCGAATACTCCCACTCGACGTCTGTCGTCGAAAAGGACGCGGGATCGGTGACGTTCAGGCAGTAAATCCCTTTGCCGCCCTTGCTTAGCCCTCCCACCAGATACGACGTGCCGTCAATGTTTTTCGCGTAAGGAGTATTGTTGACGTAATAGAGATGATCGTAGGAAGGGCTTGCCAAGTCGGCCAAGTGGTCGAAGACCAAATCGGGAATATAGGCGAACAATTCCTGTCCCCCTAGATAGCCGGCAAAGCTGGAATCTTCTGCTGCAAAGGCGTGTAGCATGCCGTCGTTGGCGCCGATATACACCGCTTTTTCATGGTATACCGGCTCGGAATGAACGATATCGCCGAGCCGGCTTGCCCGGTTCCGGAAAGGACCGCCGTTTTTCAACTCCAGGCTGCGGTCTCCCCGCAGGTAATCGACCATTAACGGGTCCGTATTCAGTAGAGTTTTCTGATCGGGATTCAAGCTACTGTAATCGAAGGATATGCCCCCCGCGCCGTCGAAAGTGTAGATTTTCCGCAGCTTCCAATCCGTCATGGAATCGTCGTCCAATTTCTTCTGGGCGCTCCAAATTTCGGCCTGGACCGCTCCTGTAGCGGCATCTATGGGCTTGGCCAGAAGATCGCCGGACCAGAACGTCGAATTGTAGGTGCCTTGGTAAAGGTGCGTCCCGGTCTGCCTTTGGACCGAGTTGGTGGAAACCGCCGCAGCCGCGCCCAACCGTCGTTCGATGTCGCTTCGGATGGCCTTCAGCGCCTCGACCATTTTCTGGGGATTCGAGGCGTTGATGAACAAACCGCGCCCTTCCACCGTAGCGTGCCACAGGTCGTCGATGGTCTCGTTGGTCTGGGAGGCTATCGTCTTAGGCCATACGGGGCATACGAAGCCACCCGGAAGATTGCAGTTGGGCCATTGCTCCGGAATCAGTTTTCCTTCCACACCGAACGAAATTCCATAGGTGACCAAGTGTTGTCGCCTATTTTCGTCATAATCGTTTACCGGCACAAGATCGGCGAGATTGCTTCGGAAATCGGTGTCCCAATAGCTTTTGGCCATATCCGCCAAGGTGAGTTCGTTCGACTTCGTCGTCCAAAATCCTCCGGTAACGAGGATTGCGAAGGCCTGCTGGCATTCCCCTCCGTAATCCTTGGTGAAGTACGGAAAATCCGCGCTGGATGAATAGGTCGTAAAAGACGCGTGTTCCTTATTCAAATTCGCGTTCTGCGTTTTGTTGATGAAAAAGTCGCCCGTCCTCTCGTACGCCGAGTGCAGCTTTCCCACCGTTTCCGCCGAAGGTGATCGCAAGATATAAAGGTATGACAGAACCGTGTCGGACTCGTCGTAAAAATTGCCGCCAACCACGACCTTTATGGGTTGTATGTTGTAACCGAAGCTTGCCGGCGGGAAACCGTCGAGCCTGAAATAGACTCCCGACAGATCGTTGACGAATTGTCCGAGGGCGCCGATGGCGGAGTCCGCACGGCTCCGGTAGAATTGATACCAGTTGGCGAAATTCTGGCGCGCCTGCTTGTAGTCGCCCACAAGCACATCGGCCGGCGGAGACGCCACCGGAACAATATCGGCCGTCGTTTCGACGACATTTTTGTTGCCGTCCATCAATTGATAATACACCGCCGTGCCGGTTGCGGTGTCGCCCTCGAAATTGACCAGGTAATAATTTCCATCTATCTTGCTTTTGATATAGTAATGCGCTCTTTTTACCGAAATATCTCCCGAAGCCGCCGTCGGAGGCGGTTGCTGTTGCGTTTGAGTCGGATACGGAATGTAGACGTGAAGCTCGTAATCGCCGGCCTGCATCGGAACCTCTAGGAAAATGTGATCGTAAATGCTCCAAGAAGAAGTGATGCTCGTGTAGAAGGTTCTAGTGTTGTCGGGATAAGTCTGATCTATATAGTAGTCGTTATTCGTATCACTGATTATCTCCATACCATTATGGGTTTTATATAATTTTCCTTCACTCAAAAGGACCGGATCATCGCTGTGGAATTCTCCTTTTCCAACAACCAACCGTATTGTATCCATGGCATATTTGGAATATGAAGAAGATGAAGATAACCAAATAGAATCGCTCCAAATCCAAATGTTTGTATCGTTTTTTGGCTTGTTGAAGCTACCAATGTAATTCCAACCGCTCATGCTCCCCTGATCGATTTCGAATTGTCCCCAATCGTTAAACGATCCACTTCCGTATGTAATAATTCTGTAAACGACCTTTCCCCATGGATTGATAATGGTCGGTGCAGTAGGCGTGCCCGCCGACTGGGGAATCAGGGAAAAATCCGCGTTCAAATCGAAGGTCGCGTCGTCGAGAGGCCAAATTCGGGGCGTATCGGGGTTGGCGTGGGCGCTGGCGGGAGGGTTCTTGGCCAGAGGCCCTCCCTTCGAATCCTTGATCGCGTTCCAACGCGGCCAAGGAACGTAGGTTACCGTGGGATCATAGTAGGTGGTATTGTATCCCGACCACTGGGTTTTCCAATGGTTCCGCTTCTCGTTGGTGTCCAAATACTTGGACCCCGCCCTGGTCTTCTCCTCGAAAACATGTTCGTAGTAACTGCCGTCGATTTTGTAGGTCCCGCCTCCAGCATCGGTCATGATCGTGTAATAGAGCGACCGCGTATTTTCCAGGACCATGCCGATCAGCCCCGGGGCGGAGCGACTTTTGAGTTCAAGCGGAACGTCGGCCAATTCGGTGTCGGTGCAAACCGCTTGCGCCGCCACGAACCATCCCCCCAGGGCAATGATCGCGCCTATCGCGAGAATCATTGGGAGCGCGTGTCCGGCCTTTCGCAAGTTGAATTTTTGCTTTTTTCTCATGTCAACCCCTTCGGTAGCCAAGGCATATACGTGAACCTGGAAATAATTTGCGGGACGGAAAACGGCTTTTCGCCATTCGCGGGAAAGTACATTCTTAAAACCGTTTAATGACCCCGAGTTCGACAGACGCCAACCCGTAGGTGACCGAGTCGTATATGGCGATGACCCTTCCCTGGCGCCATTGTGCATTTGTCATTACGAGCGAACTGTTCGGCGCGTCTCGCCACCCGACGAAATAGTAGCGCAGAGGCGCGGCGGCCGTTTCCCCCCGTTCATCGAGAAGTGTGGCGGCCGCAACGGCGGAATTGTTGTTCGTTAGAGGAAAATTGTCGTCGTCCCCTGGATCGTCTACTGTGGGATCGTTGTCCCAGGTGGCGATATCCTTGAACCAAGCCGGCGCTCCCACTCCCCCAGGCGCCAAGTCGGGGGCGTCGTTCCTGGTCAGGATGTCCCTGAGACCTTCCATGGCCGCCATTTCGGCCAGCAAAAGATTCTGTTTGTGAATGGCGGTGTTGCGCACTATGCCGGATTCCGTCACCACAAGGTCGGTGGCCGCGATGCCGCCCAGCGTCAGCAGGACCAATACCATCAGCACGACAAGAATGATCGATCCTTTTTCGCCGGTCTTGGCAACGGGTTCGACTTCATTTTCCATGTACGCGTTTTTGCCGTTCCTTGACGTTTTCATCGTCATCCATCCCTGTTCCATATTTTGGACATTTCCAGCTCCGCCATGATTCGAGCCGGTCTTGCGGTCTCGAACACTCTGATCTCGATGTTCTTCACAAGGGGCAAGGGGTCCGGAGTATTCGTCGGCGAATATACGTTCGGGCTTACCTCGTCGGTTGTGGAAACGGTCCACTGGATTGTATATCGACCCGCGGCCGCATTGTGATCGCCGTCGACAAACTCGGCCGGAATGTCGAACTGTTCGACCGCGCCGTTTCCGTCCAGGTCGAGCCTGTCGTCGTAAAGGGGCAGGCCCTGCAGTAACTCCGCCTGGGCGGTTGCCAGCTGTAACGCTTCCGTGACTTCCCTTGCCGAAACGGTCTTCGTATTGGCGTCGATCTGCATCGCGGCGATCGCCAGAAATCCCACGGCGAATATCGCCATTGCGATCACCACCTCGATAAGACTGAATCCTTCGTTCTTATTCCGGCCGTTCATCATGCAAACCCTCCTCGCACCGAATTCAAAACGCAATGTTCCGGCAGGTGACGTTGGTCGCCATCATCAGTCTTCTAAACGTGTCGTTGGGAGGAGATAGAATAGTGTCGCCCCGTTGGTTCCGATATTCCACGTTGTCGACGACCGCTGTCAACATTCCCCGCCGGGAAAGTCCATAACGGGCCACGATGGATATCTGCACCTGGCGGATGTCGTCCACGGCCGGACCCGTCACCGGCGCGGCTATAACTCCTCCCTCGCGATTCAAATACACGAAATTCAAAGCGTCGACATTCGGCAGCAATACAACGCAGGGCGTCGCCCTGCTCGCGTCGCAGCGGACAAGATCGCCGCCGGCGATCGCATATCGAATGTCTTCGCCTTCGTCGTCCGTATCCCCGTCGAACTGCCTCATATTGTCCACAGTCCTTCCCACTATATCGCGGGTAAATCGCAATTCGTCGGAACGAGCCAAAACCATAGCCGCCCCCGCGTTTCCCGAGGGGTCGGCGCCGGCCGACCGGATTTCGCGCTCCATAATCGTTAGCGCGGCCCTAACCCCCTGCTGCATCTCCAAGACCGCCTCCTGTGTGGCCTGGCCTTTGACCTGGGCCTGGTGAACCGCTAATACGGCCGCGCCGACAATCGACCCTATAGCAAGGGCCGTCAACACTTCGACCAGCGTCATGCCGGAATTGCCGGAAACAAACTTGGTTTCCAAACAGCCACACCTTCGGCGCAATAATGTCATCATAGCCATCCTGTCCAATATTTGCCGCCCCCGCCTTCCGGCGTCCTAATCGATCATCGCGCGGCCGGTCAAGTTCACGGTGACCCGCCTTTTCACCCCGTCCAGACTGGTCAGTTCGACAATTCCCTCGTCTCTGTCGAGGATATTGGTCAAACCGTTCCCGTCGAATCGAACCCAGTCCTCGTCGTCCGCGAACAAGGCAACGGTAATTTTCGCCCCATGGGGCAATTGGTAATAGTCGATCACGGGTTCCGATCCGGCGTCCCAGACGTCGTCGCGGTCGTGGTCCACCCACGCCCTGAAATCCTGCCGGGTCTTGTCGAACTGGACGACGGTGAAAACGTTCTCCTTCACCGCGCGAGCCTTTGCGCTCCGCATCGTGGCCAGCGCGCGCTGCACGCTCGCGCTGTATTCCCTGTTCTTCCTCCACGAAACAACGTTCGGAACGGCGACCGACGTAAGAATGCCAATCATCGCGACCACGACCATCAGTTCCATCAAGGTGAATCCAGCGTTTCTTTTCATCTTGGTTCCTCCTGAAGATTAAACCCGTCATTCGCAACGACTCCCGTGCCACCATGATCTCAAACCGGTTTGAGAATTCCAAAACTCGAAAGAAGGATTGCCGGTGCGAAACTTTTCGTTCCGTTTCGGCGCAGACATTGCCTTCGGAAAATCGTTCCGTTTTGTCGATTCATAAAGGCAAGATATGTGCCATCCCAGCCCGTTTTGAAAAAAGAGAGACGGGAGCCTTGTCGAAGCTCGCGGCAACCAATCAGGGCTGCGAATGCGGACTGCGATAGACAACGAAGAAAGTGCAAAAAATGGCACTACCGGAATTCTCGTTTCCATCGGGACGCATTCCATGCACGAGTCTTTATGAGTCATGCCAATTTCGGCACGATTCGTGCTGAAAAGAAATCCTTCGCGTTCGAAGGAAATCGCACGCGACTGGTCGAAAAAATAGAGATCGTTCCTTTTTGGGGATTGCGCGACTCTTCTCTTGGAAACCGCGAGGCGGCTTTCGATTTTTTAAGGACGATTTTATGCGATTTGTCGTTGGGGCTTGAAAAAAAGTAAAGCGAGCGGCTTTCTCAAGCGAAAGGTTAAGGCCGATACTTATTAAAAGGTAGGATTAAGTTGGCGGGAATGATTCATGTTTCCAGCAAATAATTAAATGCAATCAAATTTCGACGCGGGTGGGCTGTGCCCGCGCTGTACTCGAATTATCAGGCAATTTAAACGAGAAAAATCCGCTCGCTTTGGGGTAGCTTTTTTAATGAACGCGAAACAGCCGCTTTATCTTGCGCTCGTCTCGGCTTCCGCCGATTCTCGCGGCTGTTTCCCTGGAAAAACTTGCGTTTCCTGTCTTTATAGGAAGCAACTTGCATGCCGTAAGCTTCCAAACTTGAAAAAACCTCGCGAACGCCTTTGTTTCCACCATTCCGGAAGACCGCAAAAAGCCGGCCGCAAAAATCCGCCGGCAAAAAGTGCCATTATGGCACTCAAAAAAACGGCTCGGTACGCGAAGAACATCTCCAACACAGCCTCTCGAACAACAGTGCCGAATATGGCGCAAACCGTGCTATAAAAGCCCGTGTTCCTTGAGCTTTCGGAAAAAGGTTCGCCGGGGCAACCCCAGCAGGTTCGCCGCGTTGGCCCTGTGCCATTGCGTCTTCTCCAGCGCCCGGCGAATCAGCTTCTTTTCCAGTTCCCTGACCGATGTCCTGAAGTCGAAATCGTCCCCGTTCTCACGGCCATCTTCCGCCTCCGACCGCGCGTCCTCCCGGCGGAACCCGGTCAACAGCTCCGAAAGATCGGTGCTCCGAAGGGTCGTGTACCTCTGGATGACATTTTGCAGCTGCCTGATGTTTCCCGGCCAATCGTAATTGTTCAAGGCATCCACGAGTTTTCCCGGCAGAGTGTTCGAAGCATTGTCCTTCGAGTATTTCGCCAGATAGTGCTCCACCAGGAGCGGGATGTCCTCGCGCCTTTCCCGCAAGGGAGGCACGTTGATCGGGACGACGCTGAGCCTGTAGAAGAAATCCTCCCTCATTTTGCCCTTCTTGACGAAATCGGAAAGATTCCGGTTGGTGGCGGCCACGATCCTGACATCGACCTTTCTCAATTCGGAGCCTCCTACGGGGGTGAACCCGCCTCCCTCGATCGCCCGGAGCATCTTGACCTGCATGTTGAGCGAGAATTCTCCGACCTCGTCCAGAAACAGGGTTCCGCCGTTGGCCTGCTCGAAAAATCCCAGATGGTCCGAGACGGCGCCCGTGAAGGAGCCTTTTTTGTGGCCGAAGAACTCGCTTTCGAAAAGGCTTTCGGGAACCGCTCCGCAGTTTACGGGAACGAACGCTTGTTTCGCGCGGTCGCTGAGGTCGTGAATGGTTTTCGAAATAAGCTCCTTGCCGGTACCGGATTCGCCGAAGACGACCACGTTCGCCTCCGAGGCGCTGGCGTTCAGGATCAATTCGTAGACTTCCTGCATGACGGGGCTTTTGCCGATGATGTCGTTGAACCGGTATCTTTCCTTCAGACTGGATCGCAGCTTCGTGATCTGGTTCTGGTACTGGCGAGCCTCGTGTTTCATCGCCAGCTCCCGCTCCTTTCTCGCGGTAATGTCCCTGGCCGCACCCAGAACCACTTTGGAATCGAGCCATATTACGACATTGAATCGCCCCTCGAGCCAGAATGTCTTTCCCGCTTTGGTTTTGCATCGGCACTGGTAGTTTTCGGCGCTGTTGACGCTTTCGGGCAGGTTTTTCAGAAAGTTTCCGAAAGGGGTTCTGTATTCGGGATCGACAAGATCGAAAATGTTCGTGTCCCGCAGCGAATCGGGAGAGGAAAAGCCCACCATTTCGGCGAAAGCGGGATTGGCGAACTCCACGCGGCCGTCCATAAGCATGACGACTCCGTCGGCTATGGATTCCGCAAGGGTGCGATACCTCTCCTCGCTTTGTCTGAGGGCCTTTTCCGCCTGCTCCCTTTTCTCGATGTCCTTTTTGAGGGCTTCGTTTACGCGAGCCAATTCGACCGTGCGCTTTTGAACCCGGCTTTCCAGGTCCCTCTGGATGTTCAGAAGCTCGCGCTCGTTCCTCCATTTGGCGGTGAGGCTTTTGGCGGTCTGGAAAATTTCGTGGATATGGTACGGCTTGTGGACGTAGAGGAGTTTGTGCGAGGGAAGCACGAGTCTCGAGATTTCGTTGGGATGGTAGTCGGAAAAGCCCGTGACAATAACGATTTCGATTTGGGAATCTATCTTTCGTATCTGCTGCGCCGCCCACACGCCGTCGGGTCCGGGGGGCATGCGGACATCCAAAAAGGCGACCGAAAAGGGCCGGTCCGTCTTCAGGCTCTCGGAGGCGGCTTCGACGGCATCCTCGGCCCTGCGGCACAACTTCAGGTCGAATGCAATGGGGGGGGCTTCGCACGAATCTTCGTTTTTCGTATCTTTTCCGCCATCGTCCTTCTGTCCCGAGCGGGAAGAAACGAAAGGACCCAACTCCAGAACATCCTGAAACAGCAGCAGGTTCGATTCCTCGTCGTCGGCGATCAATATCCGGTATTCCGTTGCCGTTCTATCCTCGTTCAATCTTCAAGTTCCTTTTTCCGTTTCCATGGAAATATAGGGATGAAACCATTCCAGCCTCACGCACGCGCCTTTTCCCTCGCCCGTGCTTTCCATCCTGATGCGGCCGTTCATCGATGCCATGGCGTTGGCGCACCAGTGCAGTCCGATCCCGGAGGCGCCCTCCAGCTTGACGGAAAAGTTTCTTTCGAAAACGCGAGGGAGTTGCCTCTTGGTCAGGCCCTGGCCGTTGTCGCGCAATTCTATCCAAAAAATCCGCCGTCCGTCCTTGTTTTCCGTCGCCGCGTCCACGGCGACTGTTCCGCTTGCCTTCCCGCAGCGCAACAGGGATTCCGCCGCGTTGGTCAGCAAAACGACGAAGATTTGAAGCAGGGTCATGCGATTGACGGCGAAATTCCTTGCGTTCTCGAATCCGGGAGTCGTTTTTATCTCGACGACCTTCTTGAGATTGTCGTCCATCAAATCGAAGGACTCGCGCAAAACCTCGTTTACGTCCACCGGCTCCGCCGTTTTCTTATCGCGCCCCCACTTCTCGTGTTCTATCAATATGTTTTCCATCTGATAGAACTGTTCGAGTATCGTGTCGAGTTTGGGGACCAGAACATCGAAATCCTCCCCGCGAAGGGACAAGCGTTCCCGCATGAGTTGCAGCTGTCCCATGATCGGGTGCAACTGGTTTCTGACGTTGTGTATGACCCCGGCGGCCATTGCGGCCATGCCCGAAAAATAATGTTGCTCCAAAAGCTTTTTGCGGGCCGAAGAAAGTTCGGAAAGCATGTCGTCGAATTCCTTGGCCAACATTCCGATTTCGTCTCTGGAGTCGAGGTTCAGTCGCAGGGAAAGGTCTCGGGTCTTGCGAACCTTTTGCGCGTGGAACATCAGCTTTCTCAAAGGGTCCAATATTGTCCAGGTCAATAGAAGGCTCATGACGATGAACACCAGAATGCCCACGACGAAGTTGGAAACGAGCACGTATCGAACCGTCAGCACTCCCCTCGCCCAAATGTCCCGAGGGATTTTCGCTTCGAGGAGAAGCCCCGCGTTTCCGCCTATTCCGCCATATACCCCAACCGCTGTGAGGGGGTCTTTGTAATCGGCGGGCTTTATAAAAACGATTTCCTTTTCGGCTTTTTCCGCGATCGCCTTCAAATGGACGGGAATGTCGCCGCCTCCCATGGGATAGGCTCTGAAATTCACTTGCGTTTGAACGACGAACTCTTGTTGAAGCTTATCGGTAAAAAAACGCCCCATGATCACGGCGCCTTTGACCGGCCCCTCGTTTCGGCTTGTCAGGATGGGACGGGAAGCCACCAGCATAGGGCCTTTTTCGGTACTCATCATCCCCTTTACGGTCAAATCCGCCAGCTTTCCGCCTTTCGGCCCGAAATCCGTCAGGATATGATCCGGCCCGAAAAACTTTTCGGACAGTTCCTTTACATTCGTCGGCTCCATCGTTTCAGGGTCGCGAATCTGTCCCCATACGACGTTGCCGTCGATATCCAGGAAAACGATGGCGTGCAAGTGGTTGTCGACGAAGGTGCTTTTCGGAAGGTTCGTTACTACGTACTCTGAGGCATGGTTTTCCACGAATTCATAGGTGTCGTCCCATGCCGACCAGTCGTGGCACAGGGAATCCATATGCCGCAGATCCCTGTCTATGGCAAGGGTCGTTCTCTTGAGGTCCTTGACCGCCTCGGCGCGTTCCATCTTCTCGAAACTCGGCAGAACGACGAGAACTTGCATTCCGATTTCCACAAGCTCGACGGACATAATAATTCCAAAGAATATCAACGCGACTTTCAGCTTGATAGACATTGCCAAAAGCAACCCGAATTCAAAAGTGACGCGGTTTCTGCCGGACCGCCCGGCACCTTCACAGCGAAAGCTTGACCGAATTCTACTTAGCAGGAACGCCGAATAAATTCAACCCTTCCGTCAAGCGCGCCGGACTCCGTTCCTCGGTCTTTGGAAATCCTGTTTTTGGTTGTCCTGTTCGAGGATTGATGCTATAGGTTTCGAAACTCGCCAAATTCGCCTTTCGAGAAGGCACCGCCGATTTGGGAGTGGAACCCGGCCATTGGTTGAAAAACCCGACCATTATTTCTAATCGAATAAGAGGTAATATGCAAATTCTGGCCATTTACGGCAGTCCCCGAAGAAAAGGCAACACATCGACCATTTTGGACCATGCGGTCGAAGGCGCGGAACAAGAGGGCGCGCGAGTGGAAAAGATCGTCTTGAGGGACTGCAAAATGTCCCCCTGCCTGGAGATATACGGCTGCAAGCAAGGCGGACGATGCGTTATCAAAGACGATTTCCAGGCCGTTGTGGACAAACTCGTTTCCTGCGACGGCATAATGCTTGCCTCCCCCATTTTTTTCTATACGGTAAGCGCGCACACGAAAATACTGATGGACCGCTGTCAATCCTTATGGGTCAACAAATACTGGGTGGAAAAGACGCCCTACAGGAAGGCGAATCCGAAGAGGCTGGGGCTGTTCGTTTCGGCGGGAGCCACGAAAGGCGAGAAACTTTTCGAGGGCACCCTTCTAACCGTGAGATATTTTTTCGACGTTCTTGACACGGGCCTTTGGAAATCTCTTCTGTACCGCCAACTCGACTTCGAAAAAGACGTGCTGGAACATCCGGAATATTTGCGGGAAGCGTTCGAGACGGGCAAGGCGTACGCCCGGGCGGTGAAGGAGAAACTTGGGTAGGCGTCGGAGGGCGACTCGCGCGCTTTCCCCCGCCATTTGTCTTGCCTCCGATTCCACCGACGAATGTTTGCGCGGTTGAATCCGGTCTATTCGCTATTAACTTTACAAACGAAAAACGCGCCTGTCGATTCGGTTCGCCTCGCGGGGCAGGACTGCAAGGATTATAAAGCCGATTCCAGGATGGCTTGCCTTGAAAGTTGATGGTTCTGTTTTTTAGGTGTAAAATAGGGTTTCGTACTTTCGACATTTTTACCGACCGCAAGGCGTCCATAAAGCGCTTTCGGCTTGAATTTTTCAGAAACAGGAGACGTAAATTGGTTGGCATCTCCAACTTTCACGAATACGCCACCGGGGTATGCGTAGGCGCGTCAACCGTTTCCCTGGTCGTCTTGAAATGCAAATCCGAGTCCGAAAGGAAACGTCCCGAAATATACAAGGCGAAAACGCTTCTCCACGAGGGACATCCCCGAAAGACACTTTTGGAAATCCTCTCCGAACTCGACGTCGAACATCGGAAAAAGATCGCCGTGACCGGTCGAAAATTCGCTCAATTCGTCAATCTTACGACCATTTGCGAGCCGGAAAGCGTGGAAGCGGCGTTCGGGTACGTGAAAACCGACAGGAACCCTTGTCCGGCGGTGGTTTCGGCGGGCGGCGAAACCTTCATGGTATATGTCATGGACGAATCCGGGAACATCGCCGACGTTATCACGGGAAACAAATGCGCGTCGGGCACCGGAGAGTTTTTTCTCCAACAGCTGAGAAGGATGGACGTTTCCATGGAGGAGGCGTCCAGATGGGCTGTTTCCGATTCCTTTCACCCGGTTTCCGGCCGGTGTTCCGTCTTTTGCAAATCCGACTGCACCCACGCGTTGAACAAGGGGATACCGAAGCCGAAAGTGGCGGCGGGACTTTGCCGCATGATGGCCGATAAAATCCTGGAACTTCTCAAGAAAATCGAAAAGAAGAACATCATGCTGATTGGCGGGGCCGCTGGCAACAAAATGATGGTCCATTTCCTGGAGGAAAAAATACCCGGTTTGACGATCCCGAAGGAAGCGCCGTACTTCGAGGCGCTCGGGGCGGCCTTGTGGGCCCGCAACAATCCCACAGTGGAATTCCCCGAAACATCCCGGCTGATTGAAAAGCAACAATCCTCGTTCGACACTCTTCCCGAGCTGGAAACCTTCAGGGACGATGTCGCCTTCAAGACCGGCAAGCGGGCGAAAATCGAAGAGGGCGACCGTTGCCTGATCGGGCTGGACGTCGGCTCCACAACGACCAAGGCGGTTTTGACGAGGGAAAGCGACGACGCCACCCTGGCCTCCGTCTATCTTCGCACCAACGGCGACCCGGTCGCGGCTTCCAGAAATTGCTACAAGCAGCTTCTGGAACAGGTCCGGGAGCAAATCGATCCGGGAAAGATCGCGATCAAGGGGCTGGGAGTGACGGGTTCGGGACGCCAGATCGCGGGACTCCACGGCATGACCGACGGTGTCGTGAACGAAATCATCGCTCATGCGACCGCCGCCGTCTATTTCGATCCCCAAGTGGACACCATCCTGGAAATCGGGGGGCAGGACGCCAAATACACTTACATTACAAACGGCGTTCCCAGCGACTACGCCATGAACGAGGCCTGCTCCGCCGGGACGGGCTCGTTTTTGGAGGAAGCCGCGTTGGAGAGCATGGGGATCAAGGTGGAATCCATCGCGCAGCTGGCGCTGGAAGGACGGTTTCCGCCCAATTTCAGCGACCAGTGCGCGGCCTTCATCTCGTCGGATATCAAGACCGCCATCCACGAGGGCCTTACCCGAAAAGACATCCTCGCAGGCTTGGTCTACGCCATTTGCACGAACTACGTGAACCGGGTCAAAGGCCCCAGGCCGGTGGGAAGGAAAGTCTTCATGCAAGGCGGAGTCTGCTACAACCAAGCGGTCCCCCTGGCCATGTCCGGGTTGCTCGACAAACCGGTCGTCACTCCGCCCGATCCGGGCCTGATGGGCGCCTTCGGCGTGGCCTTGGAAATAAAGAAACGCATGAAGGCGGGTCTTCTGCAGGAATCCGTTTTCGATCTGGAACAATTGGCGAACCGGAAGGTCGAATACGGAAAATCCTTCGCTTGCCGGGGCGCCGGCAACCATTGCGACCGCCGTTGCGAAATCGCCGTCATCGTCGTCGACGGCAAGAAATACCCTTTCGGAGGCGCATGCAACCGCTACGAGAATATCCGACGAAACATCAAGTTCGATTCGCACGGCTTGGACAAGGTGCGGGCACGTCAACGCCTCGTCTTCGCCAATTCGGAAAACGCCGAGGCAAAACCCTCCGAGGAAACCTGGAAAGGCGTCGTGGGGATCAGCCGGTCCTTTCTGGTCAACACCTACTTTCCCCTTTACCACGCGTTTTTCAAACAGTTGGGATTTAAAACGGTTTTGAGCAAAGAGCCTTCGCGGGAAGGCATCGACCTTAAAAACGCGCCGTTCTGCTATCCGGGCGAACTTTCCCACGGATTTTTCCATTCGTTGCTGATCGACAATCCGGACCTCGACTACGTTTTCGCGCCTCATTTGAAAGCGGTCGAGGCTCAGCCCGGCTTCGTCGATTCGCAAGTGTGCCCGCTGGTGCAAGGAGAGCCTTACTATTTGAAAAGCACGTTCAAGGAACTGCTTGAAAACAGGACGAAACCCTTGAAGATGCTCTTTCCCCTGCTCGATTTCACGAAAGGTCTGAAGAGCGCCCGTCCCGCTTTTTTACGAATGGCCGCCGAAACGGGGATTTCGGGGAAGGAGGCGTCGGAAGCGTTCGACAAGGCTTTGGCGGTACAGGAAAAATGTTTTTCCGAAATACGGGCCATGGGAAAACAGCTGCTGAAGGACCTGGAAAACGATCCGAAAAAAATAGCCGTCGTGGTATTCGGAAGATCCTACAATGCTTTCGCCGGCGAGGCGAACATGGGCATTCCCCACAAGTTCGCGACCAGGGGATTGACCGTCGTTCCCTTCGATTGCCTGCCGTTCGAACCCATGGAGTCGCGCGAACACATGTATTGGGGCATGGGGCAACGGCTCATAAAAGCCGCTCGACTGGTTAAGGAACACCCCGGCTTGTTCGGGGTCTACATAACCAATTTTTCGTGCGGACCCGATTCGTTCATCATCACTTATTTCAGAGACATCATGGGCAAAAAGCCGTCCCTTACGCTGGAACTGGACAGCCACACGGCCGATGCGGGAATCGAAACCAGGATAGAGGCCTTTTTGGACATCGTGGCCGCATACCGCCAGCAG
>CAZNTU010000030.1:0-37081 GCA_964575975.1 uncultured Desulfobacteraceae bacterium
CCGGATTTTTTCAGGAACTTGGAAACCGTTTTTTTCCATCCTTTCCGCCGATTTGACGAGTCCGATAGCATCCCACGTTTCGAAAGGCCCCAGTTCGAAATTGTACCCCCACTTCATGGCGTTGTCGATTTCGACGACCGAGTCGGCGATCTCGCAAATTCTGGAGGCGGCGTAGATCAGGCTTTTGGCGGTCACTTCCCAAACGAAGGCGGCACCTTTGTCCTCGCCGTAAACGACCGAACGGATTTTTTCGGGAAGGCTCGCCGATATTGCGGCCTTGGCCAGACAACCGAAGTCGGGTCTGGCGACCTCCACGTATTCGAAACTTCCCCAATCCAGTACTTTCGTTATTTTGGCGCCATCGACGAATTCGGACTTGTAAAACCCCTCTCCCGTCTTGAAGCCCAACATTCCCTTTTCGACCATTTTGTTGACGAAATCCGGAATTTTAAAGGCGTCCCTTTGCTCGTCGTTCTCCACCAGCGTATAGGTGTTGGAGGCCACATGGGCCAGCGTGTCAATGCCCACAATATCGCAGGTTTTAAACAGGGCGGTTTTCGGTCTTCCCAGGACCGGACCGAAAAGCGAGTCCGCCTCCCCTATCCCGAGACCTTGTTTCTCCATGGTTTGCATGGCCAGAACAATCTGTTGGACGCCGATTCGATTTCCTATGAAATTGGGCGTATCCTTCGCCCAGACAATTCCTTTTCCCAATATTCTTTCCCCGAAATCCGCCATGAATTCGCAAATCTCCGGCCGGGTCTTCTCTCCGGGAATCAGTTCCAAAAGACGCATGTACCGTACCGGATTGAAAAAGTGGGTCCCCAGGAAATGCTCCTTGAAATCGTCGCCAAGGCCCTCCGAAATGGCTCTCAGGGGCAACCCCGAGGTGTTGGTGGAGACGATCGCGTCTTTTTTCCGGACCCTTTCGACGCGTTTGAAAAGCTCCCGCTTGACATCGAGCTTTTCCACGACCACTTCCACGATCCAATCGCATCCGCCCAGTTTTTCGAAATCGTCTTCGAGATTTCCGGTGAAGATGCGATTGGCGTCCCTCGGGTCCATAAGCAAGGGGGGCTTGGATTTGGACATGGCATCGAAACCGGCTTGGACGATTTTGTTTCTTTCCTTCGGGTCGGCCTTTTTGTCCGGGTCGAGAGCGGGAGGCACGATGTCAAAGAGAAGGGTTTGTACGCCCGCGCTCGCCAAAAGGGCGGCGATTCCGCCTCCCATTACGCCTGCGCCGACCACGGCGGCTTTTCGGATTTTTCTTGCCATGCAGACCTCCTGATTTTCTGTTATTTGAATGAACACTCATTCATTTAGCAATGCCTTCGAGAATTTGTCAAGCAAAAAAAGGAATATAGAAAATATATCGAAACAAACCAGAGAGAGAAAGAATTTATGCTTTTTGAAACGACCGTAAGCCATAGAAAAATTTAATTTCGCGATTTTCGTCGTCAATGAATGTAAATTCATTCGGCCACGCGCCGTTCCGCTATTTCCATTTCGCGCATCCTTTATTTTCGCCCTTTCCTGAGTTATTTTCGAACCATCTGTCCATGAGGGAGCTTCGGGGACTTTGTGCGTCCCTTCCCAATTTTGGGCTTCAAATTACGAGCAAATCCTGATAAATATGGTTTCCATGAATTATCCCGAATTGCAAAAACACGACACGAACGGCAAGAGAGTCAAAACGTGCCTTTCATGCGGAGAACCCTTGACGGACAAAAGGCGGCGCTATTGTTCCCAGAATTGCAGGGGACGCCTGCGCAGCTATCTCAACAGGCGGACGGGACTTCTCGCCGCGTTGAACACGAGATACGCCACCTTTTATTTCAATCCGTCCACAATCGTAATGGATGTTCTTCCTTACGGGACCGAACAGATTTACAGTTTCGCCGCCTGCCGCAATCCCGGAAAAAAGCCGGTAGACGATTTCTGCGGAATGGCGCGGTTTTTGGGCAAAGTCTGGTGGACCGAAAGAGACCGCACTAAAAAAAGATACCTTGCGTCCCTGTGCGTTTTGGACAAGGCGCAAAGGACCGATTCGCCCTTAAGCGCCATTATACCCAGAAGCGTCACCGTTCCTGCCGTCAAAAAGGCCGACCTGAAAATTCTAAGTCTCAGGGGAGAAGATCTTGTGCCAAACGGTTTAAGTTCGAAGATCAAAAACGCCTATCGGACCCAAGCCAAGAAGCTGCATCCCGACCTCGGAGGCAAAGCTTCGGATTTCAGGCGTCTTCAGGAAGCCTACGAAAAACTTATCTCATGGTCGAGAAATCCGACCTTTTTTCGATACAGCGGTTTTACCGACAAATGGCTTTACGAGGGCTGTTTCAACAGATGGATCCAGCCAGCGGCAATTAGAAGCATCAATTTTTAGTGATCGATTCCGAATGCGTTAAACAGCTTGCGAAATGGAGCGAGAGAGCGGATGGACGAGATGGAATTGTTGAAGGGAAAAAGAATCATCGCGGTGGACGACGAACCCGATATCCTGGAAACTTTGGAGGAAATCCTTGACATGTGCAGCTTGGATACGGCCATGAATTTCGAGGATGCCCTCGGGCTTATAGACAAAAACGTTTACGATGCGGCGATTTTGGACGTCATGGGCGTCAACGGCTTCGAATTGCTCCAAGAGGCCCAAAAAAGAAACCTAACCGCAGTCATTCTCACGGCACATGCGCTAACGATGGAAAATCTGGTCAAGTTCATGAGGGCCGGAGCGCAATCTTTCCTACCCAAGGAGAAGCTCGCGGAAATTGGTTATTTCCTTTTTTCCGCCTTGTCTCTCGAGGCCGAACCCGTCGTGCGAAGGCCCGAAGAAGAAAATAAAGAGAAGGCGGCCTCCGAAATTCGGAACGACTCGGCAACAGAGAAACCCGTTGAAAGAGGATGGTTGTCACGGTTGAAATCGTATTACGACAAAAAGTTCGGTTCCGGCTGGCTTGACGACTACGAAACCGGGGCGGGATGATTACAGCCCTTGCCTTAAGGGCTCGGCGGGAATCGAAAGGACGAAGCTTGCGCCTTGTCCCGCTCCGCTCTGGAGGCACAGTTCGCCTCCCATGTCTCTAGCAAGAACCAAGGCGCCGGACAGACCGATTCCGTGACCGCTTCGCGCTCCCGTCCCCTTGTCCTCGATTCGGAAATATTTCTCGAAAATTTTCCGATGGTATTCGGGGGGGATACCCGCGCCGTCGTCCGTTACGGAAAAGACCAGAACTCCGTCTTCGTGGGAACCTCCGATCCTCATCGCATTTTTACGATACTTCAAAGCGTTTGAAAGAAGATTTCTTAAAATTTGTTCGGTTTTTTCCCTGTCGATACGAAAGCGCATCGACCAGAGCCTTTCTTCTATATTCAACTCGACCGATTTGTTTCGCAGAACATCCCGAATTTCCGGAAGTCCGAGGCCGATATGCAGTTCCTCGTGGAATTGGTGGTCCGAGAATTCGAATGTTTCCACCAGGCAATTCGAGACGATTTCACCGATGCCGACTTCGTCGGGATTCGTCGCGCCAGCCTCCGAACGCCCTATTTCCAAGGCGTCGGAAACACGTCGTTGCGCCAACTGAGAGTTTCTGAGAACCCTGCATAGAAGTTTTTTCTGTTTTTCGGTCAAGGGTCCGTATTTTTCCGTTTTTTCCATCAACAAGCGAATATTTGCCTCTATAACGGACAGCGGACCCTTGAGGTCGTGAACAAGCAGTTCGATCTTGATTCTTGCGTCTTTCATATTATTCCACCCGCTACTGACGGATATTCGCAAAAGTATTGACTGGGAAGCCATCGTCGCCGTCATATTCCGAACGAAACGGACGCATGTCCGGGAGAAATATCGGATTGCTCGCACTGCTCGGACCGACGGAATTGTATCGAGTCCGGCGGAAGCGTCTTTTCCGTTCGGTTTCCGAGGACGGTGGCGGATATTCAAAAACTCGCGGGTCGGCGATTATGGATCGATTTCCACGGCCGAGCGGATCGTCGATTTTCCCGATTCGAGGGAATGCTCGGATTTGACAATTCTCAAGCGATTCTCCGCGAAAAGGCGCACGCACTCGGGATAAAGTTCCCACTCCAGGCGGAGTCCTTTTTCGCGAACATCGTCGAGGGTTTCGCCCGGCAGGATCTCGAACGCCTTCTGGCCGATTATAGGCCCTGTATCCTCTCCGTAATCGATGAAATGAACCGTGCATCCCGCTACTTTGCAGCCATATCGAAATGTATCGCCGTAGCCGTCCACTCCGGGAAAAGCGGGAAGAAGCGCCGGGTGGATGTTCATGATTTTCGGTTTTTCGCGATCCGTATTCACCCTGTCTATGAAATAGGGAGTCAGGGTTCGCATGAATCCCGCCAAGGCCAGCAAGTCGAATCGGTATTCGGCCATGCTTTCAAGCAGGCGGGTTTCGGCGCAGGCCCTGATTGCCAGGAATCTTCGGACTTTTTCCGCAGGCGTTGCGGACGAAAAAAGGTTTTGTTTGGCGAAAACGTCATCGAAATCGAAGTCGGAGGGAATTTTCATGTTTTCGGGCTCTCGAGCAAAATCCCGTATGATTTTGGCGTAATCGACGACGAAAGAAGGTATTCCGTGTTTATCAGCCCTTTCCAGTCCACCTGCTCCTGGCGCGTCGGAACCCACGAAAACGACTCGCCCGTTTATTCGACCGTTTTCGCAGGCGTCAATGATCGCCTGGAGGTTGGAGCCCCCGCCGGAAATCAATACCCCGATGTCTATTCTTTTCGCCATCGTATTTCCCTGTCGGCCGACCGGGTTCAGGTCGCCGGCCGAACGTTATTCTTCCTCTCCCACCGAAGCGCCATCGGCGATTTCGTCCTCGTACGGATTTTTCCGAGCGAATATGCGCGCTCCGATTATGCTGATCTCATACAGGACCATCAAGGGAACTGCCATCATGATCTGGGTTACGACGTCCGGAGGGGTCAAAATGGCCGCCGCCGTGAAGAACAGCAGGAGCGCATACTTGCGGTTTTTCTTCAAAAAATCGACGCTTACGAATCCGAGCCGGGCAAAGAGGGTGATGATCAGCGGCAGCTCGAAAACCACGCCGAATGCGATGAGCACCTTGGATGCGAAGCTGAAATACTCTTTCATCGAGGGAAGAGGTCTGATGAACTCGGTGGCGAAACCGAGGAAAAACTGGAATCCGTATGGAAACACGATAAAATAGCCGAACAGGGAACCGCCGATGAAAAAGAAAGAGCACAAGAAAACGACGGGCAGAAGCACCTGGCGCTCCTTTGTATAAAGGCCCGGGGCGACGAACTTCCAGAACTGGAAGAGAATCACCGGGGACGCGGCCAAGACACTGGCTAAGAAGGCAGTTTTCAGATAGACGAAAAACGCCTCGGGCAAATTGGTGAAAATAAGCTTCTCCCCTTCGCCCATCACGTCCGTAAGGGGCTTCATGAGAAGCTCGAACAGTTTTTCCTTGAAAAAATAGGCGCCGACGAATGCGACGCCGATCGCGGAGAAGCAGACGATCAGCCGACTCCGAAGCTCTTCCAAGTGGGATGTGAACGGGGCTTTTTCGTTCTCTTTCATGATGTGCTAAGCCTTGCGCGCCTCGTCTTTTTTATCGTCCTGTTCGGCTTTCGAAAGTGGTTTATGCGCTGCGGCGGACGATTCCCTGTCGGGGACATTTCCGCCCGGCACTTCATCTTTCGGCAATTCGCCTGATAGAGTCTCCGTTTCGGACGGATTCCCCTTTTCGGTTTCCCGAGGCGCCGCTTGGACTTTGGCGAACTGTCTCTTCTCTCCGTTGCCCTCGTTTCCGGGTTCGTCCGCGCCGGATTCCGGCGGAACCCGCGTTTTCGGGGCCGCTTCCTCGAGGGTCTTCTTGTACAAATCTTTCGTCAAATTCTTGTTCAAATCCTTGAAAGACCGCTCAACATCCGAAAGCGGCGCATCGATTTCAAGAGAGTCCTTCAAATCCGCAGTGGCCTTTTTAAACTCCCCCAACGCTCTTCCCAGCGCCCTTGCCAAATCCGGCAATTTCTTGGGGCCGATGACGATCAACGCGATGGCCATTAACAATATGAATTCGGGCATGCCAATGCCAAACATCCAAACACCTTCCGATCGGTTCCCGCGTTCCGGCACCGCCCGTTTTTGTTCGGCGCACGGAACCAAATCAAACCTGTAAAGCTGTGTACTGCAAAAAACCGGTCCGTCGCGACGGAAGGGCCGATTCAACGAAAAACATACTGTTTTAGTAATGGTTTTCCGGAGAGGTGTCAACCTTGACCCCTTCGCCCCCGAACCGGAGCATACCGTTGCGGGCGCTCCCGCCCCAAACCCGGTTTATCTTTGCTCTATTGGAACATAGTCTCTTTCGACAGGTCCCATGTAAATCTGCCGGGGGCGCGCTATTCGCCAATCGGGATCGTCGATGCTCTCCTTCCATTGGGCGATCCATCCGGGCAGCCGCCCGATCGCGAACATGACGGTAAACATAGGGGTGGGAATGCCGATCGCCCTGAGCACGATTCCGCTGTAAAAATCGATGTTCGGATAGAGGTGCTTTTCGATGAAATAGTCGTCCTTGAGGGCGATTTCCTCCAATTTCATGGCGATGTCGAGAAGAGGGTCCTTGATGTCGAATTTTTCAAGAACCTTGTAGCACATCTTTTTCATGATTTTGGCCCGAGGATCGTATGTCTTGTAGACCCTGTGGCCGAATCCCATGAGCCGGAACGGATCGTTCTTGTCCTTCGCCCTCTCTACGACCTTTTCGATGCTCTCGCCGCGGTAATGGATTTGCTCGAGCATTTCGATCACCTTCTGGTTGGCGCCTCCGTGCAAGGGGCCCCACAATGCCGCGATGCCCGCCGATATGGAGGCGTACAGGTTGACCCGGCCGCTTCCCACGACCCGGACGGCCGACGTGGAACAGTTCTGTTCGTGGTCCGCGTGCAATATCCAGAACACGCTCAAGGCCTGCACGATGTCTTCGTCTATCTGGTAGGGCTTGACAGGGGTATCGAACATCATGTTCAAAAAGTTTGCGCAGTAGGAGAGATCCGGACGAGGGTAGACCACTTTGTGGCCCAAGGAAATTTTATGGGCCATGGCCGCCATGGTCCTGACTTTCGACAAAAGACGCGTAACCGTAATGTTAATTTCCTCCTCTATGTGCTGCAATGCGGGATAAAAGCTTCTAAGCGCGTTGACCATGGAGGAGAGAATGCCCATCGGGTGGGACGCCCTAGGAAAATTCTGGTAAAAGATTTGCATGTCCTCGTGAACGAGGGAGTGATCGTTCAAAAGGACCGAAAAGCGGTTCAGGTCTTTCCTGGAAGGCAACTCCCCGTTTATCAGGAGAAACGCGGTTTCCTTGAAAGTGGAATGCTCGGCCAGCTGTTCTACCGGAATGCCCCTGTAGCGCAGAATTCCCTTCTCGCCGTTCATGAACGTGATCGAGCTGATACAGCTGCCGGTATTCGCAAAACCCGGATCCATGGTGATATAGCCGGTTTTGCCGCGAAGTTCCGTTATGTCGATCGCCTTTTCCCCCTCGGTCCCTTCGATGACCGGAAACACGTACTCCCGCCCCTCTATCGTGATTGTAACAGTTTCGCTCATGTATCCTCCAATTCAAAATGTTTTTTGCCCGTTTCCGCCTCTGAACATTCCGCTTGAAAGGCAAAAGACGAGAAAACAAAAATTGCGGCTCGAAATAGGGAAAAAGGAATTTTCTCCCGGGCCAGAGGCCAGTCCAATTTTTTATCGTTAGAAAAAAGGGTTTTTTATACCCCAAAATCCCCTTGCGGTCAAGACGGCAATTCATATATTGTCCTTATCGCAAAGTGAAAAAAGTGCGGTTTAATATTTTAGCAACTAGTACGAAAAAATCAGGGGGGGCTTATGTCGTTCAAAGAGAACCTATTGAAAAAAATACAAATCGACAAGCTTGCGGATCGCATTCTTTCGACCATCGGACCCGTGGACAGCGGGAAAAAGGTCGATAAGCAGGCGGTCAGAAAGCTTCTTGAATTCGGTCCCTACGAATCCCGCGAGGAAAGGGACATGGAACTTTACGTCAAGAAAAACGGAGAAAAAGGCAAGGAGCGCATACTGGTATTGGACAACGATCTTCCCATTTACCATACGACCGTTTCCGACGTTGCGCTCAGAAAAAGCCCCACCGTAAAGGAAATGGTTAACATCAAGAACGCCATCAAGATTCTGAACGACAAGGACGTGCTCGAAAGCAAAAAGGAGGACTCCGTTCGGACTATCCAGGCGGAATGCGTGCAACTGCTCGATCTCGACTTTACCGAAAGCGACGTCGAGGAAATCAAGAAGGAAGGCGGGACCGCTTTGGAAAATAACGATTCGGACGGTATTCTGGAAAGCCTCGAACTTTTCGCGGAACTCCTCGACCTTTCCTCGCCTCCGAAAGCCTTCGGCCTCGCCAATTTCAAAATGCACGGAAAGCTGGGCGAGGATGCAAAGGGACAAACGACGTTCGGGCCGATTATTCTCTACAGCCTTGTCCGCAACGAAATCAAACTGATCGAAAAAGAGATCGGAAGCTACGACAAGGCGGGCCTGGAGTATTTTCACCAAGTCGCGATCGGAAATGAAAAAGCCGGCGTCGAGGGAAAGGACGTTTTCGATTATCTCAAGAAGTGGGTGATGAAAAGAAGTTAGTTTTCCAGTACCTGATTCAACTGTGTCCGGCGGACGTTTTTTGGGGAAAGATCAGCGTGAAGACGGATCCTTTTCCCGGCGCGCTTTCCACGGAGACGGTGCCTTCGTGCGCCTGAACGATGTGCTTGACGATGGCAAGCCCCAGGCCGGTACCGCCCATGTTGCGGCTTCTGGCTTTGTCCACCCTGTAGAATCTCTCGAAAAGCCTAGGCAAATGATCCTTGGCGATGCCGACCCCGCAGTCCCGGATGCTTAATCGCACATCCTTGCCTGCGTCCTCGGCTTTCACCTCGACTGTGCTGCCGGGCGAGGAATACTTGATGGCGTTGTCAAGAAGGTTCACCACGGCCTGCTCCATAAGAGGGGGTTCCATGTCGGCCATCAAGGTATTATCGAAATCGAAATCGATTCGGATGTTCTTTGAATTCGCCTTGGACTCCACCACCTGAATCGCGGTTTGGACCACATCTTCGACAGGTGTTTCCACAAAGGAAATGTACTTTCTCTCTCCGTCGCTCTCGATGCGCGAAAGATCGAGAAGATCCTCCAGAATCGCCACCAGACGATGCACATGGCGGTCGATGATGTTCAAGAATCTGAACGTGTTTTCGGAGACCTCCTCGGAATCCTGCAGCAAGGTTTCCACGAACCCTTGAATGGCGGTCAACGGGGTTTTGATTTCATGGGAAACATTCGCCACGAAATCCCTCCGCATGTTCTCCAGTCTTCTTAGACGCGTGACGTCGTTCAAGACGACGAGGATTCCCATAGCCTCCCCCTTGGCGTCCAGCAGGCGAGTGCTATGGAGATTTAAAACTCTTTCGTCGGCTTGATACATTGTAATGTCCGCCTCAAGCGCGCCTCCGTTTTTCAACGCGCTTTTCACGAATTTCTGCATATCGGCGTTTCTAATGGTTTCCTGTATGCTTCTGCTCTCCATTTCCCAAGGGTCCTTGTTGAACATGGCCGCCGCCGCCTGGTTGATGCTTAATATTCGCTCCTCCTGGTCCATGGCGATCACGCCTTCCTTCATGCTCGCCAGGACCGCCTCCAGTTCGTTTCGATGACGGACGACGCTTTTCATTTTTTCGTCCAACTGGTTCGCCATCTGGTTCATGGCCAAGGCGAGGCCGGCCAGTTCCCGCGTGTTCGGAATAGGGAGCCGATGGCTCAAATCTCCCTTTGCGAACAATTGAGCGCCCTCCTTCATTCTTTCCAGAGGCAAGCTCAGACGGCGGGAAACGTAAAGACATACGCCCGCAGCGAAAATAGCGATAAAAACACCCGCCCACACGATTTTCGTCCGAATCGACTCGAATGTCCTATCGATGGCCGTAAGGGCGACGGCCGTCCGGACGACGGCCATGACTCTGTTTTCGTTTTTTACGGGTATGGCCGCATACATCATGCGTTCGCCCAAGGTCGAGCTGTATCGGATCGAATTTCCCACTCCGCCCTGCAGGGCGCCCCTTATCTCCGAACGGTTTCCATGGTTTTCCATCGTTTCGGGATTCTGATCCGAATCCCCGACCACGACGCCCGACGCAAGAATCACCGTTACCCGCGTGCCGGTCTTTTTCCCGATCCTTTTGCAAAGTTCGTCGATTTTCGGGCGGTCGCCGGGAGTTAGGAACTCGCTGAACATCTCTTTGAAAAAAGACGCTCTCGCCTCGAGATCCCGCAACTTCTGTTCCATGAAAAAATCCTTGAGGGCGCCCGACATGTACCAACTGACAGCCAGAAGAGCAACGAGCGTAATAATAAGGTAGGATGGATAAAGCTGCCAAAGCAGCCTTTTTCTGTGCTTTTCGATTTTCCTCATGGTTTCCGAACTTGAAAATTCACGATCTTTCCTTGAAACGATAACCCACGCCTCTGACCGTTTCGACGAAGGCTCCCGCTTCTCCCAGTTTTTTTCTGAGTCCGACGATTTGCACGTCCACGCTTCGGTCGGTAACCGGGTAATTGTCGCCCCTGACCGCATCCACGATTTGAGACCTCGTGAAAACCCAACCTGGTCTTTTTGCCAAAAAATGAAGAACTTGGAATTCCGTATACGTCAATTCTACAGGAACGTCGTTTATGGTAACCTCCCTCCGCTGGGGATGAACGACGAACCCGTGAATTCGCAAAATTGCGCTTTCATCGGGGATTTCGTCGCCTTTTCTCCGCATGACGGCGCGCATTCGAGCAATCAGAATCTTGGGACTGAACGGTTTCGTGACATAGTCGTCCGCCCCCAGCTCCAGTCCGGAAACAATGTCGGACTCGTCTCCCTTGGCCGATAGCATGATTATAGGAATATTTTTCGTTTTATCCATGGATTTCAGATTCCTGGTGACCTCCAAACCGTCTATACCGGGAAGCATCAGGTCCAGGACGATCAAATCCGGATTCTCGGCCTTGGCCGTTTTCAAGGCCTTTTCGCCCTTGTCGGCTACAAAGACCTGATATCCCTCTCGCTCCAGGTTGTACCTTAGCAACTCTAAAATATCCTCCTCGTCGTCCACGACGAGAATCTTCTCTTTGGCCATGGGCTGAACCTTTCGTTAAAAACTTGTGATGCGAACGAATACAGATGATCGAGTCTTTATGGTTTCATTACAAGATATCCCTCTCGAAGTCAAAGCCCGCGTTTTTTTATCTCTTGAAAAAACGGACGGATTTCTATAGATATAAGCCATGGGTTACGTTTTCGATTTCAATGACGCAGTCGCCTGCGAACGATGGTTTTCACATCCGCAAAACCTCGACGGATTGCATATGCAGTGCCGCCTGATGCTGGAAATGCTAAAGGCGCGTCCCGGCCGCTCGATTCTTGACATCGGCTGCGGCACGGGGGAAGCGCTGAAGTTTTGCCATGAAAACGGGTTGGAAGTGACGGGACTGGACCCCTCGCCCTACGTGCTCGACATTGCCTCGAAAAACTTGGGCTCCGTCGCGGATCTTCACCGCGGCCAAGCCGAGGATCTGCCCTTCGACGACAACTCTTACAATTACGCATTTCTGATGACAAGTCTCGAGTTCGTCGACGATTCCCGCAAGGCGCTCGAAGAGGCTGGACGAGTCGCCAGAGACAAGCTCTTTGTCGGAATTCTCAATCGCTACGCGTTTAAGAGGATCGAAATCGGAATCAAAAGTTTCTTTACGGAATCCATTTATAAAAAAGCGCGCTTCTACAGCATCTGGGACGTCAAAAAGATGTTGAGAAGCCTACTGGGAGACGTTCCCGTCCAATGGCAAACAATGCCGGTTTTTCCATCCCTGGCCGGCAAACTCGGAAAAATTGGCGCGAACTTCGGCTTCGCCCAAAAATGTCCATTCGGCGCCTTCGTTGGCATAACCGCCACGCTTGTGCCGAGATTTCGGACCCGTCCCCTGGAATTGGAGATCAGTCCCAAGAGAACCGCCGGCATCGTGCCCGGCCTGACTTCGGATAAAACTGGTTCATGATGAATTTAGTCCTGCAGACCTGCGCCGCCGTCGGAAACCGAATCAGGATTTACGGCGGCATGATTCGTTTCAGCCATACGGTTTTCGCGCTTCCCTTCGCGTTGTCCGCGGCTATTCTGGCCGGGCGCTCGACCCCCCTCGCCTTCCGGGACTTGTTCTGGATTCTGGTCGCGATGGCTTCGGCAAGAAGCTCCGCCATGGGCGTAAACCGAATAGCCGACGCCGTTATTGACAGCAAAAACCCGAGAACCGCAGCCCGCGAAATCCCCTCGAAAAAGTTGTCGTATTCGTCCGCCGTCGCCTTCGTTGTCGTATCCTCGGCGCTTTTTATTCTATCCGCCGCCATGCTGGGACGGCTTTGCCTCTATCTGTCGATTCCGGTCCTTCTCGTTCTTTTTCTTTATTCGTATACCAAGCGCTTTACATGGCTGTGCCACATTTACCTTGGCTTCGCCATTTCCCTCGCACCAGTCGGCGCATGGATCGCCATTGCCGACACGTTTTCCTGGCCCATCGGACTGCTGTCGCTCGCCCTCTTGGCCTACATCGCGGGTTTCGACGTTCTATACGCGTGCCAGGACGCGGATTTCGACAAAAAAGAGGGCCTGCACTCCATCCCGGCGCGATTCGGAGTCAAAAACGCACTGATTGTCTCCTCGGTTATCCACTTGGCTTCCTTTCTTTCGTTTCTTGCCTTCCATTTCGCCTTCGATATGGGACCGATCTATTTGACCTCCGTGTTTCTGATCGGATTGTTTCTTTTTATCGAGCAACGCTTGGTCAAACCGGAGGATTTGAGCCGACTCGACGTCGCTTTTTTCCACATGAACAGCCTCGTGTCCGTCACCTTGTTATTGGGTGTGTTTTTCGACGAGCTTGTTTGACGGAAGGACAGCATGAAACAAAATCAATCCGACATGGCGCAGAAAAAGATCGTTGTAGCCATCTGCGGAGCCTCCGGTTCCATCTACGGCGTCCGGCTCGTGGAGGCGCTCTTGAAAAGACCGGTGGAGCTTTACCTGGTGATTTCCAAAGCCGGAAAACAGGTTTTGGCCCACGAGACCGGCTTTTCGGACGGTCCGTTTCTTTCCTTTCTTAAAAAAAGGGGCTTTCCGACGCATGAAAAAGCCTCTTTGAAAGAGTACGGCAAGGACGATCTCTTCGCGCCCCCGGCAAGCGGTTCGTTTCGCCACGACGGGATGGCCATTGCTCCATGCTCCATGAACACGCTGGGAGCGGTTTCCTCCGGAATCGCCGACGATCTTGTCCGAAGAGCCGCCGACGTAGCGCTGAAAGAGCGGCGCCCCTTGATTTTGCTGACCCGCGAAACCCCTCTTAGCGCCATTCACCTGGAAAACATGCTTCGGCTCTCCCGCGCAGGCGCCATCATCATGCCCGCGTGTCCCGGCTTCTACAATCGTCCGGAATCGGTCGGGGACATAGTGGACTCGGTAACGGCCCGGGTACTGGATCATCTTGGAATAGAGCACAACCTCGTGAAACCTTGGGGACAGGAAGGAGACCATCTCGTTCATGTATAGGAATCTTCGGGATTTTTTAAACGCCTTGCGAGCAGCAGGCGAAATCAAGACCGTTTCCCAAAAAGTGTCGCCGGAAATCGAAATCAGTCGGCACACAGACAGGGAGAGCAAAAGCATTCAAGGCGGAAAAGCGCTGTTTTTCGAAAACGTAAAAGGTTCCGAGTTCCCGGTGGCCACGAACATTTTCGGAAGCCCCCGTCGAATCTGCATGGCATTGGGCGTCGAGAATCTCGACCAACTGGGCGAACGGGTTACGAAATACATGGATTTCAACCCGCCGAAAAATCTTAGGGAAGCATTGGGCGCAATTCCCATGGCGATCGACCTCGCTCGCTTTTTTCCCAGAAAGTTCCGGGGCAAGACGCCACCCTGCCAAGAGGTGGTCTACACGGGAAAGGACGTTGACCTCTCCCGGCTGCCCGTGCTTAAATGCTGGCCCAAAGACGCGGGGCCGTTCGTCACCCTTCCGCTCGTGATCACAAGAAGCCTTGTCACCGGAAAACGGAACATGGGCATGTACCGCCTCCAGGTGTTCGACCGAAATACAACCGGAATGCATTGGCATATCCACAAGGATGGTTCCCACTATTACCGGGAATACGCGCAAGCGAAAAAGCGCATGCCTGTCTCGGTAGCGATCGGGGCAGACCCCGCCACCACATACGCCGCGACCGCCCCTATGCCTCGAGGCATGGACGAAATCGTCCTTTCCGGGTTCATTCGAAAAAAACCGGTTCCTATGGCCACGTGCGTCACCAACGGCCTGGAAGTCCCCGCCGAAGCCGAATTCGTTCTCGAGGGCTATGTGGACCCGGGAGAACTTCGCCGGGAAGGTCCTTTCGGAGACCACACGGGATACTATTCCCTGGCCGACGAATATCCCGTGTTTCACGTGACGGCGATCACGCACAGGAAGAAACCCGTATACAGCGCGACATTGGTCGGCCGCCCTCCGATGGAGGACTGCTATCTCGCAAAGGCCACGGAAAGATTGTTCCTGCCCATGCTGCGGTCGGTCATGCCCGAAATCAGAGATTACTGGTTTCCATGGGAGGGCGTTTTCCACAATATTGTGGTGGTTTCCTTGGAAAAGGAGTATCCAGGCCACGCGCAGAAACTCATGAGCGGCCTGTGGGGGCAGGGCCAGATGAGCTTTTGCAAAGCCATCGTCGTCGTGGACGACGACGTGGACCCTTCCGACGACGATTCCATAATAGACGCCCTCGTCGGAAGATTCGACCCCTCCGAGGACATAACCGTTGCAAAGGGAGTCCTGGACGTGCTTGACCACTCCGCCCCCTCGGCCAATTTCGGTCACAAGATCGGAATCGACCTGACCCAACGCTATCCGGGGGAACCTCCCCGAAAAATCGTGGAATTCGAGAACCCGATTCCGTCCGACGCAGACATTAAAAACGCTTTGGCCAACCTTCGACCTTTTTTCGCCAGCTACAGGGTCCTTTTCGCGAAAGGTCGCGAAAACAGTCGCAAAGGAAACCGATTCTTGGCCTTGGCGACGGAAAAGACAAGCGAACTCGGGGGACGGGACATCGCTCACGCCCTGCTGGATAGCGAGAAATTGCGGGCGTTTAACTTTTTTGTGCTATACGACAGGGAAATCGACCTGCGCGACGATTCTCTCATTCTATGGAAATTGTTCAACAATGTGGACCCGAAAAGAGACATGGTTCGAAAGGAAGCCAGGACCGTCGTCGATGCTTGCAAGAAAGGCTTCATGGACGGCCACGATAGAGAATGGCCGGAGGATCTTTCGTTCGACGCAGACTAGACTGTCCTTTCGAAAACCTCCATCGCCGAACAGCATAATCAGGGGTGGGATGAGCGGCTTTCGCGACCAGCGCCTTCGATCCCCCCTAATGAAGACCGTTACAATTTTTCGCCATATCTTTCTATGGGATGCTTTGTTTTTTTCAGGTCGATATCTACGTTGAATTGGCTGGGAGTGTTCTTGGCGTTGCTCTCTATTTATTCAGGTTATAGTGCGGGCGGCGGTCGCCGCTTAATAAGCAAGAGGGAAGAAGCAGGGCGCTTTTTAGTAGAGCAAGAATACGCCGACTAATTCGTCTCGCGCTTCTTTCAACTCAACCCCGGCGCCCTCGTTTGCGGCTATTGCTTCTGGTTTGGTTTGAACGGCCTTAAATTTACGGCCTGTTTCCCTTTCGGAGTCTCTTTGATTTCAAATACAACACGGTCGTCCGATTGCAGCCCGAAATATCCGAACTCCTTGATTCCGGAGCTATGGAGAAATATATCCCCGAATTCCTCCGTGGTTACAAAACCATATCCTTTTTTCTCGCTGTACCATTTGATGTGACCTTCCACTACTCGGTTATCCTTTCCATTGTTTTGCGCAAATGCCCGACGGATCAAATGAAATCTCTCTGAATTCGTTTCCCGGAAAGAAGCGATCCTTAATCCCGGCACCTGTTCGCACATATGCGCTCTTTATTATTTAATTGTTTAAAAATACTCGAAATTTGCCGGATTGTCAAACTCCATGAAAACCGATCATTATTCAAGAATGCTCGGCGATACAGCAGCATCGGACCGCGACGCAATTATTTTTCCATATTTTCCTCAACATAAAATGATGTCGAGGGTCAACACAGATGGTTGTTTTTAACAATGGGAATTTACAGATGGGATCGGTTTGCCGAAGTTATGCGACTCCTAATCGAAGCACCCTGACTGGTGAACGTCTCCGAATCTCCAATTCCCGGTGGATGTTCTCCGGAAAGGATAGATTCCAGGTCGCCGTTACGCTTCGCAACGAAACGGCGACCTGTTGAAAAAAATACGAACGGTTAAAACTGATCGTCGATATTCTACATATAATCTACATCACATCCTTGTCGCTCTCCTCGATCGCCTTGTCGATTTCGGCTTTCAACTGGGGCGGCAAATCCGGAATGTCTATACTCAGAAAGCCTTGGACGATGGTAGAAACCGCCTCGTCTTCGCTTAGTCCCCGAGACATAAGATACATGATCTCCTCCTGGGCGATCTTTCCAACGGCTGCCTCGTGCGACATTTCCACGCCCTCGGCGTGACCTTCCAATTCAGGAATCGCGTGAATCTTGCCGCCGTTCAAAATCAGACCCTTGCATTCTAGATGTGCTTTTACGCCAGGGACTTCGCCGATCAGATGGCCTCTTGCGACGATGTCTCCGCCATTGCTTATGGTCCTTGCGATCACTTCGGCGCGGGTTCCCGGTTTCTTCAGATAGATCCTGCCTCCGATATCGTACTCGCTACCCGGAGCGCCCACGATTATGGAATAGAACCGCGCCACCGCGTTGTCCCCAACCAAGTGCGTTGTGGGATACATCTGGAGCGAATCGACTGGCTTCATACAGATATAGTTGTTAAGGAAAAGCCCTCCTTCCTCCACTTGGGCCACGCTCCGAGGTCTCACCTTCATATCCTCGGCCCAGTTGTGTATCATCGTGAACGACAGCTTGGCGTTCTTTTTGACGAAAAATTCCGAAATGCCGACATGCACGCCCTTTTGCAAATGGGGCGACGTCGCGCATCCCGTGATGATGTGAAGCTCGGAATCCTCCTCGGCGATTACGATATTGTGGACAACTTGCCGATGGCCGTTCTTATCGATATACATGCACGCCTGAATCGGATAGATGCTTTTTGCGCCCGGAAGCGCCCTGATCAGATATCCGTCCTGGAGGTTCAGCTCCGCCTCCGCCGTATACTTATCGGTTTCGACCGAAGCCAGTTTCCAATAATAGTCCCAGATCCAGTCGTATTTTTCCAAGGCCTGCCTGATCGAAACTACCTCGACCCCTTCGCTTTTGCTTTTGCAATGCACGACCTTGGAATCCTTCTGAAAGAAAGTTCCTCCCCGCTCCTTTTCGGTCAAATCCAGACCGGACATGACCAAACGTTCTCGTTCGGCTTCGGGAAGTTCAAGCAAGTCCTTGTCGGATACCATCTCGTGGGCCACGTCCGAACCGTCGTATTCCTCCAAATCGATATCGGGGCCTAGAGCGGCGGCCTTTTTCGACGCCCGTTCGGCTTTTTGCCTTAATTCTTCTCTATTACGCATCGTACACACTCCTTGTATCCCATCTGGCCTATGCATTTTAAAATCTCGCGAGGATTCGTCGTGCAGCTCAACACGCCGTCGTACAGAACCTGTCCTTTGTCGGCGGTTACATAATCGAGAATATAACCCGTGTGCGTGATGATCAGCCCCATTTTTCTCCTCGCCTGTTTTTGCTCGATAATCGGCTTGTATTCCTCGGGATGCAGTTGCTTTTCCAATAGGACCGCTATGCTGTTTCCCACCAGGGATATATTTTCCAGATCGACCCCGGACTCGGGTTCGTCGAAAAGCATCAAATCTGCCTTCTGCGCCATGAGCTGCAATAGCTCCGAACGTTTTATCTCGCCTCCCGAAAAACCCGCGTTGACATCGCGGTCCAAAAAATTCCTGAAGTCGACTTTTTCGGCAAGGCCATCCACATCCACATCTTTTCCGCCAGCGCAAATCCCCACCATCTGGCGGGTTTTCAATCCGTTGATCGTGGGCGGCCGCTGGTACGACATCCCAATGCCGAGGCGAGCACGCTCGTTGATTGGCATACGGGTTATTTCTTCGCCCTTGAAGAACATTTTTCCGCCGACGATCTTGTATTGGGGATATCCCATGATGGTCATCAAGAGAGACGTCTTTCCCGACCCGTTGGGGCCGAACAAAACATGCGTTTCTCCGGGATGGATATCCAGATCGATATGCTTGAGGATGATCCTGCCCTCCAATTCCACTTGCAAATCTTCTATCTTTAACATTTTTCCCCTCCTGTCCGAGACAATTCATACGGCTCGAGGCTTTCGGCCTCCGTCGGGCCGAATCTCCCGCGCGCGAATATCGGCCTGTTCAAATAATGGATTATTCTAAACATCCATACTTAATGCGCAAGTACTCAGGAATCGGTCGCAACCGTTGAACATTTTCGCGCAATTTGATAATAAGGCGAGTTTGAGCCGAAGTCTGGAGCGACGTAAAAGCCGATTCCATGCTCGGCAATTCTCCAAAACACAGGACCGCCAATATGTACAGACACATAAGCAAGCTGTGCGCCTTCCACATCTACGAAGCGCTTTGCGATGGACTATCCCACTTTTCCGGTCCAAGCAGGGCCGCGCTCCTTTACTCATCCAACCCCGACGATCCTATGCGCGTCTACGATCCCCAGAATCTTTTGGAAGGCCACGAACCCAAACTCAAGGAGCTTTTCATGGATTCCACCGCTTGGCGAGACGCTTGGCTCGCTACCGAACTTCCGGGAATAAACGCCCAACCGATCGTCGAGAAAAATCTCCAACTGACCGGATTGATATCCAAGGGCGGACGGTCTCGAAGCATCTTCTATCAAATGTGGTTTACCGAACATCATCCGGACATGTGTTCCATCGGTCCGACGGAGCGATGGCTTGAACATGCGGTGTGGCTGCTTTCCCATGACGTGACATCCGAGGATTTCTCGTATATGAACACTTCCGGCTATGTCCTGAGGGAATACTCGACTCACGCCGTGCGAGACTTTATCGTAGACGAGCTTAACATAAAACTCGGCATGGACATTCAACTGCGCGTCTATCCTGTTTTGGACGCCGTCCTGGGCATCTCCCGGACGCAGGAAGAAGGCGTCTCTCCATCGGGACGAATCGTATTCGCGGAACCCTCTTCGATGAAAAGCGTAGATTTCCTGGTTCGTTTTCTGCCTTTTGAAAAGCCGAACCTGACCAATTTCAAGCATGTTGTCAAATTGATACAAGCCGTGAAAGATTCGTCCAGAGTACTGATTTCGGACGGAAAAACCATATGCGGAATAGCAAGAGGAAAGATGCCTGCGCATTATTTGACTGCGGATTTCCGGAACGGCCACGGTTTTTTTAGCATCGACGACATTCCCGTTTGCAGCTTTTTCGACGGCGCATTTCATTCCTCCACAAGAAAGGCGAATCTGGTCGAATTGGAAGAGGTCCTGTTAGACTCCCCCTTGGCCGATCCAGTCCAAAAATCCGCAATCTTCAACAAGGTCACGGAGATAGTCCACTCCGCAGGCGAGAAGAAGCATGGATGCACCATAGTGGTCGATCTGAACAACCCGCCGCTCACGCTTGCCGGGCAAAAGATAGAACCTCCTCTGGATTTGAACGATCCGGAGCATTTCGAGCTGACCAAATCCTTGTCCATCTTGGACGGCGCTGTTCATTTGAGCGCCGATTTGAAAATCCACGGATTCGCTTGCATACTGGACGGATTGTCGATCCCCAACGAGGACAGAGCGAGAGGGGCGAGGTTCAATTCGGCCCTGCGATTCACATCGCAAACTCCCAATACCCTCGTAGTTGTGGTTTCCGCAGATCGACCCGTCTCCCTGATCCAAGAGGGGGTGGAACTTACGGCCCACTGCGCATGGAGACCCTTTTCCTCGCATGTTCCCGCCCCCCCGACGATTGCGGCATGGGTAAATCGATAATCGACTTTCGCGGTGATCGTCTCTTTTCCGCGTCCAATTCCGTCATAATTGCATTCGATTTCAGGCTTTTCCCGATTTTCTTTAAATACAAAACATTCTAAAGAAGTTAGTCGGACTTCGAAATTCGCCTGCATAAAAAAACACAAGTCGGACTTCGGGACGACTTTTCGCGAAGGGACAAAAAACATGAATACCGGAAATTTGGCTAAACAAAGGTTTCGCATATCGCGAATGGGCAAAGAAGGGCCGTTCCGGAAATAGTCGTATAAACCGTCCATGAAAAAATATTATCCTATACTCAATTGAATGGTTGAAATATTTCCGGTTTTATCTTAAAATGGCGGAAATTTTCGAGAAAGACAGATTGTGTTTTTAGGGGATTTCATCTCGGGCCTTATCGGATGAAAAGGGATCAAATAAAGGAGTGTAATGGAAGCAACTCGGAGCATTGGGTTGCTTTTTTTTTGCCGGCTTCCATAGTTCTGCTGAATACCCTATAAATTCAGATAGTTAAATATGGAAACCTTTGTTTTTTTATGTTTTTGTTTAGTAAGGAGGAAGGTTTTATGACTGAAGGCGTGGTCAAATGGTTTAATGACAAAAAGGGGTTTGGTTTCATTGAACAAGATGACGGAGGGGATGTTTTCGTGCATCATACCGCCATCAACATGCAGGGATTCAGGACATTGAGCGAGGGAGACCGCGTGTCGTTCGAAGTGGAGGACAACCACCGCGGACCGGCCGCAAAAAACGTGACCCGGATCTAGTTCCAAGACGAATAAAAAATATAAGGCGTTCTTTATAATCGGAGCGCCTTTTTTATTCCATCCCGTCCGATCCTTTCCAGAAACGAAATTGTCAAGTCGAGCGAGACCTCGTGTTCGTAAATCTCGCCGTCATGCGCGACCCCCCTTATTATTCCGTCATTCAAGAACAATGAAAGAAGCTTTCGACCGACTTCCAATCTCTCGGGAAACACCGGAGTTTCCGCCGTTTCGTACGGACTATCATATTTTGGAAGTTGGTTTTCCCGTTTTTCAAAGGATTTAATAAAATTGACAATGCGGGTCAGCCTTAACAGGGTGGCTACTTCCAATCGCGTTGCAGGCCCCGGACAAGGCAACGCGCTGGACCTCCACAAGGAAAATCGGTCGGGCAGAAGCCCTTTTTTTCCAAGATATTCGCAATCGTTGCTTCCCGGCGCGGGGTAGAATATGGAAAGACCGGCCAAAGATGGACTCTTCGCTAAATACACCAAATCCGCCAGGCTGCTTTCCGCCGTTTGTCCGTATGCCCCCGCTATCATATAGCAGACAGTCTCCAGTCCGTGTTTTTTGGCAAGGTTCATCGCGTGGCCGATACTCTTTGTCACGTCTTGGCGTCGAAATGCTCGCAGTTGTTCAACCGACGAAGACCCGCCCGATAAGTTCAATGTTTTGAAACCCGCAGCCTTCATCAACTTCACGGTGGGTTCGTCCAGCGTCGGGGGGTAGAGCCCGTTCATTGCCCGCAATTCGATTTTGCCGCCGTAACGCGTCGCTATCGCGCTCATCAACTCTCGAAACCAACGCCGGTCGAGGGAAATGTTTTCGTCCTCGAAATCGATGAATCCGGCGTTTAGAATATTCACTGCCAGATCGATTTCCCTCATTACGCTCTCCAAGCTCCTTATGCGATAGGGAACGCGAGAATTCGCCAAAGAGCAATACGAACATTTCATCGGACATCCCCTTGAGGCGACAACGACCACGCTGCCCTTTTGGCCCCTTCGGTACCATGTTTTATTCGACATATCAAAAGCCGGGGGAGGCAGCTTTTCCGGATCTTTCACTGCGGCTGGAGTATCGATAAAGAGAGATCCGTCCTGGTTTCTGAACACGATGCCAGGCACGGACCGAAAATCGCCATTTTTGCGCAACTTGTCGATCAAAAGCGGAAATGCTTCCTCGCCCTCCCCTCGTATCAGGAAATCGACTGCGGAACATTCCATTACCTTCTCGGGAAATTCCGTCGGATGATGCCCCCCCATGATCACGACGCATTCAGGCAAAGCCTTTTTCACAGTGACGGCCGCTTCTAAAGCCTCGTCGCTGTAAGCTGTGAAAAGAGAGGAAATGCCGACAACGGAAGCTTTCGACTCCAAGACGACCTTTTCCAAATGCTGGTAGCTGTAACCATATCTTTTAAAACCATGGAAAAGGGCAAACGGCGAAATGTCCGGCTTTCCATAGAAGCGATCCAGGTACGCAAATTCGGGAGGACCTTTTTCTTGGCGCGATTTTCCGGTCGCCAATGCGTCGAAAACTTTGACGTTGACATTAACTTCCCTGATCGAGGCCGCTACGGACAAAAGCCCGTATGGAACGGTCCTCTTCGAGGTGAGATAAAAGTCCCGTATGGGCGGTTGAACAAGAAGGACAACCGGGTTGTGTGGCAATCCGAAATTGTGGAACATATACATTCCAATACCGACAAAAAAAGCCCCGCCGGAATTGGCGAG
This sequence comes from uncultured Desulfobacteraceae bacterium, assembly GCA_964575975.1. GTDB lineage: Bacteria > Desulfobacterota > Desulfobacteria > Desulfobacterales > SKZT01. The sequence goes on from CAZNTU010000030.1 coordinate 22,705, forward strand.
GCTTTTGGAATTCTTTAAATTGGAAAGCCCTTCTATTTTTCGCCGGGTTTTTCCTCGGTCGCTTTTTGTTCCCCTTCGCCTGATGCATCTTCAATCTTCTTTTCAATATCTTGATCGACCGTATCCTTCGCCTCGGCCGGAGCAACTTCGATCCCCTGGTCCTTGGCGCCAGCATCCGAAGATTCTTTTGCCGGCGGGGTTTCCGGCGTTTCCTTTCCTTCGGTTGCCGGTTTCGCGGCAGCGACCGTCGGAGCAACCAGTTCCTTCTCATCTTCCTTGAACAATTTTTTCTTGGGCGCTCCCGCTTCCGTGATCAGTTCGATTATCGATATTGGGGCCGCGTCGCCCTTTCGAATGCCCAATTTGGTGATTCGCGTATATCCGCCTTGCCTTTCGCCGAATTTCGCGGCGGCCTCTGCGAACAGCTTATGAACGACCTTCTTTTCCCTGACGATGGCGAGAGCTTGGCGCCTTGCGTGAAGATCCCCTCTCTTGGCCAAAGTGATGATATGATCGATCCACGATCTGAGAGCTTTAGCTTTAACATCCGTGGTTTTGATCTTTTCATGTTTCAATAGCGAGGTCACCATATTTCTGAACATGGCCTTTCGGTGACTGCTTGTTCTGTTTAGTTTTACTCCAGCTTTTCGATGTCTCATGGCGGCGATTATTCTCCTTGCTCCAAATCCTCCTCCGGCGGCATAAAGCCATCGAGCTTCATCCCCAAAGAAAGGTCCATCTCGGACAAAACTTCTTTTATTTCGTTGAGTGACTTACGGCCAAAGTTTTTCGTCTTAAGCATTTCTGCTTCCGTCTTTTGAACCAGTTGCCAGATTTTATGGATGTCCGCGTTTTTCAAACAGTTTGCGCTTCTCACCGACAACTCGAGTTCTTCAACGCTTCTATACAGATTTTCATTGAACCGGGGCTTTTCGACCCTTTCCCTTTTCTGGTCCGGCTCGGGCTCTATGTCTTCATCGAAATTGATGAAGATGGTCATTTGTTCCTTCAAAATTTTGGCGGCGTAGGCCACGGAATCTTCGGGGGTGATACTACCATCGGTCCAAACTTCCATCGTGAGCTTGTCATAGTCGGTATCCTGGCCCACCCTGGCGTTTCCCACAACGTAGCTGACCTTTTTGATAGGGGAGAAGACCGCGTCGATCGGTATCGTCCCGATAGGCGCTTCCTCGTCCTTGTTTTCTTCGGCCAATGCATAGCCCTTTTCCACTTTGACGGTCATTGTCATTTTAAGTCTGCCGTTCTTGGAAAGGCTTGCGATATGATGCTCCTTGTTCAGGACCTCCACTTTGCCGTCATCGCTTTTTATGCATCCCGCCGTAACCTCGCCTTCGGAATTTTCGTCGATGTATACGGTATGCGTGTCAGTATCCGCCGTTTTCATCCTGACTCCCTTCAAATTCAGGATGATTTCCGACACGTCCTCCAGAACGCCAGGAATGACGGAAAATTCGTGCATGACGCTTTCGAACTTGACCGCCGTGATTGCCGCTCCGTAAAGCGACGACAGTATGATACGCCTGAGCGAATTTCCGATGGTCGTTCCGAACCCTCTTTCAAGCGGTTCGCACACGAACTTGCCATAGGTCCGGCGGCTGCTGACCTGGACCTTTTCCGGCTTGATTATCTTTTGCCAGTTAATGTACATCAGATCGCTTGATGCCATATTGATATCTCCGAGATCTAATTAATCGCGACGAGCGGCTTTCGACGCTCGCATTATCGACACAGCGGCGTCCCGCTTTCAATTCGCTAACCAATGCGCCGCATGCGCAAAGCTTTTGATCGGATCCGATTGATTCCGGCTTTGCGGCGGAAACATTGATTTTATTTGGAATAAAGCTCTACGATAAGCTGTTCCATTATTGGCATGGTTAGATCTTCGCGAACCGGAAACGCTTTGACCACACCCCTCATTTTATCCTTTTCCAGTTCGAGCCATTGAGGCACCCCACGACGTACGACCGCATCGAGACTGTCTTTGATAGGCTGAATTTCCCTGCTATTTTCCCGTACCTCGACGATGTCGCCGATCTTGACGAGAAAAGAGGGGATATTCACAGCCTGTCCATTGACTGTAAAATGTTTGTGAAGAACAAAGTGCCTGCCCTGGTTTCTGGAATTGGCGAATCCGAGCCTGTAGGCCACGTTGTCCAATCTTCTCTCCAGCATTACCAGCAAGTTCGTGCCGGTTACGCCCTTTTGCTGGTCCGCCCTCTGGAAGAAAATTCTGAACTGTTTTTCGGACAGACCGTACATTCGCTTCACCTTTTGCTTTTCGCGAAGCTGTACGCCGTAGTCCGAAATTTTCCCGCGTCTGCGCTGCCCGTGCTGTCCGGGAGGATACCCTCTGCGGTCGAACGCGCATTTATCGGAATAGCATCGATCCCCCTTCAGAAACAATTTCAAGTTCTCTCGCCTGCAAATCCGGCAGACCGAACCAGTATATCTTGACAAGTCTCGCCTCCTTGAATAGACAATTTGTTGCGTTAAAACGAACGCAAAATGCGTTTTAAATTAAACTCGGCGCCTTTTCGGGGGTCTGCATCCGTTGTGAGGAATCGGTGTGACATCCTTGATCAACATGATGTTGAAACCGGCAGCCTGAATCGCCCGCAAGGCCGACTCTCGTCCGGCGCCCGGCCCCTTTACGTAAACCTCCACGTTTCGCATTCCATGCTCGACCGCCTTTTTGACGGCATCCTCCGCAGCGAGCTGAGCGGCGAAAGGCGTGCTTTTCCTCGAGCCTTTGAACCCCTGCACTCCCGAACTCGACCATGATATCGTGTTTCCGGCCTGGTCGGTGATCGTTATGATGGTGTTGTTGAAAGTGGATCTAATATGGACGACACCGTTAGGGACGCTTTTCTTTTCCTTCTTTTTGATTCGGGTTTTCCTGGGCATATATAGTTTTCCTGTAGACTATTGTAATTATTTTTTCTTGGCCGCGCCCTTTTTCTTGACGGCGGCGCGTCTGGGACCTTTTCTCGTTCTTGCGTTGGTTTTCGTCCTTTGTCCATGCACCGGAAGTCCTCGCCGGTGCCTCAGCCCCCGGTAGCATCCCAAGTCCATCAATCTCTTGATGTTCATTGAAATGTCGGTGCGCAACTCGCCTTCCACTTTGTAATTGTCGTCGATCACCTTCCGAATGTCGTTAAGCTGGTCCGCTGTAAGATCATCCGTCTTAACGCCCGGATCGATGCCGAGTCCGTCGAGAATGGAATTTGCCGTAGATCGCCCGATCCCGTAAATGTATGTCAGACCGATCTCAATCCGCTTTTGCTTGGGTAAATCAACGCCCGCGATTCTAGCCAAAGCCTTGTCCTCCTTTTTTAACCTTGCCGCTGTTTATGGCGCTTGTTGACACATATGACTCTCAAAACGCCCTTTCTGCGGACGATTTTACATTTGCTGCAAATTTTTTTCACAGATGCCCTGACTTTCATTCTTAGACTCCTTGCTCATCATTTTGCTCTGTATACGATTCTACCGCGAGTCAGATCATATGGCGACAGTTCGACTGTCACCGTGTCTCCCGGCAAGATTTTAATGAAGTGCATCCTCATTTTCCCCGAGATGTGAGCCAGAACCTGATGCTTGTTTTCCAACTCAACCCGGAACATAGCATTGGGCAAAGTTTCCGTTACCGTACCCTGTACCTTTATAGGCTCTTCTTTCTGCATAAAATCCTTTAACCTCTCCCTTAACGGGTTAGCTTGACGGCACTTTACCGTCTGCCCCGCATGCCTTTTTTCAGGAATCCCTCGTAATGCCTCGATAGCATGTGGGTTTCCATCTGCGCAACAGTGTCTATGGCGACACCCACCACAATGAGAAGGGCGGTTCCTCCAAAATAAAAGGGTACGTTGAATTGCGCAATTAGAATGGAAGGCAGTACGCACACTGTCGACACGTAAATGGCGCCTCCGAGTGTAATGCGAGTCAAGACTTTGTCAATATAATCCGCAGTCCTTTTCCCCGGCCTTATACCCGGAATGTAACCGCCGTGTTTCTTCATGTTTTCGGCCACATCGACGGGATTGAAAGTGACTGCAGTATAAAAATAGCAGAAGAAGATGATCAAGGCCACATAAGCCAGTTCGTAAAAAGGATTCCCCGGTCGAATAGCTGCAACGATGTCCTGCATCCACTCGACTCTTACGAAGCTTTCCAGAGTCGCCGGAAACATCATAATCGACGATGCGAAAATGGGCGGAATAACGCCGGACGTATTGATCTTCAAGGGCAAATGAGTGCTCTGGCCCCCGTAAACGCGCCTGCCCACCACCCTTTTCGCGTATTGGACGGGTATCCTCCGTTGAGCGGTCTCCATGAATATAATAATTCCGACAACCGCGATCATGAAAATCACCAAAAGCAAAACGAGGAAAATGCCCAAGTCTCCAGTGGACACGAGCCTGAACGTGTTGGCCATGGCCGTCGGCATCTGCGCCACGATACCGGCGAATATGATCAGCGATATGCCGTTTCCTATTCCCCTTTCCGTTATCTGCTCTCCCAGCCACATGATGAAAGCAGTCCCGGCGGTTAGGGTGATCACGGTCATGATCCTGAAGCTCCATCCGGGATAAATCACGATCGGTGCGCCGCCCGGAGCGCTCATGTTTTCGAGCCCTATGCTGATCCCGAAGCCCTGTATGATACTCAGAACAATTGTTCCGTATCGGGTGTACTGGGTGATTTTCTTTCTTCCCTGCTCTCCTTCCTTTGACAACCTTTCCAAATGAGGAATTACAACTGTCAACAACTGGAGGATGATCGACGCGCTAATGTAGGGCATGATTCCAAGCGCAAAAACGGAGAGATTTTCCAGGGCGCCTCCGGAAAACATGTCGAACAACCCCAGGATCGTTCCCTGCGCTCTGGCAAAGAAAGCGGCCAGCGCTTCGCTGTCGATTCCGGGCGTTGGAACATGGACTCCGATCCTGTAGACAAACAGCAACGCCAATGTATACAGGATTCGCTTTTTCAGCTCCGGAATTTTGAAGATATTTTGAAAACCACCGGTTATCATTTATAAGACCTCTATTTTTCCGCCTGCGGCCTCTATCTTTTCCTTGGCCCCGGCGCTCGCACTGTTCACCTTGATTGTCAAAGGATACGACAAATCTCCTTTGCCAAGCAACTTGACGCCATCGCGCTTTCCTTTCACGAGTCCTTCGCGCACCAGCGCAGCCTCGTCTACGACGCTTCCGCTCTCGAACCTGGCCAGATCGGAAATGTTGACCACGGCGAATCTTTTCTTGAAGATATTGGTGAAACCGCGTTTGGGCAGCCGGCGTTGAATAGGCATCTGCCCGCCCTCGAATCCCGGCCGCGTCCCTCCGCCGGATCGGGCTTTTTGTCCTTTGGATCCTCGCCCGGACGTCTTACCATGCCCGGAACCGTTGCCGCGGCCGACCCTCTTTTTGGCCTTTTTGGAACCTTCGGCAGGAGCCAACTCATGCAATTTCATCGGTATTCTCCTCAGCTTTTACCAAATGGGATACTTTAAAGACCATGCCGCGATTGGACGCCGTATCTTCGAGTACGACCGATTTTCCTATCTTCGACAAACCCATGGCCCGCAAAACTTTCCGATGCTTTTCGGGCCTTCCGATCATGCTTTTCACAAGGGTTACTTTAATTTTCCGAGCCATTTTACAGTCCCCGATTAAATTTCATCGACCTTTTTCCCTCGCCTGCCCGCGACGTCCTCCCTGCTCTGAAGTCTGCCGAGTCCGGCAATGGTGGCTTTCACGACGTTGTGCGGATTGTTGGTTCCAAGGCATTTTGTAAGAATATTCTGGACCCCGGCCGCCTCGAGCACCGCTCGAACCGCGCCGCCGGCAATGACGCCGGTTCCTTCGGACGCAGGCTTGAGCAATACTCTGCCAGCGCCGAACTTTCCGATTATCTCGAATGGTATAGTTCCATCGATCAGCGGAACCGCGATCATACTTTTTTTGGCCTTTTCGACGCCTTTTCGTATGGCTTCGGGCACTTCGCCGGCTTTTCCGAGTCCCCACCCGACGTTTCCTTCGCCGTCGCCTACTACTACGATAGCGCTAAAGCTGAATCTGCGGCCGCCTTTGACAACTTTGGCCACGCGGCTTATATGAACGACCTTGTCTATAAATTGATTGTCTTCTGTGTCTTGCTTAAACAAGGATATTCCTCCTCCTTCATCCCCCCGCATGCGAATCCATCCGGGCTCGTTGGGAATTAAAAAACCAGACCGGCTTCACGAGCGCCGTCCGACACCGCTTTCACTCGTCCATGATACAGGAATCCCCCTCGGTCGAACACGACCTTCGTTATCCCTTTTTCCATGGCCCGCTTGCCGACCAGTTTGCCGACGAATTTTGCCGCATCGACTTTGCTCTCGAATTTCGGATGATCCTCCGTCTTCTCCAAGCTAGATGCGCTGACCAACGTGTGTCCAGCGACATCGTCGATGATCTGCGCATAAATGTATTTCAGGCTTCGAAAAACCGCGAGCCTGGGACGTTCTGACGTCCCGGAGATCTTTTTACGGATCCGCTGTCTCCTCTTCATTCGAGCCTCTTTTTTGGATTTTTCTGCCCCCATGCTCGTATTCCCCTTCAACCAATATAAGTATTGATAATATTAACTATTTGGTGCCGGCCTTGCCGGCTTTTCTCATAATCTGCTCTTCCGCATACTTCACGCCCTTGCCTTTGTAAGGCTCGGGTGGTCTCAAACTCCTAATGGAGGCGGCAGTATGGCCCAAAAGCTCCTTGTCGATTCCAGAAAGCCGGACGACATTATTTTTATCGATAGTCGCCGAAATTCCTTCCGGAAGAGCAAATTCGATGGGATGGGAGTATCCCAGATTAAATACGATCTTATTACCTTTAAGGTCGGCTCTGTACCCTATGCCGTTTATCTCGAGAACTCTCTCGAAACCCTTGCTGACTCCGGTCACCATGTTGGCCACAAGACTCCTGACCAGCCCCTGGGTCGCTCGTCCCTGCCTAGTGTCTTTTATCGGCGTCACGGTAATCTCGCTTTTCCCTATGTTCAAATCCACATCCGGATTGACGACTCGGGTCAATACGCCCTTCGCTCCCTTTACTGTGATCGTTCGATCCTGATAGATTATTTCTGTCTTGTCCGGAATCGAAATCGGTTTTTTCCCTACTCGAGACATGCGTTGCTCCTATAATTTACCAGATGTTGCAGAGAACTTCGCCCCCGACATTGGCAGCCTTTGCTTCCTTGTCGGTCATGATTCCTTTTGACGTGGAAAGAATGGAGACGCCCGTACCGTTGTACAACGGCTTGACCTCCTTGCTCTTCACATAGATGCGGCGGCTTGGTTTGCTTACTCTGTTCAACAGGTATATGACGCTGCCTTGGTTGCGGTCGTATTTCAGATAGACGCGCAAAACTCCCTGCTTGCTGTCCTTGATAAATTTGAAATTCCTGATGAAGCCTTCGCGCTTTAGCACTTTGGCTATTTCCGTTTTTATTTTAGACCCGGGAATATCGACGCTGTTGAACTTCGCCTTGCCTGCATTCCTTATTCGGGTCAGCATGTCCGCAATCGGATCGCTCAATGTCATTGCTTACTCCGTTAACGATTATCGGTTACACACCCTGCAGCGTTACCAACTCGACTTGATGACGCCTGGCAACTTGCCCTCGGACGCGAGGTTTCGGAAACATATTCTGCAAATTCCGAACTTTCTCATATACGCCCTTGGCCTGCCGCAAATCGGGCACCTGTTATAAGTCCTCACGCCGAACTTGGGCTTTCTCCTGTTTTTTTCCATCAGGGACTTTTTAGCCAAAACTTCCTCCTTTAATACCTAATTCCTGAAGGGCATTCCCATAAGCTTGAGCAGTTCCTTCCCCTCCTCGTCAGTCCTGGCAGAGGTCACAATCGTAATGTTCAAGCCTTTAATCTTGTCGATTTTGTCGTAATCGATCTCCGGGAAAATTATATGCTCTTTGACGCCTAAAGAATAATTACCGAACCCGTCCATCGCCTTGCCGGAAATTCCCCTGAAATCCCGTACACGAGGAAGGGCGACATTGACCAGCTTCTGGAAGAAGTCGTACATACGGTCCCTTCTTAACGTCACCATTACGCCGATCGGCATCCCCGCCCTGAGCTTGAAAGCCGCTATAGACTTTTTGGCCCGAGTGACGACAGGTTTTTGCCCCGCGATCATTTTAAGCTCTTCGGCTGCGGAATCGAGAATCTTTATGTTTTGAATGGCCTCTCCCAGTCCCATGTTGACCACGATCTTTTTCAGCCGCGGAACTTCCATAATATTAGTATACCCGAATGCGTCCTTAAGCTTTGGAACAATTTCGTTTTCGTAAATTTGCTTTAGCTCTGACATCTTTTTCCTCCGGCCAGACTTGTAACAGTCGTCAGGCGTCGATAATCTCGTTGCATTTCTTGCAGACGCGCACCTTTTTACCGTCGTCCAAGATCTGCATTTTAACCCGAGTCGGCGTTATGCACTTGTTGCAAACCAGCATGACATTTGACCAATGCAGCGGCGCTTCGCTTTCAACGATGCCGCCTTGACGGTTCTTCGCCGACGGCCTTACGTGACGCTTGATTATGTTGACGTTTTCGACCAACACTCTGTTTTTCTTGTTGATCACTTTCAGGACTTTTCCGATCTTGCCGGCGTCCTTGCCCGTAAGGACTTTTACCTTGTCGTCTTTTTTGATATTGCGCTGAGCGTCTTTTGTGCTTTTCATCATCGCCTTCTCCGAAAAAACCCTATAGAACCTCTGGGGCCAGGGATATTATTTTCATAAACCGCTTGGCGCGCAACTCCCTAGCGACAGGTCCGAAGATGCGCGTACCGATCGGCTCCCTGTTGGCGCTGATCAGTACGGCCGAATTGTCGTCGAATCTTATGTACGAACCGTCCGGACGCCGGATTTCCTTCTTTGTCCTCACCACGACCGCCTTCATGACCTGGCCTTTCTTGACTTTCGCGTTGGGAATGGCCTCTTTCACCGAAACCACGATGATGTCCCCTATGCTGGCGTAACGCCGCTTCGAACCGCCCAAAACCTTCAGGCAATTCAACACCTTGGCCCCGGAATTGTCCGCCGCCGTCAATCTAGTTTCTGTTTGAATCATGACTGTTTATCCTCTGTCAATCGATTAGCTTAAATCGCCTTTTGGACAATTTTGGAAACCCGCCACCGTTTGCTCTTGCTAAGCGGCCTTGTCTCTGTAATCAGAACCTTGTCTCCGATGTGGCACGAGTTGCCCTCGTCGTGCGCCGCGAATTTGGCCCGCCGTCTAATGTATTTGTGGTACAGCCGATGCTTTACCAGACGCTCGGTCACGACTACCACCGTCTTGTCCATTTTGTCGCTGACCACGGTACCCGTCATCTGCCTTCTCATTCCTCTTTTTTTCATGGCGCCCTTACTCTTCTTTCTCCTGTAACTGAGTTTCCCGAATCACCGTCTCCACACGAGCAATGTCCTTGCGCGTCTGCCTCAATTTTCCAGGGTTTTCCAATTGCCCGCTGGCGTGTTGAAAGCGCAGATTAAACAGTTCCTGCTTAAGATCCGCAAGCTTTCGATTTCTCTCTTCCGGACCCAGCTCTCTGATCTCGTTCGCTTTCATATTTTCTCGCTCCTCTCGACGAATTTGGTTTTCAACGGAAGCTTATGGGCTGCCAAGCGAAGCGCTTCCATCGCCAACTCTCTGGACACCCCCTCCATTTCGTACAGGATTCTTCCCGGTTGCACCCTCGCCACCCACGCTTCGGGAGCGCCTTTTCCCTTGCCCATGCGGACTTCGGCGGGCTTTTTGGTGATCGGCTTGTCTGGAAATATCCTGATCCACATCCTTCCGCCTCTTTTCACGTGCCTGGTCATGGCGATACGAGCGGCCTCGATCTGCTTCGCCGATATGTAACCGCATTCGAGGACTTGAAGGCCGTACTCGCCGAAATTCAGCGAAGACCCTCTATAGGCGAGACCTCTCATTTTGCCTCTTTGTTGCTTGCGGAATTTAACCTTCTTGGGACTCAGCATGTCCTATGTCTCCTGTAATAAAGTTCGAAGCCCGGACGATCAACTTGCCGCAGCCTCGACCCTATCCCTTTGTAAAATCTCACCGTGAAAGACGAACACCTTCACGCCTATTATTCCGTAAGTGGTGTTCGCCTCGGTAAAACCGTAGTCTATGTCCGCCCTTAACGTATGAAGAGGAACCCTGCCTTCACGGTACCATTCCGTCCTGGCCATCTCGGCTCCGCCCAAGCGCCCGCTGCATATGATCTTTATGCCTTGCGCCCCGAATCGCATCGCAGAAGTGACGCCCCGCTTCATCGCCCGCCGGAACGCAACGCGCCGCTCGATCTGAAGAGCCACGTTTTCCGCGACCAGTTGCGCGTTGATCTCGGGCTTTCTGACCTCTTGGATGTCGATGAGCACTTCCTGGGAAACCACTTTCTCGAGTTCCTTTTTCAGGATCTCGATTTCCGAGCCTTTCTTGCCTATCACTATCCCAGGCCTGGCCGTGAAGATTCGAAGTCGGATTCGCTTGGCTGACCGCTCTATCTCGACCTTGGATATTCCCGCATGCGACAGTTTCTTCTTGATGAATTTTCTGATTCTGAAATCCTCAAGTATATACTCGGAATATTTTTTGTCCGCGTACCAGCGGGATTCCCATGTCTTGACGACGCCTAATCTGAGTCCGATGGGATTGACTTTCTGGCCCAAGCTTTGCTCCTCCTTTTTTGATTACAACGAATCTTCGGCCAAAACGACCGTGATGTGGGCGGATCTTTTCAATATCCGCGTGGCCCGACCCCTTGCTCTGGGTCTCCAACGTTTCATCGACGGCCCTTGGTCCGCATAGACGTTACGGATAACCAGCCGATCGACATCCATATTATCTTTTTGCTCCGCGTTGGCGACTGCGGAACGTACGACTTTTTCCAATATGCCCGCCGCCTTCTGGGGCATGAATTTCAGTTTGTTCAAGGCCTCCTCCACCGGTTCGCCCTTTATCTCTCCGATAATCATGCGAACTTTCTGAGGGGACGTCCGAACGTATTTGGCTACCGCTCTAACCTCCATGACAGAAATTCCCTTTTTTTACTTTTTCAGTTTCGACTTTTTGTCGCCAGCATGGCCGTGGAACGTCCTCGTGGGCGAAAACTCGCCCAGCTTGTGACCGACCATGTTTTCCGAAACGAATACCGGAACGAACTTCTTCCCGTTATGCACGGCAAGTGTCAGGCCAACCATTTCTGGAATGATTGTCGAACGCCTGGACCACGTTTTAATTACCTTGTTGGTCCGGCTTTCTTGAGCCTCAAGCACTTTCTTTTCCAGGCTCGACTCGATAAAAGGACCTTTTTTTAGCGACCTTGGCATAGCTTCTCCTGTTTAAAAATCCCCCTGCTCCGACTCCCGCCGTCTCGTTCGGTGTCCCGGACATTCGAATCCGGCCGGCGGACCGGCAATGAGACTTACTTCTTCGTACGTTGCTTGACGATGTAGTTGTTGTTCTTCTTTTTGCGAGTCCGGTATCCTTTCGTCGGCTTGCCCCAAGGCGTGCAAGGATGCCTTCCTCCAGACGACCTTCCCTCGCCGCCGCCCATGGGATGATCCACCGGGTTCATCGCGACACCGCGCACGTGAGGTCTGCGTCCCAGCCACCTTTTTCGTCCCGCCTTGCCAAGATCGACGTTCTCGTGCTCGACGTTACCGACAGAACCCACGGTCGCCATGCATTTGGCCAATACTTTGCGCACCTCTCCGGAAGGCAGCTTCACCAGACAATAGTTGCCTTCCTTGGCCATCAATTGCGCATAGGCTCCGGCACTCCTGACGATTTGCCCGCCTTTTCCCATGCGAAGCTCGATATTGTGAATGTGGGTTCCCAACGGTATATTAATCAAGGGAAGCGCGTTGCCGGGTTTAATGTCGGCATTATCCCCCGCCATCACCGTATCGCCGACTTCCAGCTTTGCCGGAGCGATAATGTATCGCTTCTCTCCGTCCACATAATGCAAGAGCGCGATTCTTGCGCTCCTGTTGGGGTCGTATTCAATGGCGGCGACCTTGGCTGGAATACCGACCTTGTCCCTTTTGAAATCGATTACCCTATAATGACGCTTTGTTCCACCGCCTCTGAACCGGCACGTGATACGACCGTTCGCGTTTCGTCCGCCCGACTTTTTCAGGCGTCGAAGCAACGATTTTTCGGGCTTTTTGTCAGTAAGCTCGTCAAATGTTGAATATACCTGGAATCGACGTCCCGGAGACGTCGGCTTAACCTTTTTCACAGCCATTTTACCATGCCCCCCGCTTATACTCCTTCGAAAAATTCGATGCTTTGGCCCGGCATCAGGCTAACCACCGCTTTTTTCCAGTTCTTGCGCTTCCCCATGATTCGCCCGCGACGCTTGACCTTGCCTTTGATGTTCATCGTTCGGACTTCGGCCACCCTGACGTTGAACAACGCCTCGACCGCTCTCTTGATCTCGATGCGATTCGCCTTGGGGTCCACTTCGAAAGTGACCTGATTCTCCTGGTCCTTCTGGTCGTTGGATTTTTCCGTTACGACCGGTCTTATGATCATGTCGTAATATTGAATCATTTCAAAAGCCTTCCTTCGATGCCCTTCAAGGAGCCCTCCAAGAGCACCAGGTTGTCGTACTTCAAGATATCGTAGACGTTAAGCCCCTCTGTCCGCATCACCTTGACCGCAGGTACGTTTCTCGAGGAAAGCTCCAAGTTTCGATTCTCCCGATCCGTTATTATCAGCGTACTGTTTAGATTCAGCTTTTCCAGGATTTCAACGAAATTCCGAGTTTTTATCTCGTTGAGTTCTAATTCGTTCAAGATCCGCAAAGCGTCGGTCTCTAGCTTGGAACTTAAAGCCATTTTAAGCGCGAGCCTTCGCACTTTTTTCGGAGCCTTGAAGGCGTACTTTCTTCCGTCGGGTCCGAAAACGACACCTCCGCCCTTGAGAAGAGGAGATTTGATGTCGCCTCTTCTGGCACGACCTGTCCCTTTTTGCCTGAAAAGCTTTCGGGTGCTTCCCTTCACCTGGCCGCGGTGCTTTACCGAAGCGCTGGCAGCTCGACGATTCGCCAGTTGCATCCGCACAATCTCGTGAAGAACGCACTTTTTGACAGGTACTTTATATATGTCATCCGAAAGCTCGACCTCGGACACTTTTTCCCCCGCGGTATTTATAACGTCTACCACAGCCATAATTTTCCTCTTCGACTCAAATAAGTTACGGGTTTGCAACCCGTATCAGGAAACCCGTAACCTGTTAAAACGATTTTTATTTGGCGCTTTTCGACTTTTTAATCAAGACAGTGCCGGTTTTCGGACCAGGTACCGGGCCTTTGATCAACAGAAGGTTGTTTTCCGGCCGGATATCCACAATCTTTAGGTTTCTGATCGTTTTGCGCTCGACCCCGTACTGTCCGGGAAGCTTTTTTCCCTTGATTACCCTCGACGGCCATGCGCTGCATCCGATCGAACCCGGTACCGCGTGACTCTTGCATCCATGGGTTTCTTTTCCGCCGGCGAATCCGTGGCGCTTGACAACTCCGGAAAACCCCCTTCCCTTTGTGGTTCCCGTCACAGTCACCGCGTCGCCGACAGCGAACATATCCAAGGTAAGCTCCTGGCCGAGATTGAAATCGCCGGGATTTTCCACAGGAAATTCGCGAAGCACCGCATGAAGTTTTTCTCCGGCCTTCTTCATATGTCCCGCAAGAGGCCTGTTGACTCTTTTTGCCTTCTTAGCGCCGAAACCAAGCTGAAGCGCATTGTAACCGTCGGTAGCCTCGGTCTTCACCTGTGTGACCGTGCATGGACCCACCTCGATGACCGTTACGGGAATGTACTGTCCGTCGGGCATGAACAGGGAGGTCATCCCCAATTTTTTTCCTATAAGTCCTTTGCTCATGATATTTTACGCTTTCCGTCTTACAGTTTGATCTCGACATCCACGCCGGGAGAAAGATCGAGTTTCATCAGTGCGTCCACCGTTTGCTGAGTCGGCTCCAAGATATCCAAAAGGCGCTTATGAGTCCGAATCTCGAATTGCTCCCTCGACTTTTTGTCGATGTGCGGAGATCTCAGTATTGTATATTTGTTTGTTTTGGTGGGAAGCGGTATCGGGCCCACCACTTTGGCTCCGGTTTTTCTCGCCGTGTCCAGGATATCGGCCGCCGACTGGTCCAGGAGCTTATGATCGAATGCCTTAAGTCTTATCCTGATTTTGGAATTCATCATGCCTTCAAACTTTCTCCTCGTGCCTATTCTATGATTTCGGCGACGACGCCGGCGCCGACCGTTCTGCCGC
>CAZNTU010000031.1:0-36381 GCA_964575975.1 uncultured Desulfobacteraceae bacterium
GCCCTGACCGAAATTGAACCGGAATACAATTCCCCTCCGAAAATTTTCCGGGCATGAAAATTACAACAATGAAAATTTAAGGGGCTTGTTTATACAATATTGCAATTTTAAGCCGATGGAAATCGCCGTCGAACCCCTCATAAATTTCATAAAATTAAAAAATATTTCATAAAAAACAACGTGCCGCGCCGCAGGCGTCACGCCGTCGAAAGGATTGGCCCGAAACTTGCTCGGTCTCTAAAAAAAGCGAACGCGAAAACCGCAAAACGGAAAAGCGGAACCAACGGAATGGAACAAAAGGAAGGAGCAAGGCATGCGAAAAATCGAAGCGATCATCAAGCCGTTCAAGCTCGACGAGGTCAAGGAGGCTTTGAATTCGGCCGGAGTGAAAGGGATGACGGTTTCCGAAATCAAGGGTTTCGGCCGTCAGAAGGGGCACAAGGAAGTCTACAGGGGCGCGGAGTACCAAGTGGATTTCGTGCCGAAAATCAAGATGGAGATCGTTGTCGACGACGACATGGCCGCGACGGTCGTCGCCGTCGTCGAGGAAAAGGCCAAGACCGGCAAGATCGGGGACGGAAAAATATTCGTGCTCCCTGTGGAGAGCGTCGTTCGCATAAGGACCGGCGAACGCGACTCGTCGGCAATCTGAACCGCGCCCGGCGCGACGTTTTCGAATCGCATCACTATCGCAATCAAGGGAGAAGCAAAAAATGGAACCAGCGGCTGTCAAGTTCATGGGGGCTTTCGTCCCGGAGTTTTATTATTTCATGATGTCCGTCCTAATGTTTTTCATCCACATAGGCTTTATGGTCTACGAAGGGGGAGCCGTCAGGTCGAAAAACGTTCTGGCCACCATGCAGAAAAACTATCTGACTCTTTCGTCGATCGGGATCGGCTTTTTCCTGTTCGGCTGGTGGGTTTACAACGGATGGCCTCTCTTTCCCCTGGAGGGTCCCATGATGGGTCCCTGGACCGACGAGGCGGGGCTTTCCGAGCTGGAAAAAGGGGTGTTTGGCCTGACCAAGGCCTCCTATCCTTGGTCGCCCAACATGGGGCCGCACCTGGGGGACAACCTGACCGGCGTTTTCTGGTTCGCGTTCGCGCTTTTCGCCATGACGACCGCGTCCATCCTCTCGGGAGCCATCGTCGAGCGCGCCAAGATGGGCGCCTATCTGATCTTGTCGGTGATTCTGGGAAGTTTTCTTTGGCTGGTCGCCGCCGCCTGGGGATGGCATTACGCCGGATGGCTGCTGATCAAGTTCGGTTTTCACGATTTCGGTTGCGCGGCGGTGGTCCATGGTTGCGCGGGATTTTTCACCTTGGGAGTACTGGTGAATCTTGGGCCCCGGATCGGGAAGTTTAAAAACGGCATACCGCAACCGATTCTTCCGCACAATCTTCCCATGACCCTTCTGGGGCTGATGCTGATTTACGGCGGATTCTACGGATTCTTGGGCGCCTGCCTGATCTATTGCCCCGGCTACACCGTGGAGACCACCATATTCGGAACCCCCATGACGCTGGCAAGTCTGGGAGTCAATACCACCATAGCAATGGTCTCGGGATTCATGGGCGCGTACATATCCTCCCGCAGCGAACCTTTTTTCACCCTCTCCGGCGGTTTGGCCGGCATAATCGGCTGCAGCGCGGGACTCGACCTGTACCACCCCATGCTGACCATGCCCATCGCCTTCGGTTTCGGTTTCGTCATGCCGAAGGTCGCCCTGTTCATCGAGAAAAAGGGTATCGACGACGTCGTAGGGGCGTTCTCCGTGCATGGGTTTTGCGGGGTGCTTTCGCCGATCGTGTGCGGCATCGTGGCGTCGGGATTTCCCAATCCCAACGGCTACCCGTCCGTCAACATCGGAGGCCAGCTCCTCGGCTCCCTGATCATCTGCGTCGGTCTGGGGCTGATACCCGGCTATGTGATCAGTCTGGTACTGAAAAAACTCGACTTGCTGCGCGTAAGCGACGGCATCGAAACCAAGGGACTGGATATTTCGGAAATCGGCTCGGAAGGCTATCCGGAAAGAGCGAGCTACGTCAACAGGTAAAACAAACGACCGCGCCGCGGATTAGTAGAAAGCGCCGCAAAATGGAAAGGAGTGGAATATGAACACGAGTCCGTTCGCGAACTGGGGAGAGTTCGAGGCTTCCAAGGAGGCAATGTACGCCTTTGCCGATTCTCCCGCCATGATGGGATTCCTGGTGTTGATCTCGACGATTCTGTTTCTCTATTGGCTGTACTCGACCGTCTCGGTTCCGGCCAAAAAAGAGGATGAATATTCGTGAGTCGAAAATTTTCATGCGGTTAAAAAATATTGAATTGAATCCGAGGGGCTGGAATCCAGCGTTTACCGAATATTCCAATGTTAAAACAACGGCTGAAAGAGATATGAAAGAATCGACCCGTACGAAAAAAAGCGGACGTCTTTGGAGCGAAAGACCGTTCAAAGCCAGCCACGCCGCCGTGATTGTCGGCGGCGGGCTGCACGGACTGGCGGCCGCGTATTTTCTGGCAAGCCGGCACGATATAAGTGACGTGGCCGTTTTGGAAAAGAGGCATGTCGGATACGGAGGGGCGGGCCGCAACGCGGGGATCGTGAGAGCCAACCAGCGGACGAAGCAGAACCTCCCCCTGTACAAAGAGGCGTTGGAAATGTGGCCCGCGCTGACTCGGGAACTGGACTACAACCTGATGTTCCACAACTGCGGGAACCTGAACCTCGCGCACAGCGAGAAAACGTTGCGCGCTTTTCACATGCACGCGGCGACGGCTCAATTCCACGGCGTCGATATTCGCCTGGCGAGCCCGAAGGAGTGCAAGGAACTGGAACCCGCCCTGGATATTTCGGACCGTCCCCGCATGCCGGTGTATGGCGGAATGTTCCACCCCCAGGGAGGCGTCGTGCGTCACGACGCCGTCGTATGGGGATTGACGAGGGCCGCGCATCGGCTCGGGGTTTGTATACACCAGGGGACGGAGGCGACCGGAATCCGGGTAGGCGACGGAAAAGTCGCCGGCGTGGAGACCGACAGGGGAAATATTCGGACGGGCATGGTCCTGGTCGCCGCCGGAGGCTACTCCGCGGCCGTTTACCGCCGCTTTTTCGGCAAGAAGCTTCCCATCACGGTGCTGGGGCTTCAAGCAATGGTGACCGAGCCTCTGAAACCTCTTTTGCAACGGGTGGTGTCCTCCGGGGACTACCATGTCTACGCCAATCAAAGCATCAAGGGCGAAGTGGTCACCGGCGGCCACATGGATCACTGGCCGAACTTCGCCGTCGGAACCACCGCACGCTACATGAAAAAGACGGCGGAAGCCGTCGCGGACATCCTGCCCTGCCTTGCCGGCGTTAATTTCATGCGCGCCTGGGGCGGGTTGGCCGACATGACCCCCGACATGGCGCCGATCATGGACGGCAACGTTCCGGTCGAGGGCTTTTTCATGGACTGCGGGTGGGGCTATTTCGGATTCAAGTCGTCGGTGGCGGCGGGCAAGTTCATGGCGGAGTTCATGGCTTCGGGCAGGAGGCCGGAAAAAATAGAACCCTTCGCCCTGAGCCGGTTCGAAAATCACCGCCCCATGGGCGAAACGGCGGCGCCTATGGAATACAGCGCCTACAACTGAAGGATCTTCAGGCCATGACGGAAATACAAGTTGGAACATACGTTTTATTTTGCGAAGACGAAAGAAACTGTCTTCCGGAGAGGGGGGCCGATGAAGCGCCTGACCGATTTGCCGACCCTTCGCGTTAGTTACGATCGACCTCTTTCGGCGACTTACGGGAAAAAAAGGCTGCGAGGCTGCAAGGGCGATACGGTCGCCACCCTTCTTTACGCCAATGGAATTCGAATTTTTTCCCGAAGCCTGAAATACCATCGTCCGCGAGGTCTGTACAGCCTGGACGGCGAATGCGCCAACGCGATGATGGAAATCGACGGGAGGCCGAACGTCCATTCGGAATGCACGCTTGCGGAGGACGGCATGGTCGTAAATCCCCAGAACGTCGTCGGGACGCCGGAAAAAGACCTGATGTGTTTCATGGACGCGCTTGGATGGGCCATGCCCGCCGGTTTCTATTACGATATGTTCCACCGTCCGCAGGCTGTCTGGCCGCTTGCGGCCAGAACGATGCGAAAGGCGGCGGGGCTGGGCCGCTTGAACCCGGACAGTCGTTTCAACGGACGCCACGAGGAACTGTTCGTTTCCGCGGACGTCTGCGTAATCGGAGGAGGTCCTGCGGGAATGAGCGCCGCTCTTTCCGCCTCCGAATCGGGCCTCCGGGTCGTGCTACTGGAAAAGCGCCCGTGGCTGGGCGGTTCCTTCGACTGCCGCACCGTTCCGGACGATTCGGGCGTTCCCCTTTTCGAGCGCGCCCGTCGCCTGGAAAAACGAGTCGCGGAAACGGGAAACATCCGGGTATTCCGGCGAACTGCGGCGGCGGGAGTCTACGGCAGATACCAGGTTGCCGCCGTGCAGAGCGGAGGCGAAGGCGAAGCCTACGACACCCGGTACGTCGAAATCGATGCGCGTGCTCTAATTTCGGCCGCGGGGTGTATCGAAAGACCGCTCCTTTTCGCCAACAACGACAGGCCGGGGGTTATGAACATATCCTGCGGGCGTCGCCTGGCCGCGACTTGGGGCGTCTTGCCGGGCGAACGCGCAGTGTTCGGCGTGGGTTGCGACGCTGGAATCGAAGCGGCGGCCGATCTCCACGACATGGGGTTGAAAATCGAATGCGTCGCGGATTCTCGCCTGGGATTCGACGACGATACTCTCGAGCAATCTCTTAAAAAAAGGGGCATCCCTCTGCTTCGGGGATGGATCGCCGCCGAAGCCTTAGGCTTTAGCAAAGTCGCCGGCGTCGTTTTGGCCGACATGAAAGGAGTCCGGCGCGAAAAAATCGATTGCGATCTTTTGATCGCGTCGTCGGGTCCGACCCCTGTGAACGGCCCGCTTCTTCTGGCCGGCGCGGAGCAGCGCTACGACCGGCGCACCGGCTTTTTTCTCCCGAAGAACACGCCTCCGGGGTTGTTCTCGGCCGGGAGCGCGACCGGACTCTTTCATTTCGGGGCGGTCGAAGTATCCGGCAAGCTGGCCGGATTCCGGGCGGCGGGCTTTTGCGGCGTTTCCGCCGATAAGGAAATCGAACGTTCCGTCGAGGAACTGGAGCGATCGCCGGGAGCGGTCCGGGGAAACGGGACGATCAAAGCGCCGGGGCCGGGAAAGCGAATGTTCGTCTGCTTCGACGAGGACGTCACGCTGAAGAACGTGGACCAAGCCATCGCAAAAGGCTTCGACGCCCCCGAATTGATCAAGCGGTTTACCGCGGCGGGCACGGGGCCGGGGCAGGGCGGAATTCCCGGTCACAACCTCGCCTTGTACGCGGGTTGGAAAACCGGAGCGAATTCGAAGAGTCCCGTCCCCACGAAGGTTCGTCCGCCCCTTTTTCCAGCATCCATAGGAGCTTATGCCGGATACGGGAGCCGAACGGTAAAACGCTCGCCGATCAATGCTTCTTCCAAAGCGAAAAGCGGCGAGGAGAAACGACTTTCCGTTTGGTCTCGCCAGAAGGGAGCTTGGGACGCGAAAGCCGGTGACGAAATCCTGAACGTGCGCGAGAACGCGGGGATGGCCGATATTTCCGGAGGGGGAAAATTCCGGGTTCACGGACCCGACGCGTTGAAGGCTCTTCAGCGGATATACGTCGGGGACATGGCGTCGATCGGCGAAGGCATGAGCAAGTATTCGGCCATGTGCAACGACGACGGGTGTCTGGTGGATCACGGATTCGCGATCAAGCTCGGCGAACACGACTACTATGTCACGACCGCTCCTTCCAGGGCGGCTTCGACTGCGGAGTGGATTCGCTATCACGCGCGTTTCGAGGACTGGCGGTTCCATGTCGTCGATTTGACCGACGCGTTCGGAGCAATCAACATTACGGGACCCAAAGCCCCCGAAATCTTGGGACGAATATTCCGGGCGGACTTTTCCGACGAGGCGTTTTCCGCAGGCGGCTATCGGGAGTTTTCGGTAGAACAAACCATCCCGGTTCGGGCGTTCAGGACAAGATGCGCGGGCGAGCTTTCCTACGAGCTGCATGTTCCCGCCTCCTGGGCGCAAGCTTTCTGGGAAATCCTCCGGGATGCGGGAAAACCTTTCGGAATCGCGGAGTTCGGCGAGGACACGATGGATTTGCTTCGGCTGGAGAGGGGGCATGTCGCCATGGAGCGGGAATCGGAGCAAAGAACCACGCTTCACGATCTCGGTCTCGGCCGGCTTTGGGACCGGAACAAGAGAGACTCGAACACGGTCGGAGCGTTCGCGCTGAGGCGAACGGAAAGTCAGCCGGGCCGTCTCAAGCGAGTCGGATTCGAAACGGAGCCGGGAACCGGGCGGCCCGCGCGGGAGGGCGCATTGGTGGCGGACGACGAGATTCGCGGCTATGTTTGCTCGTCCCGATATTCCTTCGCTCTTGAAAAGTTTATCGGCGTAGCCCTAGTCGAGGAGAAGCTGGCGTCGGTCGGGGCCCGCCTGTCGATATTCGAAGAGGGATGCAAGGGGCGGTCGATCTGTGCCGTCGTCGTTCCGATGCCGTTTTATGGCGGCATTGAATAGCTATGGGTTTTGCTTTGCATCGGCCATTTTTTCGAAAAGAGGACTACATGGAAAAATAAATGAAGGCGCATGGTTGACGAGAGTTTTGTTTTTCTGTAAAAGCGGACCGTTTAAGGACAATGGCGAAAACAAGATGGAACGAACGCAAGAGGGATATTCGATCCCGGAAGAAAACGAAAGCATGATGAAATCGTTGGAATACGACGACCCTTCGATGCGGGACAAAAAACTGGAAATCGCCATCGGGCGGGAAATCCGGGGATTTCGTCTCAAAATGGGCCTGAAGATCGCCGACCTGGCGAAACTGGCGGGGCTTTCCGCAGGCATGCTTTCGAAAATCGAAAATGGATTGACCTCTCCCTCCCTGGCGACCCTGCAATCGCTTTCGACGGCTCTCAACATACCGGTCACGGCGTTTTTCCGCAAATTCGAGGAAGAGCGCGACGCCAGTTTCGTCAAAGCGGGCAAGGGTTTGATTATCGAACGCCGGGGCACCAGGGCCGGCCACCAGTACCAACTGCTCGGACACAGCGTTCACAAATCGATCTCGGTGGAGCCCTACCTGATCACGCTGACCGAAAAGTCCGAGGTGTTTCCGCTTTTTCAGCACGAAGGGATGGAGTTCATCTACATGCTGGAAGGGGAAATGCTGTACATGCACGGCGACCGGTCCTATTTGCTTCAACCGGGGGATTCCCTCTTTTTCGACGCCGATACCTCCCACGGTCCGGAAGAACTCCACGTCCTGCCCATAAGAATGCTGTCCGTGATCGTCTCGAGACGATTCCCGGAATAGAAAACGACAAAAACCGGCTAAAATTTTTAACAATCAATAATCAATTGTTAACGGGCGCTCGCGAGAGTGCAACGGACTCTCCGCCTTTCCTGCCTCCAATTGATTATTGGCCGTTAACCATTGATTATTGACTATTGGACTATTAACGAACGAGGAGGAGGTCATGTGCTCGATCGCGGGAATACTGTTTAAAAACGGAAACCGGAAGAACTTTCCGATGACTACCGGCCAGGCTCTGACCGGCATGCTGACGGCGACTCTTCACAGGGGACCGGATTCGGCCGGATGGGCTCTTTACCGGGAGCCCGCGCCAGGCCGCATCCGGCTGCGATTTTTCGTGCCCGAAGGAGAAGACGGGCAGGCGGAGACGGCTCGAATCGCGGGGCTTTTGGAAAATCTGGGAGCGAAAATAGTCGATTCCGACAATCTTGGCTGCACGTTCGGCGTCGCCGTGGAATACGGCGGAGAAATAAGGAATCTTTGCTCGGCCCTGCAAGACAAGGCGAATATCGTGTCCGTCGGCGAAAGCCTGGACATAGTAAAAGACACCGGGCAACCCGCCGATCTGGCGAAAATCTACGACGTGCCGTTTTTCGACGGGACCCACGGCTTGGCCCACAACAGGCTGGCCACCGAATCGGGAGTGTATCCCGACACGACGCACCCGTTTTGGGCGCCCGGCTTCAAGGACGTCTGCACGGTTCACAACGGGATGATCACCAATTACTGGAAAATGCGCCGAAGACTGGAACAGCGGAGCATGAGATTCCAGTCCAACAACGATACCGAACTGATCGCCGTATATCTCGCCTATCGGATGAGCCAAGGCGCGACCCTGGAGGAATCCTTGAAAAGTTCCCTGGACGACTTCGACGGCACCTTTTCCTACCTGGTGTCCACCTCGGACTCCATAGGGTACGCGAAGGACAAATTGGCGGCTAAACCGGTAATCGTATACGAGGACGACGACATGGTAGCAATCTGTTCCGAGGAGGTGGGATTGAACGCCCTTTTTCCCGGCAAGTCGCTGTCCACGGACGAAAAGCCTCCGTATACGTACGGCTTGTGGTCGCTGGAATCTTGATCGCCGGAATATCGTCGGAAAGGGGTTGGTTTTTAGTTAGGCCACGGCGTGAGGGAACGCGGACGCGAAGCGTCCTGGCATGCGTTCCCACGTAAAATGTGGGAACGAGATCTAAAGCTGCACGGCGCTTCGCGCCGCGAAATACAGAAAGGAAACTTAGTCATGCAAACCATTGATTTGTCCACGATGTCCATCCGGAAAGCCAACGAGATCATAAGGGGATTCGGAGCGACCGACCAGGACGTGGAGATCGTGAATCCCGACGCCAAGCACTACATAGCCGTCGGACTGATCAACCCCATCAACGTTCGAATAAGGGGTTCTGCCGGTTATTTCTGCGGCGGGCTTTCCGACGGGGCCCGCGTGACCATCGAAAGGAACGCCAGCTGGGCGGCGGGAGACAACATGCTGCGCGGATCGATACTCGTAAAGGGAAACGCGGGGGCCATCGCGGGCATAGGGCTTCGCGGGGGAGAAATCGTCGTGAAGGGCTCCATCGGTTCCCGCGCGGGCCAGGTGATGAAAAAAGGAACCGTCTGTTGCGCGGGCGACGCCAGTTTCATGGCCGGCTACCTCATGTACGGAGGCCGCCTGATCATTCTGGGGGATTCCGGGCCTCGCGTGGGAGAGGACATGGCGGGCGGGGAAATTTTCGTCGGGGGAAAGATCGAATCGCTGGGAAATTACGCGCAGATCGTCGATCCGTCCTCGCTGGAGATCGACAGCGTCATGGAGTTTCTCGACCGGCACGACATCGTGTTCAAGGGAACCTTCAAGAAGGTGGTCACCACCGGAAAGCAGCTCAAGTACAGCATCCCGGAGCCCAGAACGAGAAACCTCCCGTTCACCTCCTTTTCCGGGGGCTCCCCGAACCTCTGGAACCAGAGGATACGGCAGGACATCCGGGTCAAAGCCTCCATCGGCCGCTACCGCATACGGGGATACGGCGCCGCAAGGCATCTTCCCCATTTCGGGGATATCGCGTTCAAAAAGGACCTGGACCGCGTCGATCCCGACCCGGACGCGACCAAAAAGGTATCCATGCGAACATTTTTCGGAGACAGGCACGGGGGCCGCGCGCTGGATTTGAGCATGCCCGTCATGATCGCCCCCATGAGCTTCGGGGCGTTGAGCGCGGAGATGAAAACGGCCCTGGCGATCGCCTCAAGGCTTTCCGGAATTTCGGCGGCTTCGGGGGAGGGCGGCATGTATTCCCCCGAGCGCGCCGAGGCGAGGCTTTTGATCGCACAATGCCTGGCGGGCCGGTTCGGGTTCAACATTCACGATCTAAACCGCGCCGACGGCATCGAAATCTACGTATCCCAAGGCGCCAAGCCGGGCTTGGGAGGCCAGCTCATGGCCGAAAAACTCACCCCGGAAATCGCCGCCATCCGCGGCATTCCCGCAGGCATGGATCTGATGTCCCCGACACGCCACCCGGACATTCTGGGAGGCGACGATTTTCGGATGAAAGTGGACGAGCTTCGCGAGGCGGTCGGCGGACGGATTCCCGTCAGCGTCAAACTGGGAGGAGGCCGCAGCCGGGAAGACATCAAGATGGCCTACAAGGACCGCATCGATTACGTCTCCCTGGACGGAAGCCAGGGAGGCACGGGCGCGTCCAACAACGAAATCCTGGAATACATGGGGATTCCCACGTTGGCCTCGTTGCAGGAGGCCTTGGACGGCCTGGAGGAGATCGGTGCGACGGGAAAAATGCCGATCGTCCTTTTGGGCGGAATCAAGGACGGCGTGGACGCCGCAAAGGCGATCGCGCTGGGAGCGACCGCCGTCGGACTCGGCACCGCCATGCTCATGGCCAGCGGTTGCATCGGCTGCATGCAGTGCAGCGTCGGAAATTGCGTCATCGGCGCCGCCACCCAGAAGAAAGAGATGGTCCAAAGGTTCGACGTGGAGGCGAAGGCGCGGTCCATACACCGTTATCTGGAGGCTTTCAGGTGGCAGATGGCCGCCATCGTGAAAGCCCTGGGCTACGACGACGTCCGGAAACTGTCCCGCGACGACCTTGTCGCCCTCACCCCCGAGGCGGCCGCCTACACGCGTCTGCCGTACGAGCCCGAAAGGCGGGAAAGCCTGCGGAAATCCATAGACCGACTGAAAGGAGAACCTTTGTCATGAACGAACTTACGATGCCTCCCGTCGATGTCGAGGACCTTGTCAACGAATGCCGGGACGACGAATGGATTCCGGCCCCGTGCCAGAGAGCGTGCCCAGTGGGCACCGACGTCGCGTCCTACGTCACGCTCGTCTGGGAGGATAGAATCATGGAGGCCGCCGAGACGATAACGGCCACGAATCCTTTCGCGTCCATTTGCGGCCACGCGTGCGCCATGCCGTGCGAGGGAAAGTGCAGGCGCGCGGAAATCGGCGACAAGGCGGTGACGATCCGCGCTCTGAAAAGATTCGTCATGGACGGGGTCGGGGAACAATACCGCCCCCCGATTTCGACCGTCACGCGAACCCAGACGATAGCGGTGGTCGGGGCCGGCCCCGCCGGGCTGACTGCGGCGAACGACCTGGCCGGGATGGGCTACGAAGTACACGTGTACGAGAAATCGGACCGTCCCGGCGGCATGATGCGCGTCATCCCCGAATGGCGTCTTCCCCGCAAAGCCATCGAAAACGATATTCGCCGTCTCCTGGAAAGCAGGCCGGGAATCAAGCTCCATCTCAATTGCTCCCTTGGCGGCGGGATCGGGATGGAAGAGCTGAAAAGGCGCCACGAGGCCGTTCTTGTAACCGTCGGCCTCTGGAAGGACCGTATGCTGAACGTGCCGGGAGAATCCGAGGTGTCGGAAGGGCTCTACGGTCTGAATCTCATGACCGACCTCGCCGATGGAAAACCCGCCGTTCTTTCCGGGCGGGCCGTGATCGTCGGAGGAGGGAACGTGGCCATGGACGTCGCCCGGACGGCCCTGAGACTAGGGGCGGAGAAGGCGGACCTGTATTGCCTGGAGGCTCGCTCGGAAATGCCGGCGGCGGAACACGAGATCGAACAGGCGGTCAAGGAGGGCGTGGTCGTTCACAACGGCTACGGTCCAAAGCGAATCGTTCACGCGAACGGCAGGGTCGCGGGAGTCGAAATGATGCGCTGCCTGTCGGTTTTCGACGAAGCGGGCCGTTTCGCCCCTTCCTACGACCCGGAGGATGTCGTCACGGCCGAGGCAGACAACTTGCTGGTATGCATCGGACTGACAGGGGAATGCGAAGAGTTGGGAAAGTCCGGCTTGACGAGTCGCGGCCTTGTCGTTTGCGACCCTGAAACCGCGAGAACCTCCGACCCGAAAGTTTTCGCGGCCGGCGACTGCGCCCGGGGTCCGTCCTCCGTAGTGGAATCCATGGCCCAGGGACACAAGGCGGCCTATTTCGTCCACGCCTACGTCCAGGGCGTCGCCGACCCGAAACCCTTTCGCGTCGCCTATTCGACAAGGCGGCTTCCGGTGCCCCAGGATCCCCGATGGGAAAAGCTGCCGAGAGAAGACCGGATTTTTACCGGAATCGACAATGCCTGTTCGTTTCCCAGGTTGTTCCCGTGCGAATCGATGTTCGACAAGGAAACGGCCAAGCGTCAGGCGGCCCGTTGTTTCCGGTGCGACGCGGAAACCGGCACGGCGGGCTACCAGCGCCGGGACCGGGAGCACATGCGCGCCATGTCCCGGACGGAGCCGGGCGACGCCGAAACCTACCGGGCGATCCTCCTGGAAAGATTGCGGCCTCGGGACAATCCGTTCCCCGAACACCGTCCCGCTCAGCTGGACGACGTTCATTTTCTTCCCGCCGGCCTTACCCGGCTGGTGATAGATCCGTACCGCGAAGCATGCATTACCGAAACGCCGATCGCGGGAGACGTATCGCTCAAGCTTCCGTACTTGTTTACGGGTTTCGACCGTGTCTCCGGCGAGGTACGGGAAGCCTTGGCGAAGGCTCTGGCGGCGAGCGGGTGCGGATACGTCGGCTTCGAGCCGCTTCCAAAGATCAATGCAGACAACGGGGCAAGCCCCGCACCGTGGTTTCAGCTTCTGCTGCCGGACAAATCGGAGCCCAGCGGAAAAGCCGACGCTCTACTTTACGTACTGGGAAAACGGTTCAAGCCTGTCCGGCCCGACAGAAAACACGCCAGGCAATTGCTGGGAATGACGGTCGCGGCGGAGGCCCTGGCCGAGGCAATACCGTACGCCCTGAAGGAAGACTTCGATCTTTTGCTTCTGGACGGGACGGGAGGCATCGAACAGCCGTGGCCGGAACTGGACGGGTTTCCCGATTTGACCTGCCTTCCCGAAGCCATCGACATCCTTCGCTCTCTAAGCAGCGAGGAACGGATCGCGCTCTTGTATTTCGGCGGACTGAGAACGGGCACGGACGTCGCCAAGATTCTGGCGATCAACTGCAACGCGGGAGTGTTTTCCGTCGCGGCGGCCATCGCCATGGGAGGCGCGCTCGACGTTTCCCGCATCGATTTCGACGGAGACATGAACACGGAGGACCGACGCGAGGCTCTCGAAAGATGGATCAAGGCGACGGCCCAGGAATCGACCATCATAGCCCGAAGCACAGGCAAGACCAATGTCCGCAATGTCGAACCGGAGGACCTCCGGGCGGTGACCCTGGCGACTTCCCGGGCGCTCCGGATTCCCCTGGCCGCAGGGATGGAAATCAGGACCGACTATTGAGCGAAAATCCCATGACCGAATAAGCATAACAAAAATCAATCCATATTCTCGCAAAGGGAGGAACAACCATGACTTCGATTATTAGTGTCGCGGAAAAAAAAGAGGCGAGTACCGACTACAGGGAAGACGTCCTTGAAAAGCTTCAAGCCGAGGGAGTCGAATTTCTTCTGGCCTGTTTCGTCGATATTCACGGCTGTCCCAAGGTCAAGCAGGTGCCGGTGCATTGCCTGTACGACATCGTGGAGGACGGCGCGGGGTTCGCGGGGGGCGCGGTGTGGGGGATGGGGCAGGGGCCCGAAAGCCACGACATGATGGCCCGCGCGCAACTCGACACCCTTTGCAAAATTCCCTGGAAACCCAACACCGCGGTCGTTTCCTGCGACCTTTACGTCGATGGCATGCCGCATCCCTATTGCCCTCGCGTGAATCTCAAAAGGATGATGGCCCTGTTCGCTGCGGAGGGCTATCTTTTGAACGGCGGGTTCGAACCCGAGCATTTCCTGGTGCGCAGAAACGAGGACGGAAGTCTCGCGCCCTGGGACCCCATGGAGATAGACAAGCTTTCCAAGCCCTGCTACGATTTCAGGGGCATGTGCCAAACCATGGACTACCTTCAGGAGGTTATCCGCTTTGGAAACCAAATGGGATTCGAAATTTACCAAAGCGACCACGAGGACGCCAACGGCCAGTACGAGATCAATTTCGGATGGTCGGACGCCTTGGGAGCGGCCGACCGCCTGGTGCGCTTTCGCATGATGGCGGGCCAGATCGCCAACAGGTTCGGGGCGACCGCGACTTTCATGGCGAAACCCTTCGAAAACAGGACCGGTTCCGCCGCGCATCTGCATTTCCACGTGGCCGACGCGAAAACGGGAAATAACCTTTTTCCTCTGAAAGGCGGGTCGGATAAAAAGGGGCTCGGGATTTCGGAGACTGCGGTTTACTACGTCGGGGGCTTGCTCAAGCATATTCGTGCCATAACGGCGGTGGCGTCGCCCAACATCAACTGCTACCGTAGAATCCAGAGCGGCGAATTCGTCTACTCCACCGCCTCGGGATACACGTGGACCCCGGCGTTCGCCTCCTTCGGCGACAACAACCGCACGCAGCTGTTCCGATGCCCCGACGCCAAACGTTTCGAGGACCGGTCGCCCTCGGCCATGGTCAACCCCTACCTGTTGCTGGCCGTGCAAATGGCCGCCGGCCTCGACGGCATCAAAAACAAGATCGACCCCGGAGACGCGATCATCGGGGAAAACGTGTGGAACCTGTCGGTCGCGGACAGAAGAAAGCGAGGCATGATCGAACTTCCCCAAAATCTCATGGAAGCCATAGAGGAACTGGAGGCCGACGAAGTCGTCAAATCGGGTTTGGGTCCCATCGCCGAGGAATTCGTGAAGCTGAAAAAATCTGAATGGAGCATATTCATGAAACACGTGACGCCTTGGGAGGTGCAGCGGTATCTGACGTTCTTGTAGGGAGAGGTTCGGTGGTTTTGCAGTTGCGGCTTTTGCCGTTGGGAGCGCGTGGTCTAAGGCCAATGCCCGAGAACGAACCGGCGCGAATAATCGAAGAATTTTCCAAGGACCGTAGCATAGCCCCTTGTGGGCGTTTTGCGGGCAGTTTTTCCAAATTGCGCGATTTTGTTTCCCTCCCGAGAAACGCCCACAAGGGGCTATGCTACGGTTTGCGGTAATTCGTTCAGAGGCGTTGCGGCAAAACCGCAAGTACAAACGCGTGTACCTCGAAATGGCCGATGTTAAGCCATGTCCTTGCAGAGGATTAACGGGCGCCCGCGAGATTGCACAGCGTTTCGTGCCGATCGATATCGCGGCCTGAAAAACCGGAGCGTTTTCAGTTGCACCGACTCTCCCGTCAACTCTCCCATCTGTTTTGGATGAGACGTCCAAGCCATTCCAGGCAGGCGAGATACAACGACGTGCAAATGCCGATCAGGAAGAGGGCCACCAGGATTTTCGCGAGATCGCTCTGGTAGAGGGCTATCCTTATGGCGTACCCGATTCCGGCGTCCGCCGCGATGAACTCGGCGACGATGGTCCCCACCATGGCGAGCGTGGCGCTTCCCGCGACGATTGTGGTGAGCTTGGCCATGTTCTCGAACACCCGGATTTTCACTTCCAGCTTCCAGTCGATCTTTCCGGTCATGTTGTAGAAGTGCTCGATATTCGGCACCGGTTCGGTCATTACCCCCAACACCGAGAGCAGAAGGGGGAAGTAGCAGATCATGGAGGCGATCAGGAGCCTGGAGGCAAGGCCGTCGCCCAAAAGGATGAAAATAATCGGGGCGACAGCCACGATGGGGTAGGCCTGGATGTTGAACGCGGCGATTTTGATCAGCGAACCCACCCAGCTGGTGAGCCTTCCCGCGATCCCCACAGCGGCGGCCAGGACGATGGAAAGGATATGGCCGACTATAGCCACGGACAGCGTGTCCAGAACATGGAGAAAATAGCGCCGGAAAACGTCCCCGGCGGTCGTCCAGACCTCCCCGGGGCTCGGTATCACGTAGTCGGAAAGATTCAACGCGTATTTCGACGCGAAAAGGACCCCCACCCCCGCCGCGTATACCACGAAAAACTGGTAGATTCGCCTATGAAGCATGGACGATCTCCAGCATGATCCTCTCCATGTCCCCGCTGTCCGGTTCCCGTTCGTCCCGCTGGTCGGCGCCCTTGATCATAGCGACCTGGGGCGTCTTTTCCGGGTCGCGCAGCACCAGGATTTCGTCGCAGTACCGGGCGACTTCCGCCACGTTGTGCGAAATGTACATAAACGCCTTGTCGGAGAACATGTCCTTGATTTTCAAGATGATGGACTGTCGGGTTGCCTCGTCCACGTTGGCCAGGCTTTCGTCCATGATCAGAAGGTCGAATTCCTGGAGCAGATAGCGGGTCAGGTTG
The DNA here is from genome assembly GCA_964575975.1 of uncultured Desulfobacteraceae bacterium. Taxonomy (GTDB): domain Bacteria; phylum Desulfobacterota; class Desulfobacteria; order Desulfobacterales; family SKZT01. The sequence continues at coordinate 16,121 of CAZNTU010000031.1, forward strand.
ACCCGGTTCTGCTGGCCCAGGGAAAGCCTGGAAAATCTGGCGTCGAGACATTGCTCGATCTTGAAGAATTCCGCGAGCCTCTCGATTTCCTTCCCCTTCTCCGGAGGCGTGACCTGCCGAAGATGCTCCCTCACGTCGGACCAGCCCGGAAGCCTTTCCAAGTTGTAGGTGTAAAGGATTTCCGTCTCCGGTCCGGACTCGATCCTCCCCGAGAAGCCGCCGATCATCCCCGCGATCATCTTCGCGAGCGTGGTCTTGCCGACCCCCGAAGGCCCGAACAACGCGTGGAATCCAGGGCCGGATATCCGGCACGACAGGTCCTCGAAGACCTGCGCGTTGGACGAGGGATATCGGTAATTTAGATTTTCGCACTCAAAAATCATGGCGTTTCCGGTTTTATTAAAATGCTGAACCGGCTATATCCCAAAACGTCCGGACAAGTCAACTCCGCAAGGAGAGGGTAACGCGCGGACGCAGGGACACGGGGAGAAGGGGGGCATAAGCGCCAACTTTGGAGCATTGTTCGTTGAATATCAACCGTTGGTTATGGGGGGCTCGCTAGTCCGGGAAACCGAACACGCATTCGTCCTTGTTTAAAACCGGTATAGGATGTATTCTTGATATTTAAATACATAATACGGACCGATCATAAAGATCAAGGAGAACGCCCCCATGCTAAAAACCGAAGACCAGTATATTCCGCCGGAGGAATATTTACGCTTGGAGGAGACTTCCGAACGAAAAAGCGAATATTTACGCGGCGAAATTTTTGCCATGACGGGAGCGTCCTTTAGACACAACGTGATTATGGTCAACCTGGTTTCGGAGTTGGATTCCTCGCTGGAAGGTTCCGACTGCACTGTGTTTTCAGCCGATTTGAAAGTGCGGGCCGAAAAGAACATGCATTTCGTCTATCCGGACGTCGGCGTGGTATGCGGCGATATCGAATTCGAAAAAGACCGCGACGACACTATAGCCAACCCGGTCGCCATTTTCGAGATCCTTTCCAAATCCACCATGGACTACGACCGGGGATCCAAGTTCAAGTCCTACAGAAACATGGAGTCCATGAGGGACTACGTCCTGGTGGACCAATACGCGTGCGGCGTCGAACACTTTTTCAAAGCCACGGACGGCCGCTGGGTGCTCGAGGAGTTCTACGGCATGGACGAAGTTCTGCATATTCGCTCCCTGAACGTCGATTTACCCCTCCGGCGAATCTACAAGCGACTGAAAATGGAAGGATCCAGCTTGCCCGAACAAGAGCAACGAATATAAACGCGAGCAATACCGATATTAAATCGGCATTGAGTATCTCGATTAGATTCAATATCTGCGCATACGACGCATAATGAGAGTCTATACATATTCCGAAGCGAGAAGACGTCTTGCCGAGGTCCTTGACATAGCAAAAAACGAAGAGGTCGTTATCCAGAGGAGAGGCGGGGAAAGGTTTTCCATAATTTTCAGGAAAGACAAAAAATCGCCGTTCGATGTTCCGGGAATCGAAACCAAGGCAACGACAAAAGATATTCTCTCGGCGGTTCGAGAATCCAGGGAACGATTTGCCGAAGAACACGTCGAAGATTGAGGGGGGGGGCTGGCGGCGCGCCCGTCCTACAAAGCTCGTATTATAGGATCCAAAATTCATAGCTGAACAGCCGAAGAGGAGGTTGACTCGATGCAGCGAAAAACAAAGATCGTGGCCACGATTTCCGGTCTGAATTGTTCCAGGGAATTCATCGGACGGCTTTACAAGGCGGGCATGAACGTTGTCCGGCTCAATACCGCGCACATGACCCACGAAGAGGCTTTGCGGGTGGTGGAAAACACCCGCGCCGTATCGGACAAGATCGGCATTCTGGTGGACACGAAAGGTCCGGAAATCCGAACCTGCGACGCCCACGCTCCGGTGGCCGTGCGTCACGGGGATTACATTCGAATCAAGGGCGATCCCGGCGGAGTATCCTGCGGCGACGTGGTCTGCGTGTCCTACCGGGATTTTGTCCGGGACGTGCCGGTGGGAAGCTCCGTTTTGATCGACGACGGCACGGTCGCCTTGGCGGTCATGGAAAAGGACGAGGACAATCTGCTCTGCTTCGTGGAGAACGACGGGACGATCCACGCCCGCAAGAGCGTCAACATACCCTCGGTCCATGTCAAGCTGCCGTCCTTGAGCGAAAAGGACAAGCGGTTCATCGAGTTCGCCGCCGACAACGACTTGGATTTCATCGCCCATTCCTTCGTGCGGAACAAGGAGGACGTCGTCGCGGTTCAGCGTATTTTGGACGGAAAGAATTCCGCCATCAAGATCATCGCTAAAATCGAGAACAGCGAGGGGGTCGAAAATCTCAAGGAAATTCTGGACCATGCCTACGGAATCATGGTGGCCCGTGGAGATTTGGCCGTGGAGATTCCCACCGAGAAAATTCCGTTGATCCAGAAGAAAATAGTCCGGACCTGCATCGAAAGGCGCCGGCCCGTGATCGTGGCCACGCAGATGCTCCACAGCATGATCGAATCGCCCAGGCCCACCAGGGCCGAAGTGTCGGACGTGGCCAACGCCTGCCTGGACCACGTCGACGCCCTGATGCTGTCCGGGGAGACCGCCAACGGGAAGTATCCCGAGGTGGCGGTGAGAACCATGGCCAAAATCGCGGAAGAGGTGGAACAAAAGTGGAGCAGCTTCATCGACGTTCCCTACACGATGGATAAAAAGGTCACTGCCTATCTGGCCAAAGCCGCCGTCAAGGCCGCTCTCCGGCTGAACACCAAGGCTATCGTGGCCGATTCCCTCACAGGCGCCGCCATCCTGGCCCTTGCCGCATACCGAGGGGACAATCCCATCTACGCCCAGGTCTACGATAAAAGGGTCATGCGCCAGCTGTCCCTGTCCTTCGGCGTGTACGCCGATCACATCCCCGTAAATTCCAACTCTGCGGAGACTCTGAAAAAATCCATATGCCGGCTGATCGACGAGAAAAAACTGAAAGACGATTCCTTGATCATCGTGCTGGCGGGCAGTTTCGGCCCGGCCCACGGGGCGTCGTTCATAGAGATCGCTTCGGCGGGAACCATGAAGAGCAAATGCGCGGTCGGATGAGAAGGGGCAAAGTTCAAGCTTCGACGTTCGGTTTCGGGAATTTCGTATTCGGTTGTCGAGTCGCTTGAGGTTCGACAAAAGAAGCCGGGTTTACGCGTCCGGAATCGGATAGGCGATCGTGCTCAGCAGCGCGTTCTCGGCTTGGCGCGAATCCAGGCGGGTGTGCTGCACAACCACCGGGACGTCCGATTCGATGATGCTGGCGTAGTCTGTATCCCGGGGTATCGGTTCCGGGTCCCTCAGGTTGTTGAACCGGACGTGTTTGGTGCGTCGGGCCGGAACGGTGATTCTGTAGGGGCCCGCCGGGTCCCGGTCCGAAAAGAAAACGGTCACTTCGATATGGGCGTCCTGGTCCGAAGCGTTTAAAACGCAAAAGGTTTCGTGGCTTGTAAAATCCGGTTCCGGGCCGGTGCTCCGGCCGGGAATGTATCCCTCGGCGATAGCCCACCTCTTGCATCCGACGTCCGAGTTCATTGCTTTTGTCCTTTCTGGCTTGTCGAATCAAACGATATGGTAAATTACCACGGCAAAGGCCAAGGCCGTGAAGGTAAACGCGATCAGCGCCATGAGCCCGTCGCGGGTGATCAGCGAAAGCCCGAACGCCGTCAGGGCGACGCCCGCGATATTGGCGCTGAACGGTATCACCTCCATTATGGGCATCAAAAAGGCGATGAAGATGGTCGCCACGGCTACGACGTATAGCCTGGAATCCTGGGTGAGTTCCGTGAGGCGCGGCTTCGACAGTTTGTCGAAGAACCGTCCGACGGGCCGAAACCATCTCAAGGATCGACGGAGCTTGTCCCGTTCCACGGAGCGCTTCATCATCCAGGAGGGAAGCCAGAAATGTCTGCGGCGAAACAGCAGCTGGCCCGCTGTCAACAGCACGAACAACGACATGATCGTGGGCACGCCCGGTATGTCTCCGACGATCGGAACCAGGACGATCAAGCCCGCCAAGAGTATCATGGGGCCGAACGATCGGCTCCCCACCGAATCCATGATCTCCTCCATGGAAACTTGGCCTTCGCCGTCGGCGGCCCCTTCGATTCGATCCAGCAGTTGCTCGATGTTGGTGATATCGGGGTCGGATTCCAGCCCTTCGTTCGTGTTTTTTGGATCCATGTCGCATCTCCTGCGGTGCAAACGCGCCGCCGTGGAAGGCGGCGCTACCGGTCATCGGCGCGGTCCCGCCTTCGGAATAAGAACTTGAGGCTCGAAGCCCGTCTCCTAACATCTAACACCTAACAGCCAACGACTAACGGCCCACACCGCTTTCCCGTCCAGTCTCCCCCGGAAAACGCTTGGCCAAAAAATACGCGAGAACTCCGCCGGCGACCGCCGTGCCGACCATGCCGGCCGCCCGCAGACCCGCTCTGTTCCCGTTGCGGGGAATTTCCGTTCCTTCCAAGTCGCGGTCGATCTTGCGTTTTTTTTCCAAGTCCGCCTTTCTGAACGCGTACTGGAGCAACTGCGCCGTATGCATCGGCTCTCTGTCGGAACCGTCCTTGATCTGGCTCCGGCAGCTGAACGCCTCGGCGACGATGAACGTGTCCAGGTCCGCCTTCCTGACGGCCGGAAGAAGATGCTCCTCCGCGATTTTTACGCTCAACTCGTTGTGCTCCCTGACGTATCCAAAGGATCCGGCCATGCCGCAGCAGCCTTCCTGCGGCTCCTCGAATTCCACGCCTATGCGCTCGAGCACCCGGTGGACCGCCTTTGCGTCCAGTACGGCCTTCTGGTTGCAGTGGTTGTGCAAGATCGCCTTGCCGTTCAACTTGGGAAGCTCGTAGTCGTTCTCGTCGAGAAACTCGCTGAGCATGCGGCATTGTCCGACGACTTTTTTAACGTTTTCGTCCTCCGGCCAGATTTTCGAAAGATCGTCCTTGAACATGGCCGCGACGCTGGGCTCCACGAAAACGATCGGAATCTCCTCCTCCGCGTAGGGGGCAAGCATGTCTATGGTTCTTTCGAGGTTTTTGCCGGCCAAGCCCAGAAATCCGAAGTGCATCAACGGCAACGCCTCCGGGGGTTGCTTCTCCGGGATGTATACTTTGCAGCCGCATCGGCCGAGGACGCGAACGGCGGCCTTCAGTACCTCGGGGTCGAACACGTTGTCGAAGACGTCCGGGAAAAGCAACACGGGGCGCGAATCGTCGCGGGCGGGGGATTCGTATCTTCGAAACCAATCGACGAAAGTCTCCTCGGCGAATTTCGGAAGCGGCCTTTCCGGCGAGAGGTTCGTCGCCCGTTTGACCAAAGCCTCGACGCAGGGGGCATGGGTTAAAAAGTTCGCGACGCCGGGCATCCAACTTCCCAATGCGGCCGCGTACCCCACGAATCCCAGCGCGTAGTGGTGACGCGGGTGAAGCCGTCCTTTGTAGTGATGATAGAGAAACTCCATCTTGTAGGTGGACATGTCCACGTTGACCGGGCATTCCGACTTGCATGCCTTGCAGGAAAGGCACAGTTCCAGCGTTTCCCGTACCTCTTCGCTCCGCCAGCCGTCCTTGATGAAATCCCCCCGGAACATTTCGAACAAGGCGCGGGCCCGTCCGCGAGTGGTGTGCTTTTCCTCCCGCGTGGCCAGAAAACTGGGGCACATGAAGGCGTCTTCCGGACGGCGGCATTTTCCCACGCCGACGCACCTCAGTGTAGCCTGCGAAAAGCTTCCGTTGTCCTCGGGGAACTTGAAGAATGTCTCGTCGGTCCACGGATCGTAGTCCGTGCCGAGTCTCAGGTTGTCCTCGGGCTGCAACGGATCGACGATTCTACCGGGGTTCATTTTGCACTCGGGGTCCCAAATGGACTTGAATTCGCGGAAAGCCTCCACGATTTCTTTTCCGTAGAGTTTCGGGAGAAATATGCTTTTGGACTGTCCGTCGCCGTGCTCGGCGGTGAAGGAACCTCTGTAGCCTGCAACCATGTCCGCCGCGCGTTCGACGAACTCCCGGTAGTTCCGGATTCCTTTTTCGGTGAAAAGGTCGAAAGTGATCCGGCAATGAATGCAACCCTGTCCGAAATGGCCGTACAAGGCGGCGTCCAGGTCGAACTCGTCCAGAAGCGCGCGGAAATCGCGCAAGTAAGCCCCGACCTTGTCCGGCGGGACTGCGGCGTCCTCCCATCCGGGCCAGGCCAAAGGTTCTCCGGGGACATTCGCTGTCGCGCCGAGACCCGATTCCCGGATATCCCAAATCTGGCTCTCCTCCTCCTTTTCCGTAAAGATTTTAATGTTCGGGGCGTTTGCGCCTTTCTTGAGGTCTTTTGCCAGCTTTTTGGCCTTTTCTACGGATTCTTCTTTGTCGTGCCCCCCCATTTCCACCAGGAGCCAACCGCCGCCGTCGGGAAGAAGTTTCAGCTTTTCGAGGTTCATGTTTTTGACTTCGTTGAAATGGATCAGCTTTTGATCGATTCCCTCCAGGCCGACCGGTCCGTGCGCCATGATTTCCAGTATATGGTCGGCGGCCTGGTAGACGTCCGGATACCCGAGCACCAGAAGGGTCCGGCCGGGCCAGCTGTAGACGAGGCGCACGGTGGCTTCCAGAATGACGGCGAGGGTGCCCTCGCTCCCGACCAAGGCTCTCGCGACGTGAAACCCCTTTTCGGGGAGGAGATCGTCGAGGTTGTAGCCGGAGACGCGGCGAGGGATGTCTGGGTAGCGTTCCCGGATCAGATCCGCGTATCGGTCCCGCAATCGCCGCATCCCGTCGTAGATTTCGCCTCTTCGTCCTCCTGCGGAGACGATTTTTTCCAGTTCGCCGTCCGAAGTCGGACCCACGCGCATGCGAAGACCATCGTAAGTGAGTATTTCCATCTCGCGGGTGTTGTCGGCGGTGCGTCCCGACATGACGGAATGGATGCCGCAGGAGTTGTTTCCCAGCATGCCCCCGAAAGTGTTGTGGGAATGGGTGGCGGGGTCGGGTCCGTAGGTAAGGTGGAATTTCGCGGCGCGGTGCCGCAGATGGTCAAGGATGACGCCCGGCTGGACCCGCGCGATTTTGCGTTCGGGATCGATTTCGAGGATTTTGTGCAGGTACTTGGAAAAATCGATCACCACGGCCTCGTTGCAGGTCGATCCGGACAGGCCGGTTCCAGCGCCTCTGGAAAGGAGAGGGGCGTGGTGTTCGCGACAGACGGCGACCGTGGCCTCCACCGCGTCGGTGGTGCGAGGGATTACCACCCCGATAGGAAAATGCCGGTAGTTGGACGCGTCGCAGTTATACAAGGCGCGCGTTCCCCGGTCGAACCGCACCTCGCCGTCCACTTCCCTGAAAAGGTCCTTTTCCAGCGAGCGCCGATCCCCGGATTCGTTTTTATTGGTCTTTGCCATGAACGCCTCTGTCTTAATCGGTTTCAAGGTTTTGTCCGACCTGTCTGACGAGTCCGACTTGTCCGACGCGCTTGGCTTCGCTTGCAACCACGCCCCGTTCGACTTGATCGACTCTCACTTGCCCGCCAAATATTTCGCCGCGTCCGCTTCCTTCAACTCCAAACCCAAACCGGGCCGCCCCAGGTCGGGGGCCAACCAACCGCCCTTCGGACTGGCGACGCCGTCCAAAACCTTTTGCTCGATTTCCACGTGATCGTGGAAATACTCCATGTGCCGGACCGGTTTCAACGCGCACGAAGGGTGTAGATGGATCGCCGGGGCGCAGTGGGCCGACAGCGGGACGTGATGAGCCTCGCAAAGGGCGGCCGCCTGAATATACCCCGTAATACCGCATCGGGTGGCGTCCGCCATCAAAACATCCACCGCCCCGCTCTGAAGCAAAAGCCGGAAGTCGTCGGGAACGAAACCGTATTCCCCCGACGCCACTTCGATGGCGCGAGGAACCCTTTCGCGAACGAATCGCAGACCTTCCCTGTCCTCTTGCGGAACCGGTTCCTCGTACCATTTGACGCCGTATCGGTTCAGCGTCTCGGCCATGGTCAGCGCCTGCTTGCGATCGAATGCGCCGTTGGCGTCGACGAAAAGCTCCGCTTTTTCTCCTATGGCTTCGCGCGCCCACCGGACACGTTCCGGGTCCTCTCTCGGATTTCTCCCGATCTTCATTTTCACACGGGATATGCCCTCCGACACCCAACCTCCGAGCTGGGACTTGATTTCCTCCTTCTCGTACGACGTGAATCCGCCGCTGCCGTAGATTTGCACCTTGGTCCGCGCGCGCCCCAGAAGATCGGCCAACGGCAGATCGAGAAGCCTGGCCTTTAAATCCCACAGGGCGATATCCACCGCTGACAGCGCCATGAAAGCGATTCCCCGTTCTCCCAGGTTTCGGATTTCGGTCCTCATGTCCGCCCGGCAGCGGGGAATGTCGAACGCGTCGGAACCGATCAGAATCTTCGAAAGCTTGTCGCGGACGAGACTCGCCGCCGTGGTGTCCGCGTACGAATACCCGAACCCGCGTTTTCCCCCGGCGTACACGAACACCGCCGCCATGGTCGTGGAGCCCCATCGAAGAGTCCCGTCCGACTTGGGCTTGTCGGTGGGGAACTCGTAGGCGACCGCCTTGACATCCTCGATCTTGACCCTTTCCATGAACTATTTGTTCCTGCTCAGAAAACCGGCCATCATCTGCTTGGCCGATTGCTTCGCGATTCCCAGCAGGTTCGGATCTCCCTTCGCCATCGAGGACATGTACCCTTTCGCCTGTTCGAAAGTGATGTGCGGGGGAAGGGGAGGCACGTCGGGATCGCACAGGGCGTCGATCACGGTCGGACGGTCGGCCTCGAGCGCCCTGTCCCAGGCGTCGCCGATCTGGTTCGGGGAGGCGACGGCTATGCCCATCAAGCCTATCGATTCCGCGTATCTCGCGTACGGAAAGTCGGGGATGTCCTGGGAGGCGTCGAATTTCGGATCGCCCGACATGATTCTCTGCTCCCAAGTCACCTGGTTGAGATCCTCGTTGTGAAGCACCAGCACGATCAGCCGGGGGTCGGCCCATTTTCTCCAATATTTCGAGACGGTAATCAGCGCGGCGTTGCCCAGCATCTGCATGGCCCCGTCGCCCACCGTCGCGATCACCACACGCTCCGGGTAGCAGAACTTGGCCGCAGTCGCGTACGGAACGCCCGGACACATGGTGGCAAGTCCCCCGGACAGCGACGCCATCATCCCCGGCCTGATTTTCAGATCCCTCGCGTACCAGTTGGCGGCCGAACCCGAATCGCACGTGAGAATGCAGTTGTCCGGAAGGCGCGGGGAGAGTTCCCAGAACAGAAGCTGCGGGTTGATCGGCTTGGCTGCCATTTTAGCCCTTGCTTCCATCACGGTCCACCACTCCTTGACGTTGTTCTCGATGGATTTGCGCCAGGAGCCGTCCTTCTTTTGTTCCAGAAGCGGAATCAATGCCGTCAGCGTCTCCGTCGCGTCCCCGTGCAGGTTCACCTCCATGGGATACCGGGTGGACAAGTGCCGGGGCTGGATGTCGATCTGGACCCCTCTCGCCTGTCCTTCCTTGGGAAGATGTTCCGAATAGGGAAAGGAACTTCCGATCATCAATAATGTGTCGCAGCTCGTCATCATGTCCCAGGACGGCTTGGTTCCCAGCAGGCCGATGGAACCCGTCACGAAGGGAAGGTGGTCGGGGACCGCGGCCTTTCCCAGCAGGGCCTTGGCGACTCCCGCGCCCAATATCTCGGCCGTCTGAACCACCAGGTCCGTGGCGTGCATGGCCCCGGCGCCGACCAGCATGGCGACTTTCTTTCCCTCGTTCAGAACTTTGGCGGCTCTTTGAAGATCGGCTTCCTTGGGTACGATCTTCGGGGAGCTGTATCCGACGCCGGTGAAGCACGCGCCGTGTTTTCTCGGAGGGGAGGGGACGGCGTCCATTTCCTGGATGTCGTGGGGAAGGATGATGCAGGTGACCGCGAGTTCCGCTTTGGAGATTCTGAGAGCGCGGTCCACCAAATGGCGGATGGAAGCGGGCGAAGAGGCCATGTGGACGAAATCGCGGGCGACGTCCTTGAAAAGACTGACCAGATCGACTTCCTGCTGGTAGTCGGTGCCGATGGCGGTGCTGGCCTGCTGTCCGACAATGGCCAGGACCGGCGTGGAATCCTTGCGGGCGTCGTAGAGCCCGTTGAGAAGGTGAATGGCGCCGGGGCCGGACGTGGCGATGCAGACGCCCACTTCCCCGGTGAACTTGGCGTGCGCCGTCGCCATGAAGGCCGCCTCCTCCTCGTGGCGAGCCTGTATGAATTCGATCTTGTCCCGGTGCCGGTCCAGAGCCCCGAAAACACCGTTGATCCCGTCCCCGGGAAAGCCGTAAATCCTGCGAATTCCCCATTCGTGAAGTCGCAGAACCAAGTAATCGCTCGCTGTGTCAGACATGGCGTCCTCCTTTTTTTCTTTGTTTTTTCATCAGGCAGGTTCCCGCCAGAAACCCCGCGATTATTCCTCCCGCCCCCAAAATCCACGGGCGACGGGTGGTGAACCAGAACTGGGGACTGCTTTCGTGCGCCTCGTCTTCGAACTCTCCGTGCGCTCCGAAATCGCCAGGGACGGGGCGATACAGGTTGTCGGGGCGATCCGGGTCCAGCCGGTCGGGGGTTTGCTGCCCGTCGTAGGCGAACGACGCGAGATATCGGTCCATAAGATGCGGGAAGAACTTGTTCAGCCAAATCGTCGCTGCGCTGGAAATTCCCACGTAGACCTCCCTGCGCCGGTTATGGGCGGCCCAGTAGATCGCCTCGGCGGCCACTTCGGGCTGGAAGACCGGCGGGACCGGTCGGGGATGTCTTTCCAGTTTCGCCTTGCACCAGGCAAACTGCGGCGTGTTGACGGCGGGAAGCTGGACCATGGCGATGCGAACGCCGCTTTTTTCGTTCATGAGTTCGGTCCTGACGGAATCGGTGAATCCCCGGATAGCGAACTTGGCGCCGCAGTATGGGGCTTGGAGAGGAATGGCGCGATAGGAGAGAGCGGAGCCGACCTGTACTATGACGCCTCGGTCGCGCTTTTTCATGTGCTTCAATGCGGCCATGGTCCCGTACACCATGCCCAGATACGTCACCTCCGTGGCCCGGCGGTAATCTTTGGGATCGATGTCCGTAAAGGAGGCGAATATGGTCGTCATGGCGCTGTTGACCCATACGTCGATTCGGCCGAAAACGTCAGCGACCCGCTCGGCCACGCGAAACATCCGTTCGGCGTCGGCGACGTCGGCCTGAAGCGCGAGCGCTCTGCCGCCCGCCGCTTCCACCTCCTCCCCGGTTTTCTCCAGCCGTTCGCGATCCCTCGCGATCAGCCCGATGGACGCGCCCCTTCGGGCGAACGCCCTCGCAGTCGCCCGCCCTACGCCTGCGGACGCCCCAGTGATGACAACCACCTGTTCGTTTTTCATCGACTGCCTCGCTTGCTGAAAATTGGCCGGCGGACCCCGCTCCCCCGAACTCCGAAAAAAACGCCCGACCGTCGAAATCTCTCTCACGATATAAGAGCGAAAAAGGAAAATACATAAGGTGCATTTCGTATTTGACGGAATCGGACGAAAGTATTTGCGCGGCCTTCGAGCAATACCGCAACGGCAAACGATTTGGGAAATTCGGCCGTCTTGAATTCGTGTCGCCCGAAAATGAGGTCTTTGCATTATGTTCAGACGGGCTTGGGATGTTTATGGTAAATTTTACAGACAAAGGGCGCGAACGTAAAAAAGAAGGGATAAAAATCTAATGCCCAACCGTGACATTATTGTAATGGGGGCCTCCAGCGGGGGGATAGAAGCTCTTTCGAAGATCGTCTCCCTGTTTCCGCCGGATTTGTCCGCGTCCGTCTTCGTCGTCCAGCACATACCGGCGCATATACCTTCCGTATTGGATCAAATCCTGTCGAAAAAAGGTCCTTTGCCGGCGGTACACCCCGACCACGACGGCGGATTCGTTCCCGGCACCGTCTACGTGGCCCCACCCAACCGACATTTGCTGGTAAAGCCGGGAAACAGGACGGAATTGACGTACGGGCCAAGGGAGAATCGGGTCAGACCTTCGATCAACGCGTTGTTCCGGTCGGCGGCCGCGTTCTATACGTCCCGGGTGGTGGCGGTCCTTCTTACCGGCTATTTGGACGACGGCGTGAGCGGCTTGTTCGCGGTGAAGAGCTGCGGAGGAACGGCGATCGCACAGGATCCCTCCGAAGCCGAGGTTCCCGACATGCCCAAGGCGGCGATTAAAAACGTGGACATCGACCATGTGCTGTCCCTGGAAGAGATCGCCGCCAAAATAGTGGAACTTTCAAAGCAGCCCGCCGGGGCGCCACCCGAAGTACCGGAGGAAATCATGGTCGAAATCAAAGTCTCCCAGCACAGGATGCCGGACATCGACGAATTGAAGAAGATCGGCGACTCTACGTCGTTCACCTGTCCGGAATGCGGCGGAGTGTTGTTTCGCGTGAGAGGCGAACCCATATCCCGCTATATCTGCCACACCGGGCATTCCTTCACCAACAGCAGCTATCTCGCGGAACAGTCGGAAATCATCGAATATTCGCTATGGTCCGCGGTTCGGCATCTTCAGGAAAGAGCCAAGGTCTTTCTGAACATGGCCGAAAACGAGGAAGAGAGAGGCAGAAAAGAAAAGGCGGGCGAATTCAAGGTAAAGGCGGACGAAATCGCCTATCATGTAAAAGTAATCCGCGACTTCATCGTTTCCGGGAAGGCGTTCGACAACAAAAAAGGGAAAAGTGGTGAAATTCCCCTGAAGGACGCCGGAATTTCCCCCCTACCGGACGTTTCCGATCCGATCATGTAATCGAAAAGCCGCAACTACAAAAGTCGTGGCCGAAATTGACGCCAAGCCGGATGTCGTCCTTTGTTTTTTTCCTTTTTCGGCTTTTGCCGCTTTAGCAATCCCATGGTCGCTCCGATAGTCGGCAGTCCTATGATTGACATTGCGATGGCTGCCGCCAGAGGATCGAGGATTCCGATCATGGCCAAGGGAATTCCTATGACCGTTTGCGCCGAAGCGAGAAAAAGGTTCAGTCGGGAGACCCACGACGCACGAAAGGAAAGATCGAAGATTTCGTCAATCAGGGCGGGGTCGGAGGAAAGCAGGGTCATGTCGGAGGCGATTTTCGCCATGTTGGGTCGCAAACCCGTTTCGAACCCGATATCCGCCACGATCAACGCCGCCGTGTCGCCGAACCCGTCACCGACCATTCCCACTCGCGAACCTTCCGCCTGCATTCCCAAACGGCCTCGGCCTTTTGCTCCTGCGACAATCCTCCGGCGAATCTCGCGATTTTCAGTTCCCGCGCGACCGCCCGCGTGGTTTCCACACTGTCGCCCGATACCAGAAGGACTTCCAACCCCCTTTTTTGAAGCTTCGCGACCGCCTCCCCGGCTTTTGTCCCGACGGGGTCTTCGAGGGCGACGAACCCTTGCACGCGCGAGCCCCATCCAAAAAAGACCGCGGTCGTTCCGGACCTTTCGTACGAATGGGCCAGATTGTCAAGGTAGGGTGGAACCGGCGAAAGGCCCTGCCGTTTCATGAACGCCCTATTGCCGACGGAAATCTCGTCCCCCCGGTACATGCCGCAGACTCCCATGCCCTCGAAACACCCGAAATTCTTCGCTTTTTCGCTCCGAACACCCTCCTTTTCGGCATGGCGAACGATCTCCCTCGCCAACGGATGGTCCGAATTGGATTCCACCGAGGAAAGCCGTTCCAGAATTCCGGAATCGTCGGAAGAAAACGCGTGGATTCGTATTAGCTCGAATCGTCCTTCGGTTACCCCTCCGGTTTTCGCAATGACTATCGTGTCGAGACTTTTAACTCTTTTCAGAGCGTCCTGGGAGCGAATGAGAACGCCCATGGACCGGCCCGACCCGAGAGCGGCGGCCTTTGCCAGCGGGATTGAGACGCAGAGCGCGAACGGGCAGGCGACGGTCGAAACCGCCACGGCCCTGAAAAGGGACTCGTCCAAGTTGTTGCCTGCGACGTAGGATACGACTATGGCGCAACCCGCCAGCAGAGGAACCAATGGGGCCAGTCCGCGGCACCACCTTTCCGCCAAGTCTTCGGACTTGCTTTTGCCGCAAAGCGTTTCCCCCAAAAGCGTTTCCCCCAGAAGAAGCGCCTCGAAGCCGGTCCATCGCATCCGGTCTTGGGACGCGAGCCTCGCTTCCCCGTGACCGAAGGAGCGACGCTCGCCAACGCAGTTCGTAACTTTTCGACGGACATGGGTTTCGACAAGCCGCGCGAAAAGGAACATGAAAACCAGGATGGAAACGGTATCGAAATAGAGAAGTTCTTCTCCGTCGATCATTCGAAAAAGACTGCAAAAATAGGCCGGCAGCACCCCGACGGCCATCAGGGATTCCATGGCGTTTCCGCCGTCTTCGCCGCCTTTCCAAACGTTTCGGAAAAGTGGATATCCTCCGTAGAACACGAGGACGCTGGCCATCGGCCATGCGGAACAGGAGAGATACCGGGCGAGCTTGCCGTCTAGCATCTCCGAAATCCCGGAGTATTCCACGACAGATATCGCAAGGACGGCGAACGTAAGAACCGAAGAGACTCGAAAGCGGGTCGGAAGATCTTTTCCCGGACGGTCGTATTCGCTTTTTTGCGCGAAGCCGCTTGGAAAAGAGTATGGATTCTTCGTCCTCCCGGATTTCGTTCCCGCGCGCCGACTTTTGGTCGGGAGATCGCAATCGCGACACTTTTCTCCAAGAAAAATTCCGATTTTGCTTGGATTTGGCGAAACCGATTTGTTCGACATGGCGTAAGACCGTATTTTTATGGTTGGCTTAAGGACCCCCCGTTCCGATTTTCTTTTTATGGATCGCATTATATTCCCGCTTTGCGAATCGCAATATAGGTAAATCTCCGTAATTGTCCGTGTAAAAAAAGGTATGGGCTTCTGGCTTCTCTTCGCACGCCTTCGATGCCGCCAATGCTCGACGCAATAAATCGACATATGGAAGAAGATGAGGATGCTGGATATTCTGGAGATTGCCCGAGAGGATGGCAAAAAACTCGGGATGGAAGAGGGAAAGGCGCTTTTTTCTTGACAAAAAACAAACTGCCGTCATAAATCGAAAAAATCGAATCGCCAGGGCACTCGAAATTTAAGTGACAATCATCCGCCCCTCTGGCCCTCGTCCACATGGCGATCGTCTTCTGTTCTCCGCAAGTTTCGACCGCCTTTCAATTTACCTGTGGCATCGTCAAGGATAGGCGAACCGGACTGGAATGGTATGTCGGGCCGGATGAGAACACGAGCTGGCATGAAGCCGAGAATTGGGTGGAAACAAGGTGCGACATGCACCCGAAATATATCGACAGCCCGGCCAAATCGGTTATGAGCGGATGCATATTTTTTTATTGACATGAAAAAGATTCGCTTTTGGCATCCATAAAATCAATCGAAAATACCAAGGATGTTTGTCGTGCAAAAGTATCATTCTCGTTTCCCAACGAAATAATCAATGAACTTGACAGGGAACGAGGCGAGCTTTCTCGCAACCGGTTTGTTCCGCGCCTGCTGGAGCAAGCGCTTCGGGATAATCGGGAAAAATCGCTTCATCGAATTGCAGCCGAGGTTTACGGCGACGCCCGATTTGCCGACGAAGAGGAACGGACTGCGGAAAACTGTTTCAAGGTCGCGCCGGAGCCGGAACAATGAAGCCCCATGAAAGGCAGCCTGTGCGAGGAGAAGTGTATCTCTGCTCGGGACTCTGAATCCAGCCGCAGAACTCCTCTTCCCGGTCCGAGTCGGCCTCGGGCGAGAAAGCGCTCGCCCGCCTCCGCGTTTCGGGATATCCTTCGCCGACACGGCGGGAAACAAAGACGACGGCATCGCCGGGGTCTACAAGCTCCCCAACTCGAGGGACAAAGGGTAAGACCGTCAAACCGTGAAGTCCGGCGTTTCCTCGGACGGCGTCAGGTAGCCGCCTCCCCTCAACTTTACCAGACGGGGAAGATCCGCGCGTACCCGCTCCGCGCAACGGATTTGAAGGGGATCGGGGGCGGCCGGCTCGGGAGGCAGTCGTTTGCGGTCGATATGGAGGTGTCTCGCCGTTCGAAAGGCTTTCCAGGCTTCCGCGTCCCCCTTGCGGCATTTCCTTTTCCAAAGCGCCAGCAGGAATACCTCGCGAACGTCCCCGGGCCATCGCGACAGCTCCACCTTCCGATTCAACAGCTCTACCACGGCCGCCAGCATGCGCTCCTCCGTCGCGATATCCTTTTCCACGGAATCGGCACGGTCATTCATCGCCTTCCTCCTTCCAGGTTTCGGACAAGTTTCGCAGCATCGAGTCGGGCAAGTCGAGCCGTTCCAGAACATCCGCAGGCGCGTTTCCGATGCCGCGCATGAAAGACACGAAGTTGTCGGCGAGCCCCAAAACGGCATCGGGGGAGCCGTGCCATTTCCATATGACGTTGAAACGGTCGGTCAACCGATCCAGCGTAGTGTTCCGTGCCAATACCGAAAGATCCGCGCGGTCCTTCTCCCTGCCGGAATCGAGCTTGAGAAAGAACAGGTCTTCCATGCCAAGCTTTCGAAGCGTGAAAGACCGGCCTTTCACTTGAATTTCAGTGTCGGGTTCCGCGTTCCGGATGTCCCGGAGCATGATGAAGCCCCAAATGTTTTCAACGGAAGTCACGTCGATCCTGAAGGATTCTCCGAATATTTCCTTGAATTCGAGTTCCACCGACGCGACGGCGTCGATGGAAAAATCCTTGACGAAGAGATCCACGTCGTAGGATTGCTTCCTCAAGTCGTGCGCGATCATCGCCGTTCCCTCCGCCATGACGATCGGCTCGGCGAAGGGCTCGTTTCTTTCGATGGAGACCTCCAAAAGACGTTCGACCACCCTCAAAATATCCTGGCGTTCGAGAACCTTTTTCAATGCCATTTTCGATCGCCTTTCGTCCCGTTTTTCCACGCTTCCGCGCAGTGAAATCGTCCGCTCGCTCCGCGTCCATTCCTCCAAAGCCAAGACTTTCATTCGAAATTCCGGCCGCTGATATCATAAAAGGTATATACCGCCGAAATCGAAGGGGTCAAGCCGAAGAAAAGGACCTCGCCCAGGCCATCGAATCTGCGGCGAGCAGTCCGGACTGTCGATCATATCCTCGTGTACGCGATCGTCGTCGCTTCCGTCAACGCCTTTCTTCAACGCATCGGACGGGGAAACCGCAAGACCGACGTCTGCAAAGTCGCGGCGCTCTACGCGACCGAACAGGAACTGGCCCTTTTCAAAGCCCTGCGCCATTGCGCGACCAACGGCAACCTGGACGACATTCACGACTACGACCGCCCTTCCGTACGCTTTCAGCAAATCGTAGGCTTCGCCTGGCGAAGCGCCAGATTGGGCAAAAAGCCTCTGACGAAAGCCCGTTTCTCCAACAACGCCATCGACAAGGACCATCTTCCGGTGCTGGAGGACATGATCTCCACCGGAGCTATGGAAAACATTCGCGGCGCCCTCGTCCTTTCCGACCCCCTCATGGACCAAGGGGACAGACGGCAAATCCACACCACCATCGCCGGAACCCCGACCGCCAACGTGATCGACGGAGCCACCGGAGATACCGTCGTGTGCGCCGGGGGCGGCGGAATAACGGAAGGCGCGATCTTCGTCGGCGGAAAAATGCGACAGGTCGTCGCCCGCGTGGACGGCAGCCTTACACTCGAACCCGCGAAGAGAAAAAAGACGCCCTTGGCCACCCTTCCCGCGACAAGGGGAAAAAGAGGCCTTTCCAGGGTGATCGTGTGGTCTTTGGGAAAACTTGCCGGACACGATCCCCGAATATGGACCCGCAACGGAAGCAGATTGACCACATATGGCGAAAGTACAAGACTATATCGCTCGTTGTATTTTCGTTGACAAGAAGCGAGTTCCAATTATAAATGGATAACAATGATACGTCTTGATATAAACATACTCAAACAGATCCTCGGCAGTTTTCCGGAAGTGGCAGCCGCCTATCTTTTCGGATCCGCCGCCAAAAACGAATATGTGGTCAACGATCTGGATATTCTCGTTCTTGCGTATCCCGAAACCAATTCGGACAGATTGTATTTCGAATTGTGCGGGCGCATAGCCGGGGCTCTCGGTATTCCTGAAGATACGATCGACCTGCTTTTTTTCGATCCGGACGAAGCAGACCCCGAAGTTTTGTATCAGGCCGCGAGTCAGGGAATATTATTGAAGGAAGAAGACGCCGAACTGCTGACAGACCGCATCGAAGCGCTTTCACAATATTTTCTGGTAAACGAACCTCTAATCCTTCGTGCGAAACGCTTGCAAAAAGAAATGATAGAGGAATTCTGTGCCGATCGAACATGACCGAATATACAAATTTTTAACTGAAATTTCAAAGGAAACGGAAGAACTGCAATCCATTGTCGGTCAGCACGACGACAAGATACTTTCTTCTTCCCATCTGATGAAAAGCTGCAAGTATTCCATAATTGTCATTACAGAGGCCATCGCCGCCGCGCTTCAGCATATTCTGGCCAAAAAATATCGGATTCCTGCCAATGGATACGCGGAGATTCTGAATAAAAGCAGCCAGTCGCAGATTCTATCCCAGGAATTGGTTGCCAATTTGCAGCCATTCGTCCGTTTTCGGAATATGCTCGTTCATCATTACTGGAGAGTCGACGACCGCCGCTTTCTGCGGAATCTGCGGGAAGGCGTTGATGATTTCCGTCAATTCGTTCGAGAAATAACAGACCAGATTAAAGATCCGGAGGACCGGGAGATATAAAAGAGAAGTTTCGTTCCGAAAATGCATACTTCCGGATCTTTCTCCCGCCGCAACGATGCCGCCGTACTCGGTGATCGCTCAAGATTCTATCGGGCTCTCAAAGCAAAAACTTTGAAACTTGTTTCCTTCGATCAAGCCGTGAATACGATCGACGAAGGCATATTCCTGCAAGGCGGCGGGCAATTCCTTGAATATGCCGTCGCTTTCTTACAGGGGCAATCTGTTCGTCCCCAGCGTGATATTGCCGAGCATGACGAATCCCGCCTCGGAGGTGCCCATGTCTCCCGTGGCCCGCCTGTATCTTCCGCTTTCCAAATACATCTTGAGCGCGGCCATCGCCTCGCCGGACGCGTCCGTATGGATCTTCTGGATTTCGTCGACCACGTCGTATCTTGGAATCAGACCGATGCGCTTCGTATTGCTGTTGAAAAAAAGAGCGGGGGCGGACAGTTTCCCGCCCGGAATCACGGCGGCGTATCGGCTTATGTTGTCGAACACGAAAGATTTCCCGGTGCCCTTGGGCGCCAGTTCCGTAATGTTGACCCGCGGTTCCACCAAGGGAATGATCCTGCTCAGCAGGAGAAGCTTCTGCGACAGGCGGTGGACGTCGGGATTGAACTGGCAGCTGGAAACAAGCAGGTCTATCCATTCGTCGATGTCGAAATGCTTGCGGGACCCGCGATAGTATTCCAAATCGACGCCGGGGGTCTGGAACGCCTTGAAATCGACCATCCAAATCTGTCCCTTTTTCACGTCCTCGCCGTCCGGGGGGACGTACCGCAACGACCCCAAGCCCCACATGCCCGTTTTCAAAAGCATGGGATTTTTGTCGACCATGTCCTTCTGCACCATCGCGTTGCTCGCGTCCAACAGCGGAATGCCAAGTTCGTGCGTATGCCTTTCCAGGTTCACGTTTACCCTGAAATCGTCCAGGATGCGAACCTCTTCCTGCTCCATCGGGCGGTTCAGGATCATGTTTTTGTCCGCCTTTTGGGGAAGAAATCGGGAGACCGTCGCGACTATCTCGTTCCTGCCGTCGTCCGTGAGGTCGTCTCCGTCCATGAACTGGCCGACAATCCATTCGCCCACGTAAACCGGGATCGCGCGGGCGCCGAATCCGGCCTTTCGCATCAGACCTTTGTTGATGACGACTTCGCCGTAATAGTCCTTCGCTTTCAGTTCGAACGATCTCATATGCTCATTTCCTCCGATTAAAGGTCTCTAAGGCTGAATCCGCCCGACATGGCCGATTTGAACTCGGCTTCGAGCGATATCGGGTGCGTGTGCCGTTCGCCCGCGATTTCGTACGCGATCTATATTTTTACGATTCTCTGGATATAAAATTTGGCCATGCCGGTTTCCCTCGCCAGGTCCAGGTTCAAAAACCGCGCGGCGGGCTTTTTCCAGGCGGCCTTTACCAATTTGTATTTCGCCGTCGGAACGA
>CAZNTU010000032.1:0-7454 GCA_964575975.1 uncultured Desulfobacteraceae bacterium
TGATCGAACATGTTTCCGTTGAATCTTTCCTTGAGATTCTCGAAAAGGGCGTAGAGATAATCGAGTTGCTCTTCATCCGAAAGGTTTTCCAGCTTACTTGCCAGAACGGCCGTTCCCGTCGATCTTTCCGTCGAGATATCGTCGTTGCCCTTGTCGGAAAGGGACACGATTTTTCGATCGAGAAGATAGCAGAGAAAAAGAACGCGTCCGATAAAGGAATGGGCTTGCTTGATTTCCAGCTTTTCGTCGCCTTGGATCAATTTGTCGCGCAACGTTTTCAGATTGTTCAGAAGGTGCGAGTCCAAGGATTGTTCCGGGTCGAATTTTTCCCGGCTGTCTTCGTAGTAGCGGCCCGTGGCCAAGGAATGGAAAAAACGCTCCAGCCGAAGGACATATTCGGCTCGCTCGATGGTTTCCACCAAGGAGGCTTCCCCCGCTTCTTGTCCGGACCCGTTTTTTTCAGGGTTTGTCAATCCCGAATGAATATGGACGCGGGTCGGATCGGCCAGGACGAGAACATTGGCCACGCCTTGGTTCCAGAAAAGCCGCTGAAGCCTTGCCCTCTCGCGCGGTTCGAACGGACGCGCAGAGGTTTTCAGGTACAAAACCGGGCGGCCGTCCTGAAAAAGGACGCCGTCCAATTCCAGTTCCTTCCACGCCCGCTCGACCACCGAATAATAGCCGAGAAAATCCGCATCCGCCAATACGGATTCAACGGAAGCGAAAAACCTCATCCCGCGAGGCGTCGAAAAATGAGCCTCGACAAACTCGTTTTTTTCAGCCGCTTCTCCCATGGCTATGGCATCCTTCTGAAGAGCGCCTTTACAACTCCCTGTATTGTCATCTCGTCCAAAGGGACAAGATCGGGAAACTCCGGGTTTTCGGCCTTTAGGAAACAAGAGCCGTCTTTGATCGAAAAAGTTTTCAAAACGTTCTCTCCGTCGATCAGGGCCACTACCACGTCTCCTTGGACGGGGCGGGCGTCCGCGTCGGCGACCACCCAGTCTCCGTCGCGAATTTCACGTCCCCGCATGGATTCGCCCTTCACTTTCAACGCGAAGAGACGGCTGCCGCGGGAAATGCCGAACATTGCGCGATCAACGGCGATGGTTTCCAAGCAATTCTCCGTTTCCTCTTGCGGCAATCCGGCGCTGATGTTTCCCAAAACCGGCACGGGTTCGACCGAGCCGACGAGATTGTCGTCGGGGCATTCAAAGAATTTGATCAGTTCGATTCCTCTCGAACGCCATTTGCGACGCTTTACGAATCCCTTTCTTTCCAGCGCTCGGACATGGTCCATAGCCGCTTTGGGTCCCTTGAACCCGAAATGCCGGGCGATTTCCCTGTAAGTGGGAGGGATTCCGTTGTTTCTTTGGAATTCGGCGATGAAAGCCAGAATTTCCGTTTGTCTCGATGTAAGACCGTTTGTACTCAACATATGTATAGCGTATCTCATAAAGGGAGGGGATTTGTCAACGGATTGCTCTCGGGGCGGGATGTCTCGCCGTTGTTTTTAAGCCATGCGAGTCTTTCCTATACAAGAACTCGGTACTTGGTTTCAGAATCTTGAAAAATTCCGCGATTGTAACCATATTTTTGCGATAAAGGCACATTGTAACTGTTTTTGCAGAGCCGTAACAATTTTTCGAGGTGCGACGACATTGAAAACGACACAGAACCGGTTGGCGGGATATGCGTTTCTGATTGAGCAGTACGGCTTGAGCGCTTTGCCGAACTGGCATATATCCTCCGTCAGCCCGACCGGTACGTTGCGTTCGACCGTTCGGTATGGGCGGGTGGAATCCGTCTATCTCCAGTCCTATTTGCCTGGAAGCGGGACGGGAGACCATCTGGAGTTCGCCCTCAAAATCGTCGATATGCCCGATCGCCTCATCGATCTCTTTATTCAGTTCTGCCTGCAAAACAATGGTCGTCTTTCGGCGAGAAAGAGAGAATCTCATTTCGGGCTCCTGACCGACGACGAGTTGGCTGGAATGGAAAATGCCGTCAGGAAGGGGTTCTCGAGGGACTGAGCATCGTACCTCGTTCAATGCGGCGGACAGTATAGAGCTTGATTGAAATGGTAAATATGAAAGGAATTCGATTTGGAAGAATCGACGTTCAAAAAGTTCGAGGAGATATTGGAACCGCTGGGCGACCGATCCGCCCAGTTTTTCCTTGCCGCAAGCTTATACCATGCCCGTAAGGTGAGTTTCCGTCGCGCTGCGGAATTGGCGGACTTGTCCTTCGAGGATTTCAAGGCTAGATTGAAGGAACATTTCGGAGCCGGCTATTTCTTGTTGGAACACGTGGTCCAAGCCGATATCGAGTCAGCGGACAGGATTTCTTCCGAATTATGAAAACAAAGAAAATAGTTTCCAATACGAGCCCGTTGATTTTTCTCCAGAAAATCAATTCTCTCGAACTGTTGGAGAAATCCTTTGGCAAAGTTTATATCCCCACATGCGTTAAATAAGTCGCATGCAATTTGAATCTATTGGCAAAAGGCGAAGTTGAAAAGATTGTCCTTGAATTGGTCGGCAAGCATGGGTTGTTTCTTTCCTCTAATGTTTTAGCGCGGTTTTTAATAGCTTGTTAAGGGCGTTTAGAATCCATCGGGACGCATTTGTCGTCAAATCGCCCGAGACTGAATTTCAAGACTCGTGCGGCGGGGAAGGACGCTTGGTGGTTTTGAAAAGCAGGGCGGTGTTCCCGGTTACGCTGATGCTGCTCGTCAGCATGGCGCACACGGCGACGAG
Organism: uncultured Desulfobacteraceae bacterium; assembly: GCA_964575975.1. GTDB lineage: Bacteria > Desulfobacterota > Desulfobacteria > Desulfobacterales > SKZT01. The sequence goes on from CAZNTU010000032.1 coordinate 2,760, forward strand.
GGGCGATAGCAGGCCGGCCATGGCGACGGGAATGCTGATGGCGTTGTAGACAAAGGAGAATGCCAGGTTTTGGTGGATTTTTTCGGTTACTTTTTTCGCCAGATCCAGAAATTCGATGGTTTGCATGGGTTCGCCGCGCATTAGCGTGACGTGGGCGGCCTCCTTTCCGAGGCGGCTTCCGGAATGGAACGCGATGGCGACGTGGGCGCGGGTCAGGGCGGGGGCGTCGTTTACGCCGTCGCCGGCCATGGCGACGATGCGGCCTTCCCGTTTCAGCTTTTCTATGAATTCGGCTTTGTCTTCGGGGAGCATTTCTCCTTGGGATTCGGGGATGTCCATTTCCTTGGCGGCGAAATCGGTGGCGGCCTTGCCGTCGCCGGAGATCAAGAAGGTTTTGCATCCCCTCTCGCGGAGTTGCCGGATCGTTTCGGCGGCGTCCTTTTTGACGCGGTCTCCGAACAGGAAGCGGGCGACGGTTTTGTTTCCGTGAGCCATGTAAACGGCCGAGAGTCGAGGGTCAGGGGGTTCTTCGCTCGAAAAATTCGGCGCGACATCGAGTCTACCGATTTCGCGGGACAGGAATTGGGCGGAACCGATCATGATCGGTTTGTTTTCATAGATGCCCGAGACTCCGCTTTCATGCAGCCGAATTTGCCGGATGTCTGCAGGGCGAATCTTTTCCTGTTCAGTGCGTTGCCTGATTTTCAGGGCTACATGGTGGTCCGAATCCTTTTCCAGTCCGGCGGCGACGGACAGGATTTCTTCGCGGGTCCAGGCGCTATCGAATTGGATTTCCATTAGTTTCCAGTCTCCCTCGGTCATGGAGCCGGTCTTGTCGAAAACGAACGCGTCGGCTTTCGGGGCGGTTTCGAACGCGGAGAAGTCCCGGACGAGGATGCCGTTTTTGGCGGCGAGGGAAATCCCGGCGGTCCGGGCCAGGGGGATCGCGATTCCGAGGGCGCACGGGCAGGAGATCACCATCACCGTGACCGCCCGCACCAGCGCCTGATCGACGGAAAGCCCGAGGAGCCATCCGGCGACGCCCGTGCCGAACGCCAACGAAAAAATCGCAGGGGCGAACCATTTGAGTGCTATGTCGGTCTTGCCCTCCAAAGGCGTCTTTCTCCCCAGCGCCTTCTCCATGATTTCGATCATCCTGCCCAGCGTGGAATCCTCGCCCACGCTTTCCGCCTTCACGGCGATCGTTCCCGAGACGAGTCGGGCGCCGCTTTTGATATTGTCTCCCGGCTTTTTTGCCACGGGCAGGGGCTCCCCTGTAAGGGTGGATTCGTCCATGGCCCCGCGCCCTCGAACGATCATGCCGTCGGCGGGGGAAATCTCGTTCTCCTCCAGGATGAACCATGAGCCTTTCCGAAGATGCTCGGCGGAGACGTACCTTCCGTTCGGAGCCTCGGGGGTCGCGATTCGCGCCTTTGTGGGAATAATGGAAAAGAAGCTTTCCAGATCGCGGGTGACGCGTTCCTTGGCCCGACTCTCCATGATTTTCCCCAAAAGCACCAGCGTGGTCAGCATGGAGGCCGTGTCGAAATAGAGATGGATGCTTCCGGCGAAGAAGTTGTACAGGCTGAAAAAGTATGCGCACAGGGAGCCTGCGCTGACGAGCGTCTCCATGCCGAACCCCAAGGAGCGCCATGCGGCCCATCCTTTCACATGAATCCTTTTCCCTCCGTATGCCACCACGACGGTGGCCATGGCGAGGATCGGCCAGGAGATGAATCGGATGTCCTCCGCCGACAGATCGGTGAAGAAGCCGGAATACAGCGCAAAGGAGAGCATCATGACGTTCATGGTCAGGAACGCGGAAACGCCGAAACGGACGAACTCCCTTTTTTTTTCGGACGATTCGATCTCGTCCCCGGGGGTCGCGGGGGTGTACCCCAGTTTTTCGATGGCTTTCGAGATGTCGGGCGGGGAGGTCCTTACGGGGTCGTAGTTAACCGTTACCCGGTCCGTGGAGAAGTTGCATACCGCCTTGACCACGCCCGGCTGTTTCAGAAGCGAATTTTCGATCACCCAGGCGCACGCGGGACACCACATGCCCTCGACGGAGAGGCGGAGTTTCAGGGTATGCTCGTCGGAGAGCCCGCTATCGCTCTTGATGTCGTTTTCGGTTTTCGGGGCGGCTTTTTGTTCGCGTCGTTCCAGATCGGCTTCGGACCGGGGGATGATCCCCAGTCCCTGGCACTGCCTGAAAATTTCGGTTTCCTTGAAGGAGGCGGGATCGGAGACGTCGGATATGTCGGCCAGCATGCGGAAAACCTGACGGCATCCGATGCAGCAGAATCGGAAGGTTTTGTCCCGCAGGGAAAGGTCGCGGGCGCCGAAGCGCAGGGTCAGGCCGCAAAGGTCGCAGGCCCCCGGTTCTTCGTCGATCGTTGCGGGTCGAGGCGCGTCAAGGCCGGACGCCGAGGGATTTGACATACGCGACGATTTCCCACCTTCCCGTCGGGCTGATGGTCGTGGCGAGGGGTGGCTGGCGCTTGCCCTCGATTCCGTAGCTGAGTTCCTTGAACAATTCTCCCTCGGGTTCCGTCTGCACGTGCTCGCTTCTCAAATCCTGCGGACGCGGCGCGAAACTTTGACCGACCGTGCCGTAGCCGTCGTAGTTCGGGCCGTGGCAGGCGGCGCAGAACTTGTCGTACCCGATCCTTCCCCGGGCGATCACCTCGGAATCCCTCAAATCCACAGGCGAAACAAGCTGCTCGGCAGGGATGCTCCGAAAGATCGCTTCGCTGTCGGAAAAGGGGACGATCCCGGCTTCCATGATCGGCAACGGTTTTTCGTGGGGAAAGACGCCGGTCGTCTCCCACATGCGGCCGAACGGGAAATTGTTGTCGTACCAGATTAAACCCCCGTAAACGATCAAGAGCACCGTGCCGACGAAGAAGAATATCGCCGCTACAGTTTTCATCTATTCCCCCTTTTCTCCCCTGACGTGCTGCGGATACGGAAGGGGTTTGTAAATGGCGTAGGGAGACTCGCCGGGAACGTACTTCACGTTGCGGTAGTCCCACGAGGGCAATCCTGTGTTTCCCACGACGAAAAAGGTGAAATACCCCTTGGCCAGGATAAACGCGGAAAGAATAAAAATCCAAAGCCAAGTCGCCTTTGCAGAGTGTTCTTTTTCCAAATGTTCCATTTTATCTCTTCTTTGCGTCTTTTTATATTTTCGTCCCGGACAGTCCGTAGCCCAAAACATAGAAGAAAGCCCATACGAAAACCCCGACAATAATCAGAATTGCCGCCAACGGAAAGGGGGCAACCCTGTCCGTGTAGTCTCCCGGGAACGTGGCGTGGATTTCCTTCTTTCTGGCCTCCGAATCCTTTCCCTTGATGTGGACGTATCCAAGGGCGAGCCAGAGAAGAACCATGAACACCACGGTCGGGAAAAAGTACAAGACCACATGCTGCAGATTGAGAGTATCGAAAAATCTCATAGTTTATTCCCCCTGTCTTTACGGCGCCGAAACCACGGCGAAGATCAAAACCGCCGCGCTGGCGGCCAACCCGGCTGTCGCCAGGAATATCAGGCCGTAAGCTTCTAAGCGGTTGAATTTCGTGACAACGGCTTCGCCGTTTCCCTTTTCGTCCTCCAGAGGCAGAAACCTCGCCCGGTCCTGCTCCTTGAACTGCCCTCTCTTCAAGGCCCAGAAGAAAACCACCAGGGTGATGACGAACCCTGCGCCGATATACGTTATGAAATATGGAAAATACATGGCATATAGATCCTAAATTTAAAAATTTCCACTTGGGCGGTTAGGTTTTAGCGGTTAGCTGTTAGGAGGAGAAACAGTGATTACCCCGGCAAAAAATAAACTCGAGATGATTAAGCGCTTTTATTTGCGTTTTCATGCCAAGCATCACCGCTAACACCTAACACCTAATACCTAAAACCTAACCGCACCTCTCTATTTCGCCAACCCGCCCGGTTCGTACGCTGCGTCGATGCCCTTGGGCTCCGTGTCGGCGTCGGTCTGGTTGATGAAGTTCACCGCCACGTAGTTTCCCACGTCCCAAATCTTTTCCGATTCCAGTTCCCTTTTGAAATAGGGCATGGCCGTGCCGGTTATGCCGTTCATTATCTGATAGTACAGAATGCCGCCGGTGATTTCGCGGTCTTTCAGGATCGTGAAATTGAACGGCGGGGGATACAGGAACGGCTGGGCGGGCCCCATGCCGTCGCCGATGGGACTATGGCAGCCCGTGCAAAAATCCTGGTAGATTTTCTCGCCCCTGGCCAGCCCCGCCGGGGTGGTCGGGTAGGGATTGGGAATTTCCCGCCAACCCCGGGGCACTTGGTCGTTGAGCCACTGTATGTTGAATTCGGGTCCTTCCTCGTAGGCCGATATGGCCTCCTGTTTCCAGTGGTTCTGTCTTTCCATGCGAGCGTCGGCGTCTTTCAAGCCCAGGCTCTGCACGTACTGGATCAATACGTGAATGTTGTCCGTGTCCAAGAACGAAAAGGACGGCATGATCGAGTTCGGCCTTGTCCACCTGGGGTTGAGAAAATGGGCGACGTGCCAGTCGTCGGGGTGTTCCCCTCCTTCCTGGGACAGGTCCGGTCCGGTCCTGATGGAACCCAGCTGGATCGGATGGTCTTGGATATAGTCCCCGGCGTGGGCGATTCTTTCGGCGCCGAGCCCCCAGTCGATGTTTCGAATGGATTGGCTGTGG
>CAZNTU010000032.1:7554-35552 GCA_964575975.1 uncultured Desulfobacteraceae bacterium
GGCGATTCTTTCGGCGCCGAGCCCCCAGTCGATGTTTCGAATGGATTGGCTGTGGCAGTAGACGCAACCGTTGGAAACGTACAGCAATCGTCCCGCCGCCTCGATTTCCGTGCGAGTCCTGAAGATATCCGACGGTTCCTCGTGCCGGGTCGCCCATGGCAGGTAGACCGCGATATACGCCACGCTGGCGAATATGATCAGGCTTCCGACGACGATGGCGGTCGGGCTCATTTTCATGTCGACATACTTCATCTTCATGATCGTATTTCTCCGGGATTGAAGAACAGCGTTCTAAAGATGTTGTACAATCCAACGAGCGCTCCCGTGAATATCATCACTCCCATGGAAGCTCTCAGGACGTAGTAGATGTGAATTTCCGGCAGGACCCTGTACACAACCTCGCCGTTCATCCAGGCGTTGCCTTGGATCAGTCCCGCGATGGTGAGTACGATGGTGAAGCCGGTGACTCCGATCAGGATGAGCCAGTATTGCAGGTCTGCCAGAAAGCGGCTGTAAATGGGCTTTCCCGTAATGCGCGGGAGCGTGAAGTACAGCCCTCCCAAGGCGATCATGCCCGAGAATCCGAGCACTCCGATGTGTGCGTGCCCGACGGTCCAGTTGTTGAAATGGGTCACTCTCTGAACGATCGGAAGCGACATCATGGAGCCCTGGATGCTCACGAAAAAGTACATGATGGTCCCGGTGAAGACGAACTTGCCCCCGATGTCCGCGTGGATTGCGCCAAGCTTGCCCTTTGCCGTGTACCAGATGTTGAGCAGAAAGACGCTCACGGGGATTACCATCGCCACGCTGTCCACGATGGCGATTATTTTCAGCCAGGAAGGAACCGGAACTTGCAGGAGATGATGGGTTCCGATATGGGTGTAGACCACGAGCAGGGACCAGAACCCCACGAGAGAGAGCGTGTGGCTGTACAACGGGCTGTTGACCACTTTCGGGACCACGTAGTAGGAGACGGCGATGGCGAGCGGAGTCAGAAGAAGACCGAAAATGTTGTGCCCGTAGAACCAAAGCAGGATGGCGTCCGGTATTCCCACCAAGGCGCCGGATTGGGGACGCCATATGACGTTCCCGAGGCAATAGGTCGCCGCCGTGAGTATCACGGCTGCGGTGGCGTACCAGATGGAAATGTACAGGATCGGCTCTTTCCTGTTCTTGATGGTCATGATGAGGTTGAAGAAAACCATCGCGAGGGCCGCGATCAGGATCATGTCCACGGGCCATATCAATTCGGCGTACTCTCTTCCCTGGGTGCGCCCGGAAAGAAGCGTGACCACCCCGGACACCATGGCCAGATTCCATACGGCGGCCGAGGTCACTCCGAGTTTTTCGCTGTAAAGGTCGGCGACCATCAATTTGGGGATGAAATAAAAGGCCGCGGCCAGCAGCCCGGGCGTCACGAACCCGAACAGCACCAAATTGACATGCACTACCCGGACGCGCCCGAAAGTGAGCCATCCGATGCCCTCTGTAAGGTCCGGGGCGATCAATGCCGTGGCGATCAGCAACCCCATGGAGGTGGCGACCACGAACCAAAAGCCGGAGGTGAGTAAATAAGCCTTTACCGTGGAGTATTCCGACCACGCCGTTTTCGATTTGTCGCTCATTTGATTTCGCGTCTCCTGCTTTTTAATTGTGGCATGCCAGCCAGCATCCCAGGTTGGCGTTTTTCTCGCGGTGGCATTCTATGCAAAAGCCCATCCGGAAAGGCTCCTGTTTCAGCCTGTCCATCGTTTCCACCGCGAAGTGGCATTCCTTGCACTCGATGTTCTTTTTAATGTGGCGCTCGTGGACGAAAAAGACGTGCTCGGCCACGTAGGTGACCTTGCGCCACGGCGTCGGAGTGTTCGTGTCGTAATATTCGTGTTCCTTCAAGATCCACGGATGGTTGGCGATGATGTACTTGTGGCAGTACAGGCATTTTTCCACCGGCGGCATTCCGGGAAACTTGGACCTGGCCACGTAGGGGTGGCAGAATTCGCATTGGATTTGTTTGACGCCCGCGTGGACCCTGTGGCTGAAGGGGATGGGCTGTTCCGGTCCGATGTTCGTCCAAGGGGCCGCGTAGAAATAGTACAGGAACGCGACCGTGAACACGATCGCCAAAACAGTCGCGGCTATCGGCCCCTTGTTCGACCATACCTTATTATACATGCGCGAGAAAAAGGATTCGGACGCCATTTAGACGGCCCTCCTTTCCCCGGACGGTTCGATTTCCGGAAACAGTTTCATATAATACCCTACGGACAGGATCATGAGCCCCAGAAAGCCTATGGTAATCAGGAATTCCGGAAAGCCCAGGGGCAACGAGGTTGCATGATGGTTCAGCGACGGACCCAGCAGGAGCATATGTTCCAGCCAAATCCCCGTTATGACCAAAATACACAGGCCCATCATGAATTTGGGCTGGGTTTTGACGTCTCGCCTTAAGAGAATCAGGAAAGGCGCGATGAAGCAGAGGACGAAGACGGTCCAGGCCAACGGCCTCCAAGGGATCAGCATGGTCCTCTCGATTACGAAGGCCGTCTCCTCGGATATGTTGCCGTACCAGATGACCACCAGCTGGCAATAGAAGAAGTCGGCCCAGACCAGGCAGAACGCGAAAAAGAGCTTGCCGATGTCGTGGAATTGTTTGGATTCGATGTGCCATCCGTTGTTCGGGTCCATGTGAAGGACGGCCGCGAAAATAATGATGGCGCCGAGTCCAATGTACACGGCTTTGACGAAATGATAGGCCCCGAAAAGGGTCGAGTACCAGTGTGGATCCATGCTCATGACCAGATCGTAGCCGATCAGGGAAAGAACGAGGGCGAACGCGAATATATAAAGGACGGAAAACAGGCTCATGGGCTTTCGGAACCTTTCGGGGTCGGCCTGGCCGCTTCCCCAAAGCTTGTAGAGGATTCTCCGGAACGTCCCGGACGGCTCCTCCTTGTGAAGTTTGGCCCCGAGGGAGAAAAACAGGTAAGTGAACCCCACTCCGTACAAAACCAGAAGCGCGGCCGCATCCCGGGAAAACAGGAAGGGAATGTTGAGCCAGACCTCCTTGCCGTGAAGATCCTCCCCGATCCATGGGAAGAGGTGGCTTTTTCCCAGGTAGAGTCCGAGGAAAAGGAGGAACGAGACGGGAAAGAAGGAGGCGAACGTTTCGGCGATGCTGGCCAGCGGGCCGCTCCATCGGGCTTTGGTGATATGCATCACCGCCGAAAAAAGCAGGCCCCCCTGCGCGATGGCGGACCATACCAGAAAATTGATCAGGTAGGCCTGCCATGCCCTCCCCGGATGCGCTCCGAAAAGCACCGCCGCGAAAGTCCCGAAACCGATCACGATCAACGCCAAGGTCGATCGGAATCTCCTTTGGCGGATCGTCGGAATGTTATCGGCAATTAACGTCGTGCTCATTTTTTTCATCCATCATGGGGTTCAATAATTTAATGTTTGGCATCCAATTAAAATTTATCCGTCCCTATTGGGGAGTTTTCGATCTTTTCTTGTTTCTTTTTGCCACAGGACCGGGTCCGAAATACCTCGAACACCTCCGGTTTCGGCAAGACTTTCGAGTATTTCCGCCATTTCGGGACCGGGATCGAAGATGGTCCGGTTGCCTTCGACCGTCGGTTGCTTCGTCGATTCATCGGTCAAACCTTGTTACCTCCGCCCCCTTTTCCTTGAAAAACGCCGTCAACTCCCCCGCCTTGTCCGGCTCGCACGATGCGACGACCCCGAAGTGGCTCCCGGAGCATCGGGGATCGTAGTGCCTGGACCATTTGAATTCGGGAAGCTCCGCCTGCGTCAGCAACCCGATAACATTCCCGAAAACCGAAAACAAAATGGTGAACTCGAATCCCACGATAAAAAAAGGTACGAGAGAAACGATGGGCTTTCCCTGCACGATCAGGTCCCAGCGGGTCGAGGTGAAAGTCGCCAGGGCGATTCCGGAAAGAAAACCCAGGATTCCGCCGACCAGCGTGAAATAGCCTACCTTGCTTTTTTTCACGGCCATGGCGTCCAGCACCTTGTGGCTCGGAACGGGGGAATGCACCTTTTCGAGCGTCCACGAAGATTTCCTGATATCCTCTATAACGGAGGCCGTCCGGTCCTCGTCCGTGAACAAGCCCATCACGTACGCTTGCGACGAATTGGCTTCAAGAGACATGGTATTCCATTTCCTTTGCTACGTATTCTTTCATTTCCGTCATGGAAACCGACGGCAGGTGTTTCACGAACAGCACGAACAGGAAGAAAAACAGGCTGAACGAACCGATCATGATGCCGTACTCGATGGCCGACGGGGCGTACGTTCCCCAGGAGTGGGGAATGAACCCGTGGGCCACGCCGCCGATGATGATGACGAATCTTTCGTACCACATGCCGATGTTGACCAGGATCGATATGCCGAACAGCAACGGAATCGACCGTCTGACTCTTTTGACGAAAAAGAGGAGAGGGACGATGGTGTTGCAAACCACCATGATCGTGAATTCCAGGCTGTAGGTCCCGGTCGCCCTCCACCGGAAGGATTCGGCCTCGACGATATTGTGGCTGTACCAGGCGATGAAAAATTCCGTGGCGTACGCGAAACCCACGATCATGCCGGTGAAGATGATCGTTTTCGCCACGTTTTCCAGAACGTCGACGGTGATGATTTTTTCGTAGTTGAAGATGCTCCGGAGCGGGATCATGAGGGTCAGCACCATGGCAAGGCCGGAATGGATGGCCCCGGCCACGAAATAGGGGGCGAATATGGTGGTGTGCCATCCGGGCACGACCCCTAAAGCGAAGTCCCAAGACACGACGGAATGGACCGAAATGACAAGCGGCGTGGCCAGCGCGGCGAAGAAAAGATATCCTCTGGAGTAGTGCCGCCATTGGTCGTTGTTGCCGTTCCATCCCAGACTGATGACGGTGAATATTTTCTTTCTGAGCCCGGTGGCCCGGTCTCGAATGGCCGCCAAGTCGGGAATCATTCCCGTGTACCAGAAAAGACTGCTCACGGTCAGATAGGTGCTGATCGCGACCACGTCGAACATCAGCGGGGACATGAAGTTGGGCCACAGCGTCCTCTGGTGGGGGTAGGGAAGCATGTAGTAGACCATCCATACCCGGCCCAGATGGATGAACGGAAAAAGGCCCGCGATGCACACCGCGAAGACGGTCATGGTTTCCGCCGCCCTGGCGATGGGGTTTCTCCAGCCCGCCCGGAACAGGTGCAGAATCGCGGAAATCAGGGTGCCCGAATGGGCGATACCGACCCAGAAGACGAAGTTGATCAGATACGTTCCCCACATGACCGGGTGGTTCTGGCCGCCCGCGCCGATGCCCACGAAGATCTGGTAAGTCCAGCAGCTCGCGCCCACGAGAATGCCGACGGCGAGAATGCCAATGGCGATCCAGTATTTGCGCGGCGGCGGTTTGAGCGTATCGATTACGGTATTGTCGATTTGAGCGAAAGTCAGTTGAGACATGGCTTATATCTCCCGGACCACTTTTTTCAGATAAATGACGGCCGGCTTGGTGTTCAGATATCCCATGGCCTGGTAGGCCCGGGTATCATCCACCATTTTTCGGACCTTGCTGTTCTTGTCCATGAGGTTTCCAAACGTGAACACCCCGGTGGGGCAAGTCTGGAGGCAGGCCGGCACGACCTCGCCGTCCAGGATTTCCCGGTCTTCGTCCTTGGCCGTTCCATGCGCCTGCTTGATCCTCTGAATGCAAAAGGAACATTTTTCCATGACGCCTTTGGAGCGAACCGTGACGTCGGGGTTGAGCTGCCAGTTCAACGGGTCGGGCCAATTCCAGGCGAACCAGTTGAACCGCCTGACCTTGTACGGGCAGTTCTGGGAGCAGAACCGGGTGCCGATGCAACGGTTGTAGACCTGGTTGTTGATCCCCTCCTTGTTGTGGTGGGGGGCGTAGACGGGACAGACGGACTCGCAGGGGGCGTTGTCGCAGTGCTGGCAAAGCATGGGGAAGAATATGAAATTCTCCTTCTTGTTCATGTCCAGGTAGCGGTGGATGGCCAGCCAGGACATTTCCCGCTGTTCCAGGATTCGTTCCAGCCCCACGATTCCCACGTTGTTCTCCGCGTAGCAGGCGGTCGCGCAGGCGCCGCACCCGATGCAGCGGTCCAAATCCACGACCATGGCCCACCGATAGCCGTCGTGCTCGTGCGGCGGATAGAAGTCCCTTTTCGGGTCGTACCCTTCGGGAAGGGGAAGCGTCATGGGAAAATCCCACATGCCGAGACCTTCCTTCTTTTTGTGCGCCGCCTCCTCCTTTCCGCCGGCCGCGCGCGTCAGATCCTCCAACGAAACGGAGAGCGCGATTTTTCGTTCGTGCTGGTCGATGTCGCCGTCGGTGTGGGCGACGGGAACCGTTTTTCCGGCGGACGATATGGAAACGGGGCTGAAAAAGACGGGACCGTCCGTTTCCGGATTCGTTTTTGCCGGAAGCAGCCGGAACGGATTCACGCCCATGCCTTTCGCGTACCGGCCGAATCCCTCGTGACCCTGTCCGGTCCAGATTACAACGGCGCCGGGATGAACGCCGTCGGTCGCGTATGCCGGAGCTTCTAATGTTCCCGCATTCGTTTTCAGCTTCAGAAGAGAACCCTGGGCCGCGCCTTTTTTGGATAGGGTTTCAGGATTGGCCAGAACGGGCGTGTGCCAAGCCACCTTTGTTATCGGATCCGGGACTTCGCACATCCAAGGACGATTCCCGTTTCTTCCGTCGAAAAATCGGATGGAAGGCGTCACCAGAAGAACGGCGTCGTCGGTTTCCGGCTCTTGCGTTTCCTTAAGGGCAAGGCCGGTCTCCAAGGAGTCCGCCATTGTTTTTTCCGGTGAAAAGACATAGGGCTCTTTTGTTCGGTTTTCGTCGAAAATGCCGCCTCGCTGGATCGTGTACAGCCAATCCAACTCGGTTTCGACAACCCCTTTTTCTTTCAGCTTTTGAAACAGGCAATCTTGGTAGGATACCGATGTCGAATCGTTTCTGGCGGCCAGAAATACATCCCCGATGTCCGGGATGGCCGAAAAAGCTCCCATGGCCGGCTGGAGAGTGGCGACGATGTCCGACGTCCCCGAATATTCGTCCCAGGTTTCCAGCGGATGCGCGACGGGAAATACCAAGTCGGCAAGTTCCGCGGTTTCGTCCATGAAATGGGAAAAGGATATCGTGAAAACGTTTTCCGACGCGATCGTCTCATTCGCGCCGGATTCTGGGGACAGAGCATACGCAGGATTGACGTTATGTAAAAGGAGGACCGCTCCGTCGGCTTCTTTCATTTGGCCGAACATGTCGTGGACCTGCTTTCGACTGTCGGCCGTCTCGACGCGGTGTCTCCGGTCGAAATCCACGAGGCTTGCTTCGGGATCAAGGACCACATTCAAAAGGTTGGCCGCGAGGTCCGTCGCATATGCGTTTTCTCCCCAGGACCCGGAGCCGCTTCCTATAATCAGAGGACTGTTCGATTTTAACAGGCTTTGGCAAAGCTTTTTATAGCTTTCGGCGGATACGCCCGCCATCCAGGCGACTTTTTCGGGCGTGTATTGCTCGGAGGCTTTTCCAAGGATATCCCTTAGATTCGCCGGGGTTTCCGTTCCCCTCCCGGAGGCGAGGACCTCGCGAATCAGCCCCAGCGCCACGACCGCCTCCTTGCCCGGCTTGCAGGAAATCCACAGATCCGCGTTGGCCCCCGTCATGGAGCGAAACGGGCTTACATGAACGAACGCGCCTTTGTTTCCGTCCTCCTTGTACGCATGCATATCCTTGAACTTGCGGGCGTACTCGACCGGGGAAAGCCACGTTTCCAGGAAATCGGCGCCGAAGGAAACCAGGAAATCCGCTTTCTCCATTTTATAGGACGGCAAGCCGTCGAGGCCGAAAACCGCGCGGTTGGCTTTTTTAAGCGACTCGTAGGCGAACGGTTCGAAAACGACGGGAGGCGGGCTGTTCCAGGAACTCATGCATTCGGCGAAGAGACCGTGCAAGGTTTCCCCGACGACTTCCGTGAGCATGCGGACATTTCCAGGCCCTTTCTTCGCGGCTTCGTCGGTCTTGCCTTTCAGAATGAGAGCCGCCTCCTCGAAGGAGATCGCTTTGAACGCGCCGTTTTCCTTGAGCAAGGGATTTTTCAGCCGGTCGGGATGCAGGATCGCCTGAACGGCCGCCTGTCCCCTCATGCAAAGTTTTCCTCGGTTGATGGGATGGTGCGGATGGCCTTCGACCTTGATAACCCGGCCTTCCCGGTTCTTCGCCAGAATTCCGCATCCGGCGGGACATTCCCGGCATGTGGCGGCGTACCATGTCGCCTTGCCGACGACCATGTCGTCGGGGGCCGCGACTAGGGAAAAAAGATACTTGTCGGGCCGTGTGTTGCATCCGGCCGCAATCGAAACGGTTCCGATCCCGGCGATTTTGAGGAAAGTTCTACGCTTCATTTCAAACAGGTTCTCCCTGTGCAATGCGGCTGGGCGGATATCGAAAAAAATTCCGGCAAAAACGCTCGTTAGTAGTCGATTTTGTCGGGAATCGATGTCCGCGCTCAAAATTAATTGTCAATTTTTAGCTGCAATCATCTTATTGAGGGCATTATAGAAAAGCCCTAAATAGGTGTCAAGAAACTTAATCCCGCCTATTATTGGAACGGTACGGTGGCATTGGCGGGCGAGAGTTAAGTTGACGTTTATTTTCAAGTGTTTAGCCTCTTGTATAACCCGTTAAAAACAAGGAGGTTCCTATGACGGACAAATCCGAAATACGCAAAGAGTTGATGGACGTGATCGGAGAGGAAGGATGCGGCGTTTCCTGCGAGGAGGCTGACATATTTCACGACCAGGACGGATGGAAAATGATGCTGGAGGGCTTTATGGAGCCTTGGAGTCTCGGCGACACTGTCGAGGAAGCCAAAAAGAACATCCGTGAATACGCCAAAATGGGTTTCGGATTGAGTTGAGTGGAAAGAGCGAGGTGAAACTGACGCCCTTCCAGCGACTGGAGAAGAGTTGAAATTTTTCTTGAGGAATATTGAAAAGAATCGACCCATTCTCCCAACCTCGTTTGTTTCGAAACATCCTTTGGAATATCAAAAGCGGCATTGCCGCAGCCGGAACAATAAACACAATAAACAATGGAGCGCCCCTGAACGGTAAAATCCGATTTCTCGTTCAGGGGCTTTAATTTCTAGCACAGCCATCTTCCTGCGGGTGGGGCCGATAGAGAAGAATCGCTTTTGGCTGTCGAAATGTATATGATTTTCTCGGATGTAAAATGAATAGGGTATAATACCTATATTGCGGAGATGCGTACCGTATACGAAGATTTTTGCTTGCTAGTCGGATAACCGAGTGCTACGAGAGAAATGTCGGAGCAAATCGCTGTTCTAATTACGGTGGGCGACTACGATTCGAAAAAAACAGATCGATGCTGTGAAGGCGTTCTGGGTAATCGGCGGGGACTAAGCGGGAGTGATGACCCAAAGAGAGAAGTGGGCCTTCGAAACGGAAGATTCGGCCGACGCGTTTATAAAATCGCACGGCGGCCGCCCGGCCACTTTCTCCGAGGCGATGAAAGCCGCTTTCGAGGACATGTACGGGGACACGCGAATGATTCGCGAGAAAAGAGAGATGATGAGGATGAAAATGGAGTCGTCTTTCCTAAACCATCCTGCGATTAGCCGGCGACTCATTCCGGAAAAAGCCTGGGCATCATATCGGCGTACTTTTTCATCACTTCGGATTTCTTGAGTTTCAACGTCGGCGTCACCAAGCCGTCTTGGATGGAAAATTCCGGGACGATCGCAAATGTTTTTATTGTTTCGAAGGACGCGAGGTTGCTGTTCACTTCCTTGATTTCCGATTCGATCAGGCTGCGAATTTCGGGATTTTCCGACAGTCCGTCCATGTCCGAAAAATCGATGTGGTTTTGGTTTGCGTAAGCTTTGACCGATTCGGGTTCAAGGGTGACCAGCGCGGCCAGGTACTTTTTGCCTTCGCCTATCACGCAAGCCTGATTGATGTATGCGGATGTGGTCAGAAATCCTTCTATGCGAGAGGGTGCGATATTCTTGCCGCCCGCCGTGATGAGAATTTCCTTTTTCCGTCCCGTGATTTTCAGGAAATTGTCGTCGTCGATTTCCCCCAGATCCCCGGACAGCTGCCATCCGTCCTCCGTCATGGTTCGCGCGGTCTCGTCCGGCATTTTATAGTATTGCTTCATGATGTTTCTTCCACGAAACATCACCTCGCCGTCGTCGGCGATCTTATGTTCCACTCCGACCGCCGGAGGCCCCACCCATCCGAAACGATAATTGTCCGGCCGGTTGACGTTGGTAAAGGATGTGTTTTCGCTCATGCCGAAGCCTTCTAATACCAGAATGCCGGCCGCGTGGAAAAATTTGGCGATTAAAGGGTTCAGAGGCGCGGCGCCGCACCCGATCCACCGGATTCTTCCGCCGAAGGCGTCCTTTAGTTTGTCCAGTACCAGTTTTTTTCCGAGTGCGAATTGGACTTGGGTCGTAAACTTGACGTGCTTTTTTTTCAATTTGCATTCGCTTACCTCCTGGCCGACATCCATGGCCCAGTTGAACAGTGTCTTGGCAAGCAACCCCTTGGATTGAACCCCCGCCAGCACCTTGGCCTGAACCTTTTCGAAAATCCTGGGGACAGCCGCCAGCCAGTGGGGCCGGGCCGCTTTCATATCCACGGCAAGCGTCTGCATGTTCCTGTTGAAAGTGGTGGCGCATCCCCCTAAAATCGCGGCGTACACGCATGCGCGGGCGAACACGTGGGCCAGTGGGAGGAAAAGGAATGTTTCGTCGCCTTTTCTGATATCGCAGCTCTTCAGAACGGACTGCGCGGTGAAGGTCAGGTTGTCGTGGGTAAGTACCGCTCCCTTGGGAACACCCGTGGTTCCGGACGTATACACGATGCATGCCGGGTCGTCGGGTCCGGTTTCCGATACGCGCGTCATGAATTCGTCGTCGGATACGTCCTTTCCGAGAGCCAGGTACCGGTCGAAACCGATCGTCCAATCGCCCTGGGAGGACGCGAGTCCTTCGAACAGGACCACTTTTCGAACATTGGGGATTTCATCTTTGATATCCGACAGCTTGTCCAGTTGCTCGCGGTTTTCGGCGAAAACAAGCACGCCGTCGCAATGATCGATAATATACCCGCAGTCCCGGGGAAGATTGGAATGGTAGATCCCGACGGTAACCGCGCCCACGCTGTTGATTGCCAGGTCGGCGAGCACCCATCGATAGCAGCTGTAAGACAGGATGTTGACTTTATCTCCCTTTCCGACCCCAAGGGCTATCAGGCTCTTTGCGGCGGCTTTGACCTGGGAGTGGAACTCGTCCCATGTCACCGCCATTTTTCCGGAGCTTGCAAACCATCTGTAGGCAACGCTCTTCGGTTGTCCTTTTACGGTTTCCTCGAGCATTTCATGGACATTCGCGCAATCGACGAAGGGCATTTTTCCACCTCCATTTTCGGGGTTTGATTTCGATTCCACAGGCGCGTTTGATATCGATACGGCCTCGCGAGGCTTTGAAGCTCGGAGGTCTTTTCGTTGCCGGATTCGCATCCAAATCCAGACAATCCGTAATCGACTGTCGATTTCCAATTGTAAACGATCGCTGTTCGGAAAAAAAGACTTCTTTCAGGAAGATCTTGTCCCTTTGGTCGCCCAGGCTGCCGTAACTCCGGATACGAACCCGAAAAAATGGCCGCTCCAGCTTACGCCGGGAACGTAGCTCAACAAGGATAGAAGACTCCCGCCGTAAAGAAAAAACACAACGAGCGAACACGCAAGGGCGACCGCTTCCTTCCTGAAAATGCCCACGAACAATAAAAATCCGATCAGACCGAAAATAATCCCGCTCGCTCCAATATGCACCGTATTGCCGGAGGCGAAAAACCAGACGAGGGCGCCTCCCAGAATCCAAATGATGAAAAGAGCCTTGTAGGCGAGTTTTCGGCTGAACGACAGGCATACCGCCATGAGAACCAGAAGTGCGCCCGTATTGGCGACCAGGTGGTCCAGGTTGCCGTGGAGAAGCGGCGCGGCCAGAATCCCCCATAAATGACCCGTGTCCCTCGGTCTCAGGCCCAAGATTCTAAGATCGGCGGGAAACAGGAAATCGATGAAAAAAACAATCCACAAAACGGCGACAAACCCGACGGAAATTTTAACGGCCCCGGAAATGTTCTTCATTGGACTCCTTTGCGATCAACAGGGTATGTATCGATTCCACTGAAAAAGACGTCATCCTATATTGGGAGAAAGCGACCATTTAACGACCCAGCCTTGATTCCCCGGTCCTTTGTCGAGACAAACGATTCCTCCGTTCTGGAATTTGAATATGGTCGTTTCATTGGAGCCGACGACCAGATAAGAGGTCAGTTTTTCCATGAACGGCAGGTGTCCCACCAGCATGAGATCGGAATCGGGAGCGAGCTTGGAGGCGAATTCGGAAACGTCGTCCAAAGGCTTTATTCCGGCCGTTTCCTCGACCTTGTCCTCGATTCCCAAAGCTGACGCGAAAATTTCGGCGGTCTGCCGCGCGCGTTTTTTTTCGCTGTGAAGTATTTTCGACACCTTCACGTTGTAGAATTTCGCGGTATCGGCAATTTTTTGGACCTCTGTCCTTCCTTCCGCAGACAGGCCCTTCTCCGGGTCCATGTCCTTGGAGAGGCTTTTGCCGTGTTGAACGAGATATAGCGACATTATGTCCTCCTTCTTTATTCCTCCCGCGTTAAAAGGATTAGGGCATTGAAAGCCCGCACACGATCGGAAACAGCATAAACATCCTTGCGAAAAACCTCAAGCGCAAAATTGGAATTTTAGTAAAACCGTAAAAAAAAGAGGCGTTCGTTTTTCCCAGGGTTTGGCATAACATCGTTATTTTCTTGACAAATCGGTACGTTATAAGTAGCATGCAAAAAATCGTCGACAACCCCTTGAGCTAGCCGAATTTTAATTCAGGTGGAAAACGCGGGGGCGGTAAAGAGCTTTTTTTGAAGTACTTGTGGAGTTGAAGGTGGAAATTTAAATAGAAAACAGCTTGGAAGGAGTATATCCACGATGACGCTTACCAAAGCGGACATAGTAGATTGCATTCGCAACGAACTCGGGTTCCCGAGAAAGAGAAGCGCAGATATCATGGAAACTTTCCTCGAGATTCTTAAAAGAAACATGGCGGCGGGAGAGGACGTCCTCATAAGCGGTTTCGGCAAATTCTGCGTCAATGAAAAGCGGGCCCGAAGAGGCCGCAACCCGGCCACCGGAAGCGATTTGATGCTCGTAAAAAGAAGGGTGGTGACCTTTAAATGCTCCCAAGTGCTCAGAAAAAGAATGAACGAGGAATAAAGAAGAGCTGTTCCGGCAAGTCGCCCGGCCGCTAAACGGCCGGGGTGCCCATTTAATCCCCAATGTCAACCATCAAACGCAACAGGATTATCCACGGTTATTTCGCATGTTCAGAACATCTATTCCGATCAGAGTTGTTTTGGCCTTGTCGCTCCTTGTTTCGATGTTCGAAGCGACACTTTTCAATTTTAACGCGGCGTCCGCCGAATATCCTCCGGTAGTCGAAAACATTCCGCTTCCCGAACGCCTGAGTCTATGCGGGGAGCCGCTCCCCCTCGAAGATTTTCATGTGCGGGAGATGCTCGACCGCGAATTCACCATTTCGGTTTGGGACCGTGCGCAGGTCTTCATGTGGATGAAGCGCGCCGGAAGGTACTTTCCCCATATAGAAAGGGAACTCGCAAGCGCCGGACTTCCCAACGATCTCAAGTACCTGGCTGTGGCCGAAAGCTCGCTCCTTCCCCATGTCCGCTCCAGTGCCGGAGCCCACGGATTGTGGCAGTTCATGCCCGAAACGGGGCGCAGATTCGGACTCAAGAAGGTCTACGGACTCGACGAGAGGCGCGAATTCGAGAAAGCCACAAAGGCCGCGATCAGATATCTTACTGTCCTTTACAACAGATTCGGCTCGTGGAGCCTGGCCATGGCGGCCTACAACTGCGGCGAAAAGCGCGTCGAGGACGCGATGAAGGAACAGAAGGTCGATAGCTATTTTCGTCTCGACCTTCCTTTGGAGACCGAGAGATACTTGTATCGCATCGCGGCCATTAAAATAATCTTGGAGAACCCGGAACGCTACGGCTACAGAATGGATCCTTCCCACGTTTATCCTCCCATAGGCGCGGAAGTTAAAAACGTTCACATAAGCAGTTCCGTCCATTTTACCGATTTGGCCATGGAGTGCGGTGTCGATTACAAGACCCTCAAGGAAATGAACCCGCACATTCTCGGTAGCTACCTTCCTCCAGGGCAGTACGATCTGAAGGTTCCGGCGGGAAAGGGGACGATAGTCGCGTCCGTTCTGCAAAGGCTTTCAAGCAAAGCCGCCCCCTCCAATCCCCGTCGGGAAGACCGGCATTATGTCGTCCGAGAAGGGGATACCCTTTCCAAGATTTCCGCGACCACAGGAGTCGCCGTCTCGACGCTGAAAAGGCTCAATAGCATCAGTGGCGACATTATACATGTGGGGCAGAGGCTTCGGTTGCATTGACGAACAAAGCGGTTTCAACCGGCCTGATTCCCGGCGCAACTTGGAACGTCGCCTTTTTTCGGACGCCTGATAACGCGGGTAATTTTTGGACGATAGTCCTCCTTCGTCGCAAGCTGGTTTCCCCTGAACCTGACGAACAAAAGGGCCGCCCCGAAAAACAAGAATCCGACAATTGCGGAGAGAGCGGAGGGATTCATCTGCAAATCGGGCGCGTACGCCTGCCCGATTAAAGCGCCTGTCAAAAGGCACAGTATGGGGAAAACGTAAAGCAAAAATGTGGCCTTGAGCAAAGAGCCGGTTTGAAACGTTATTACAATATGGTCGCCCGGAAGAGCGTTCGCCTTGTTGACCGCCATGACCTCGTTTTCGTTGCCCCCGCCTCCAACCGCGTGGCACATGCCTCTGGACGAGCACGATTCGCAGGCTCCCGATCGGGTTGTCATCACCGAAGCCATTCCGTCGGGCCCGACGCTCACTACGACACCTTCTTCTTTCGCCATTTTTGTCTGTTGTCCCTTCCTGTCAATGCAGCTTGGATCAAATTGCGTCGATCTCCAAAGGCCGACATGAAGCCAAGCCCCATTTTTATTTGCAAAAAAAATGCGGGACGAACTTGTTAAAAGATTCATCCCGCATTCTTCCCATAATATGATTTGTTGCCGAAACGAATGAAAATCCGAAACCAAGCCCCCGCCTAAATCAAGCGGCCTTGGATTGTTTCTCGGGCTTGTGCATGTAGCAGATCAATCCGCAGCGCAAGCATCTTCCGGCCTCCCTGCGAGCCAGATGTTCGTCGAAGCCTTTTTCCAGCTCCTTCTCGTCGCCTGCCTCGCGCGCGCTTCTAAGCGGCATGAGGGTCCGGGACGAAGATTTCACGTCCTCGTCGGTAAGCGCGTAGATGTTTTGAACTTCCGAATCCGGCTGCAAGACGTCCTCGCTCAACTCCAGCTCGATTCCGTACATGAGTTTGTGAATCGAGGCGGCAACTCTTCGCCCGGCCCCGATCGCCTTGATGGCGGCCTGGTAGTCGGTTTTCTCGTCGCCTTCGGAGAAGAAGCCCACTTGATCCTTGATCGCCGGACGTTTGTAGGGCTCCTGAGCGACCCACTTCACAGGGCCGAAAAAGTCGTTGTCCGCGTCGGCACCTTGCTCGACCAAGGCCTTTTCCTTGGTGAAAACCAGGTCGGGGAGCCTGCCTGCGGCCAGGAACAGCGTCTGCGCGGGCAGAGTCTCTTTTTTGCGGGTCTTGACGTTGACGACTTCGATTTCCTTCAATTTCGCTTTTTCGCCGAAAAGCCTGTTCACGGCGGAGTCGAACTTCACGTGAATGCCCTTTGCCGCAAGCCGGGCCGCGTCCACGATTCCTCCGGGCTTTTCGTCCTCGGATTCCCTGAACAGAATCGTGACGTTGTCCGCGCCGAGTTTTTCTTTCAGCAGTTCCGCGCACTGGACGGCAAGTTTGTCGCCCCCGGCGATCACCACGTTGGGGCGTATTTTCATATCGCCCGATTTGTGGTGCTTGGCCAAGTCCACGAGCAGGTAGGTCCCGGGAATCGCTTCCTCGGGCTTTCTCATTCCGCCCCTGGCAAGTCTGCTGTCCCAGCCGCCGGTGGTCAGAAGAACCGCCTCGAAGTTTTCGTCCTTCAACAGGGATTCGATGGTGAAATCCTCTCCGAGTTTCTTGTTGGTCTCGGTTTTGACGCCCATTTCCTTGACGCCCTCGATATCCCAATCGAGAACCTTTCTGGGAAGCCTGTTGAACGCGATGGCGCTTCTGAGCAAACCGCCCAACTCCGAGGTCGCCTCGTAGACCACGGTTTCGTGTCCCAGCCGAGCGGTGAAGAAAGCGGCCGAAAGACCGGAAACTCCGCCGCCGACGACGGCCACGCGACGACCGGTATCCGGAGCCTTGTAGGGAAGCGCATGCTTGCCGGACTCCATTTCCACGTCCGCCGCGTATCTTTTCAGAAAGTTGATCGCCACGGGTTCGTCCACCAGTTGCCGTCTGCAATCGTTTTCGCAAGGACGGGGGCAGATTCGGCCGATGACCGTCGGGAACGGGTTCCGCTCTTTGATGACCAGGACGGCCTTTTCATAATTGCCTTCGGCTACTTGGCGGATGTACTCGCAAATATCGATTCCCGCCGGACACGCTCGCTGGCACGGGGTCGTGCATTCGTCGGTCGTGTATTCCTTCAGGATTCTGCGGGTTACGGAGGAAAGCGTGATGATGTGTTTCGGACATACCCTTTCGCAAGTGCCGCAACCCGTGCATTTTTTATCGTCCACGACGGGAAGATTGTCCGCGCCCATCCTGATGGCGTCGAAGGGGCATGCTTTGGCGCAGCTTCCGAGGCCGATGCAGCCGATGGCGCAGACTTTCATTCCGCCGCCCAAAAGGGCTGCGGCGCGACAGTCGGAAAGACCGTCGTAGATGTATTTGGTATGGGCGTCCTGAAATCCATAAGTACATCCGGGCCTTGCGATATCGGGCTCCTTCGCCTCTAGAGCCACGCCCAGAATGGCGGCGATCGCGGCCGCGACATCGGGACCGGCGGCGACGCACGAGTTGGGCGACGCCTTGCCCGCTACGATGGCCTCCGCGTTCGAACTGCATCCCGGAAGACCGCAGCCGCCGCAGTTGGCTCCAGGCAGGGCGCTTTCAACGGCCAAAATCTTCGGATCGACATATACGTAGAAAACCTTCGAGGCAACGGCCAGGCAAACCCCGACCAAGAGCCCCAAGCCTCCGATCATGAAAACGGCTGATAACATGTTTACACTCCTGTTTTTTTCTATTGTCCCGGCGCCTTTTCGGTCAGGCGCTTTATTGTCAAGGCATTGCCAGCCTTTTTACCATGCGACGATAAACAAGAGGGCCGGACCCTCGCGATTCGAGCTAAGAGATAGCTCCGACCTTGCACTTGTCGAAACATGTCAGGCATTTGATGCACTTTTCCTTGTCGATGACGGCCACTTCCTTTTTCTTCCAGGCGATGGCTTCGACGGGACATGCCTTGAAACACAGGCCGCATTTGCTGCAAAGCTCGGGATCGACTTCGAAATCGAGCAGAGCGACACATCGTTTGGCCGGGCATTTCTTGTCGTAAATATGGGCTTCGTATTCGTGGCGGAAATACCGAAGCGTGGAAAGCACCGGGTTCGGGGCGGTCTGCCCCAGGCCGCAAAGAGAGGATTCCTTGATTACGGCCGAAAGACTCTCCATGGTCTCGATGTCCCCGGATTCGCCCCTGCCGTCGCAGATCTTCACCAGAAGCTCCTGCAGTCTTCTTGTTCCCTCGCGGCAGGGGGTGCATTTGCCGCAGGATTCGTCTTGGATGAAGTCCATGAAAAAGCGGGCCATGTCCACCATGCAAGTATGGTCGTCCATGACGATTACGCCGCCGGAGCCCATAATCGCTCCAACCTTGGCGATTTCCTCGAAATCGACCGGCGTGTCGAGATGCTCTTCGGGAACGCATCCGCCCGAAGGACCGCCCAGCTGGACCGCCTTGAACTTGCGCTTGTTGGGAATTCCGCCTCCGACGCCGTAGACCAGCTCTCTCAAAGGGGTTCCCATGGGCACTTCCACCAAGCCGATGTTGTTGACGTCGCCCGAGATGGCGAACACTTTCGTCCCCTTGCTGGTGGCCGTGCCGACGCTGGCGTACCACCCGCCGCCGTTGATCATGATCTGGGGAACGTTGGCGAAAGTCTCCACGTTGTTCAAAATGGTGGGTTTCTCCCAAAGTCCCTTGTGGGCGGGGAATGGAGGTCTGGGTCTGGGCATGCCGCGTTTTCCCTCGATGGATCTCATCAGGGCGGTTTCCTCTCCACAGACGAACGCTCCGGCCCCCTGATAGATCTGAACTTCGAAATCGAAGCCGGAACCCAGGATGTCTTTGCCCATCAGGCCGTATTCCTTGGCTTGCTCGATGGCCAGCTCCAGTCTGTGGACGGCCAGCGGGTATTCCGTCCGGCAGTAGATGTAGCCCTGGTGGGAATTGATGGCTTTTGCCGCGATGACCATGCCCTCCAGAACGGCGTGGGGATCGGCTTCCAGAATGCTCCTGTCCATGAACGCTCCGGGGTCGCCCTCGTCGGCGTTGCACAGCACGTACTTGACGTCTCCGGGGCTCTGGCTGGCGAACGCCCACTTTACCCCGGTGGGGAATCCCGCTCCGCCCCGGCCCCGCAATCCGGAAATCTTCATTTCTTCGACGATTTCCTGGGGGGTCATTTTCAGAAGAGCCTTGGCCGCGCCTTGATATCCGTCCCTTGCGATGTAGTCGTCGATGCGTTCGGGATCGATGATTCCCTTGTTGCGCAACGCCCTTGGCATCTGATTGTGGAAGAACGGAATGTCGTCCTGGCGAGGGATGGTTTTCTTCGAGACCGGGTCCTTGTAGAAGAGCCTCTCGAGGGGCTGCTTTTTGACAAGTTGCGCGTCTATCAGTTCGGGAACGTCCTCCACCTTGATTTTCTGGTAGAAGAGGCCGTCGGGATGGACGACCATGATGGGACCCATCGCGCAAAAACCGTTGCATCCGGTTTCCACGACTTTCACGGAGCCCTCCAACCCCTTCGCCTTGACTTCCTGTCTCACTGCATCGATGACCTTGATACTTCCGGTTGCGTGACATCCGGTGCCGCCGCAAATCAGCAGATCGGTCCTTCCCTCCTTGTCGAGTTCGCCCGCTGCTTTCGCCTTCAATTCGTTAAGGCCGTCCACGGTTAATTTCGCCATATTGATATTCTCCTTAGATATTACCAGGATCCGTCGAGTCCTCTAAGGCCGGACATGTAGAGCCGTCCGCAGGCCACGAACAGGGAAAAACGGGTGACCAGAAGAGGGATTCCGTGTTTTCGCGCGACGTCGATCACGAAATTCTCGGGTCTTTTTCCCCTGACAAAGACGATGGCTTCGGCGCCGGCTTGCTGGGCGGCCACGACCACCTCCGCGTTGTTCAAGCCGGTCAGAAGGAGAGAGCCTTTGGATCGGGGAGACAGGAGGTCGTCCATCAGGTCGGCGCCTCCGGCGGTCCCTACGTTTTTGCCCAACTGGTCTTCCCCGCTGAGAATTTCGGCCTTAAGCTCGTCTTTTATTTCCGATAGAAGCATCCGAGACCTTTCCTCGCCCTAAAGGGGTCCGATTGAAAAAAGACTCCGCCCGATTCCTATTCGTACTGTTCCAAAATCTTGATTATCTTGTCGGAAGACACGTCGCCGTGCGTGTCGTGTCCGATCACCATTACCGGAGCGAGACCGCAAGCGCCCAGGCATCGCACCGACTCCAGCGAAAACCTGCGATCCTCTGAAGTCCCGCCTTCCTCGACCTTGTAGGTGTACTTGATGCGATCCAGTACCTCCTTGATGCCCTTGACGTAACAGGCGGTTCCCATGCAGATCTTGATCGTGTGCCTTCCCTTGGGGACGAACGAGAAGAGCGAATAAAAGGAAGCCACTCCGTAAACGTCGCTCCTGGGCAAATTCATCCCGAAACCGATGTAGTCCATAAGCTCCAGCGGAAGATATCCCACCGTGTCCTGGCACATGCGGAGCACCGTAATCACGGAGCCCGAGATTCCGCGATGTCCGGCGATGATTTTGTCGATTTCGACCCACATTTCTTCCGTAATGTCCGGATGTTCTGGCTTTAGACTCAATGCCATGCGCCTCTCCCCATTGTTCTGTCGCAAAGTCGATGGACTTCGCTTCCATTAAAATCCTTTCCCGCTGGGTATTCGAAAAATCGAAAACCGGCGGGCGCCAATAAATTTCGAAATTGCACGAGGTTTTATTTTTCTGTAACGTCCATATATCTATATATAAAGGTGTTTTTTTCAAAAATAAAACCATCGGGCAATATTCCATAAACGTTTTTAAAAGTCAACGTATCATGAATCAAAAATCCAAATAATTTACCCGCTTGACTGTAGAACCTCGCTGGTCTATGAAAGAAAGACATTGCGCGGAGCGGAATTTTCGGCCGGCGGCCGAGCCGATCTTGCCAATCATGCAAGTGTCAGACAACCGGAAAGGGAACATGGATAACGGCAAACGAAAAGCGGCCGAAGCCGCACGATTTATATCCGAAAGATCGGGCGTGTCGCCCGAAATAGCCGTTTTGACCGGAACTGGTCTCGGCGACAGCGCGTCCTTTCTGAATTCCACCCGTGCCTTCGAATACGAAGACATTCCCTACTTTCCCGTTTCCACGGTTCAAAGCCACCATGGAAGATTGGTGCTGGGTCTGGCGGGAGAGAAGCAGGCCATGGTTTTCCAAGGGCGTTTTCACCTTTACGAGGGATACACCGCCCGCCAAGTAGCCTTTCCGGTTCGGGTGATGAAAGAAATGGGCGTAAAGGCCGTGATCGTGTCCAACGCCTCGGGAGGCTTGAACCCCGCGTTTTCTCCCGGCGACGTCATGGTCGTTTCCGATCATATCAATCTTACCGGGGAAAACCCGCTGGTGGGTCCGAACGAAGACGATTGGGGCATTCGATTCCCGGACATGGCGTTCGCCTACGACCCAAGGCTGTCGTCCCTCGCCCTCGCGTGCGCAGAGAAAAATGGCTTTCCCGTTCGAAAAGGCGTGTACGTCGGGTTGAAAGGACCTTCTTTGGAAACTCCCGCCGAAGTGCGGTTTTTGCGAACCATCGGAGCCGACGCGGTGGGATTCTCGACGGTCCAAGAGGTGATCGCCGCCGTTCATTCCTCCATCCGGGTCCTCGGGCTCTCCGTCGTGACGAACGTCCACAACGCCGACGCCCCCGCCCCTTCCACCGTGGAGGAAATCATCGAGACCGCCGAGACCGCCGCGTCCAAACTGGAAAAGATAATCAAATACGTAATGGAGAATATCGATGAACGATCAACGGATTGATATCCTTGTCGTCAACGGTCATGTCCTTACAATGGATTCCAAGGGAGAAAGGTTCGAAAACGGGGCGGTGGCGGTCCGGGGCGATACCATTGTCCAAGTGGGTCGGGCGGAAGATTTCGCGTTTCAAAGCGTCGGCAGGACGATCGACGCCAAAGGCGGAATCGTCATGCCGGGGCTGATCAACGGACACACCCACGCAGCCATGACTCTCTTCAGGGGCTTGGCGGACGATCTTCCTCTGATGACCTGGCTCGAGGATCACATATTTCCGGCGGAAGCCAAGCTCGACCAGAACAAGGTCTATTTCGGCGCTCTCCTCGCCTGCGCGGAGATGATCATGTCGGGTACCACGTGCTTCACGGACATGTACCTTTTCGAAGATTCCGTGGCCATGGCGGCGAAGCATTCCGGCATGCGCGCGGTGGTAGGCGAGGTCCTTTACGATTTTCCATCCCCGAACTACGGTCCCGTAGAAAAAGGTTTCGAGTACACGCGAATGCTGGTCGAAAAATGGAAAGGCGACCCCTTGATCAAAATCGCCGTCGAACCCCATTCCCCGTATATTTGTTCCCCGGAACTGCTTAAGAACGCTGCGAAAATCGCCCGCGACAACAAAATCCCGCTCATAATCCACCTGTCCGAAACGGAGAGCGAGGTGGAACAAATCCGCAAGCGCTACGGCAAGAGCCCCGTCGCACACTTGGCGGACCTGGGCGTCCTCGGCCCCGATCTGGTCGCCTGCCATTGCGTGGCTCTCTCGACGGAAGACATCGGGCTGCTGAAAATATTCGACGTCAAGGTCGTCCACAATCCGGAAAGCAACATGAAACTGGCCTCCGGCGTCGCACCGGTGCCCGAATTGCTGGACGCGGGCGTTTGCGTTTGTATCGGGACCGACGGATGCGCCAGCAACAACGACTTGGACATGTTTTCGGAAATGGATACGGTCGCCAAGCTTCACAAGGTCCATAAAGGGGACCCCACCGCCTTGAACTCGCATACCGTCTTGAGGATGGCAACTATAGACGCGGCCCGCGCCATTGGCATGTCCGATACCATTGGTTCCCTGGAGCCGGGGAAAAAGGCGGACCTAATCGTAATCGACACGCGAAAACCGCACCTGACGCCCATGTACCGCCCCGAGTCCCATTTGGTGTACGCCGCTCGCGGAAGCGACGTGGAAACGGTGATCATCGACGGCCGGCCGGTCATGGAAGACCGGAAGATCGTTTCCATGGACGTGGAACAAGCCATGGAGAAAGCGAACGAAATCGCGGAAGAAATTCGCAATGGAAGTTGAGAAAGGATTTCTGCACCATATGTAGCGATGTTTTATTTCTTGACACACAATTTTGCCTACTTTATACTTGCTCCACGAATGCCCGATCTCATGTCGTCTTCCGGATATGTTCGCAAACTCCCTTTAGGCATAAAAAACATAAGGATAGCGGAAAGTTGTTCATGAAAGAAACGAATTCGGAACCAACCGAAAAAAAAAGCCCGCCAGCCCGACCCGCCGCCAGACTCAAGGGCGTGGGCGACAGCCTTTGGGTTACCATCGACCCGGAAAGATCCTTGGAGGAAATCGAGAAGGAACTGCGCATGGCTTTCCAGCGATTGAACCACTTGGCGGCGGGCGCGAAAGTGGTGCTCGATCCGGGGGACCCCGAAACATACGCGCATTTGATCGAGAGATTCGGAAAACTCATAACCGAAGAGTACAATGTCGGATCGTTCTCTCCTCCGGCCCGAAAGATCGATCGGGTCGAGGCCGAAAACAGGATGAGGCAGAGAGACATGGACCGGACGTGGCGCCAGTACAGCAGCGACGTTCTGATGATGACGGGACGAGTGCGCTCCGGACAGAAAATCACGGCGAAAAAGCACTTGGTGATCATGGGGGACGTCAACCCCGGCGGGGAAGTTGAAGCCGGCGGCGACATAATTGTCTTGGGTATTCTCAGGGGTACCGCCTGGGCGGGAAAAGGAGGGGACGACGGCGCGATCATCTTTTCCCTCGACTTCAGACCGACCCAGGTTCAAATCGCCGGTTGCGTAGCCGCCGGCACGTCCGAGGCCGCCGGCAAAACCCCTGAATTCGCCCATGTGGAAAACGGGGCGATCATTGTCGAGAATTATTTGGAAGCCAATCCTTTCGGACGGATTCCGTGGCCGAAAGTCCGATAGGAACATGCTGGAACAGGAACATGTTGGAATAGGAAGGACATTCAAACGTAAGAGGTGATCCTTGGAAGGAAAAATTATCGTTGTCACATCGGGAAAAGGCGGAGTCGGAAAGACTACGGCGACGGCATCCCTTGGAGCGGCGCTTGCCTTGGAAGGGAAGAAAGTCGCAGTGATCGACATGGATATCGGCTTGAGGAACCTGGATGTGGTGATGGGGCTGGAAAATCGCATAGTCTTCAACGTGGTGGACGCGGTTCTGGGAAAGTGCAAGATCCAGCAGGCGGCGATCAAGGACAGGAAGATCGACAATCTGTTCCTGATACCCGCGAGCCAGAGCGACAACAAGAACGTGATATCCCCGGACAACATGCGTGAATTCTGCAAGCTGTTGCGGGAGGAGTTCGATTTCGTGCTTCTGGACTGCCCGGCGGGAATCGAGCAGGGTTTCGAGAACGCAGTGGCTGGGGCCGACGAGGCGATCGTGATTTGCACGCCCGAGGTTTCCTCCGTGCGGGACGCCGACCGGGTGATCGGACTGTTGTACGCGAAACAGGTCGCGCCCAAGCTTCTGGTGAACCGGATCGTTCCGGAAATGGTGGAAAGAGGCGACATGCTGAGCCACGACGACGTAGTCGATGTTTTATCCATCGACTTGGTGGGTTTGGTGCCCATGGACGACAACGTCGTCGTCGCTACAAACACCGGAAACCATCTTGTGCAAAACAAGGATTCCAAGGCCGGACAAGCGTTCAAGCGAGTGGCCATGAGACTCAACGGCCGCTCTGACCTTCCCATCGAGGTCCCGCAGGTCAAAAAGGGGTTCTGGAAAAAAATCGGCCAGAAATTCGGCCGCGTATAACAAGGAGATCAGATGATCGACGGAATAATTAAAAAATTGTTCGCCAAGGAAAAAAGCAAGGACACGGCCAAGAAAAGGCTCAAGCTGGCGCTGGTGTACGACAAGCTGGAAGTTTCCGACGACCTGATTTCTAATTTGCAGCAAGACATCGTGGATGTGATTTCCAAATATTTCGTCATCGACCAAAGCTCCATCAATCTCGACATCAAGCGCTCCGAAGAGTATTCGACCCTGGTCTTGAACACGCCCATCCTATCGGCAAGACGAAACTGATTCGACCGCAATGCCGCCGCATTGGGCATGAGGGCGCGGGAGACTAAACTACAGCGGTCCTCGCCCGGCGATGGATAGCTGTTTTTCCACCCTTGCGACCGCGAAACGGAAAAGGTCGGACCACTGGTCGGTTCCGTCCGTATTCCTTGAAGTATGTTCGTTCGTTGCTTTCCCGCGCGAAATTTTCTTCCAGAACGAGTCCGTGTTTCCTCAGCCTTGAGTTCAAGTTTTTCGGGGCGATTCCGGACAAAATTCTTTCGCGGAACCTTCTGGAAAAACCGGCGAGCGCTTTGGTTTCGGGCAATTCGCAGCTCCCGTCGGCCACTGACGCCGAAAAATGATCGAACGCCAACCGGCTTCCGTCGCGGCTTCGTGTTGCGACGAAGGAAAGGACGTCGTTCACAGTCGCAGGGAAGAGATAACAGGTGACCCCTTCCCAGACGGCTTTCGCGCTCGATATCCCGGAACTACGGCGACGGCAATACTGTTCACCTTGGCTTTTGCCGCCGTTGCTCCGTTTCCGCTTAGTATATTCGACCGTCCAATGGTAGGCTCTATGTCCTATCATTCCGGAATTGATCCTGATAATGAAAGCCTATGATTTCGGGGTGCGGAATGGGAAATATTTCCTATTGAATTTCCAGTGGCTGCGTGATAACTAATCCCTTCGGTGTTTCCGTATATAACTCCAAGCAAAAGCATACTCCAAGGGGGATTCGTCCGGGAGCTGCAAAGTGGTTTATAGAAATCAAACAACTTCAAATAATAGGAGAATTGAAGGAAGATGGTCGGATAACTATGAACAAAACCGCTTTAATAACCGGCATAACCGGCCAGGACGGTGCCTACCTAGCCGAATTCCTGCTCGAAAAAGGCTACATTGTCCACGGCCTCAAGCGCAGGTCATCGTCCTTCAACACCTCCCGGGTGGACCATCTCTACAGGGATCCGCACGAGGAGGACGTCAACTTTTTCATGCACTACGGAGACCTCACGGACTCCACGAACCTCATCCGCATCGTCCAGGAGACCAGGCCCGACGAAATCTACAACCTGGCCGCCCAGAGCCACGTGCAGGTGTCGTTCGAGATCCCCGAGTACACGGCCAACTCCGATGCCATAGGGACCTTGCGGATTCTGGAGGCGATTCGAATTCTCGGCCTTGAAAAAACATGCCGCTTCTATCAGGCCTCCACCAGCGAGATGTACGGCAGGGTTCGCGAAATTCCACAGAAAGAGACCACGCCGTTCTATCCCCGAAGCCCCTACGGCGCCGCGAAAGTCTACGCCTACTGGATAACCGTGAACTATCGCGAGGCCTACGGCATGTTCGCCTGCAACGGCATACTGTTCAATCACGAATCGCCGATCAGGGGGGAAACATTCGTAACCCGCAAAATCACCATGGCGGTGGCACGCATCAAGCTCGGACTTCAAAAGACGCTTTATCTCGGCAACCTCGATTCGAAGCGCGACTGGGGGTTCGCCAAGGACTACGTGGAGGCTATGTGGCTGATGCTCCAGCAGGCGGAGCCAGAGGACTACGTGGTGGCAACCGGGGAGACCCGCTCGGTCCGGGAGTTCGTGGAAAAGGCGTTTTCGGAGATCGGGGCGACCGTGACGTGGCGGGGCGAGGGCCTCGCGGAAACCGGCGTGATCGCTTCGGTCGATTCGTCCGGGTTCGCAACGTCCGGCAGGTTCATAGAACCGGGGCAAACCGTCGTCAGGATAGACCCGAGATATTTCCGCCCCGCCGAAGTCGATTTTCTCCTGGGCGATCCGGCCAAGGCGAAGAAAAATCTCGGATGGAGCCCCAAGACCGGCTTCGACGAACTCGTGAAAAAAATGGTCGCCGAGGACATCCGCGCAGCCAATAGAGACAAGTTCTGCCAATCAGCGGGCTTCGACGCCCCCAACCGTTTCGAATAAAAAAACTGGTTATAACGGATTTGGGGGAGTTTGTTTAAATCCTCCCATTGACGTCGACGTCAAGAGATTTTGAAGCCAATTTTCATGTGATACCTCGACTTGTCGAGCCGTTCGGCGGGACACCTTCATCCGTCGGGTTTTTCCACCGTCGTCGGATTGCACGGAGCGAAGTTGTGGATCAACGCCCAGCCCCCTGATGCCCGACTCGGCCGAGGCCAAGCTTCCGTGAAAATAAAAAGTCGAGAACAGATGCCGGTCCATTCTCCGCGTCAACCTGTCCACCATGTTGCTTGTCCCGTGGCCTCCCGGCGGGTCGTACGCCCTCGAACAGCTCGACAGGTTCTCCCTCGGTTTCGGTATCGGCTTGGAAATGACTTCCGGGACGCGGAGTTCCTCGTTCGAAGCCCACTCGCAGAGTCTTCGGACCCGTTGGGAAAAGGACGACTTCGATGCGGCCTTGCAGCGGTTCCACAGCTTGTCGGCGGCCACTTTGAACGGTTTCGCGAATCTTTTGCTTGACCGGTCGCGAATCTTGATAAAAACGCGCGGAAGGCAGCAAACTACGAAAATCGACGGGAAAAGCTCGGGATGCTTTTCGACGAGTTCGTCCAGCATTTTCCTGAACTTTTTGGAACCTTCGATCGACACCATATATTTCGCTTGATCGAATGGGAGAACGATTGTACGATTTTTCCGGGGAGTCGGCTTTTTGGTCTGGATTTTCGTTGCTCCTTTCGTTTTTTAGGTTAAGCTTTGCAACTAAACCATAAACGAAAGTGCGCTAAAGATCCGGTCAAAAGGTCGCTCCCCCCAAATCCGTTATAACCAGTCGAATTTCAAGCCGTCTTCGTCGAGTTCCCCGGGCACCCCGTACGTCGTGAATTTGCAGTCGAAGACCAGAGTCTCGTCCACGTTCCCCTTGACTTTCCTCAAGTAGGCGACGAATTTTTTGACTTCTTCGCATTCCTCCTTCCTCAAAATGTCGGCGCGCGCGTATACTACCGCATTGCTTTCCGCGTCCTGGACCACGACGGTGTCGGCTCCCTTCATGGTCTTTCCCTTCGCCCCGCACCAGACTCTTTACATTTCCGACTCGTCTCCGAAATGCGGAATCGAATGAAAGTCGAGATTGATGAAACCTCCTTTGTAGAAGGACGGAAACCTTCCGGAAAAGGCGGAGACGACCTTTTCCTGCACTTCCATCAGCGATTCCTGCGAACAGCGGCAGGAATAGGTACACATATAGGTGGGCTTCGGCAGAA